>JAQBFV010000315.1:0-3068 GCA_032123035.1 Betaproteobacteria bacterium | reverse complement strand
TCGTGACCGGCTACGGCACCGAGGAGAACGAAGCGCGGGCCGAGGCGGCGGGCGTATCGGATTTTCTGCGCAAACCGCTCTCGCCCGAGGCGATTGAAGGCAGTGCCGAGAAAGCGCTGTTTGAGACGGCGGCGCGCGCGGTCCCGCAAGAGGCCGGTGCGGCGGCCGCGGTGCCGGCGAAGGGCGACGTGGTGAAGAACATCGCGCTCTTCTTTGCCGCGCCGTTCATCGGACTCGCCTACCTGATCGCAGGTCCGATCGTCGGCCTGGCGGTGCTCGCGTGGATGGGGGCGAAAGCGCTGGTTCGCAGCGGCGCGCTCAAGAAGATTACGGGCTATGTGAAGAACGTGGTTCTGTTCATCGCGGCGCCGTTCATCGGGCTCGCCTACATTCTTGCTTTCCCGGTGGTCGGCATCGGTGCGCTTGCCTGGATGGGTGGCAAGGCGCTGATGAAGAAGCCTGCGGTTAAGAAAGTCGCCGGCTATGCAGGGAAAGCGGGATTCCTGATCGCAGCGCCATTCGTCGGACTCGCCTACATCGTGATCGTGCCGGTGGCTGCGCTTGCGGCGCTCGCATGGATGGGCGGCAAGGCGCTTGTCAGGCACTAGTGCGAAGGCGGATGCCAAAGCGCTAGAATAACCCTCACCCACCAAGCCGGTTCCCCGCAGTCGATGGGCAGGCCAGTTCCGGGGGCGCAAGCCCCCGGCCTTGCGCCAGAAGAGCACACCTGATTCATCGAAGATCCCGCGAGGGTCGCCCGCAGACAACAACAATGAGCAGAGCGACATTTCCCGTTGGCCTGATTGCTGCGGTTGCAGGGTTACTCCTTTTTCTGTCCGGCGGCCTGATGGCCGCAGGACCCGATCCGGCAGCCGCCCTGTCCGACGGGGACAAACAATGCCTCGCCTGCCATGGCACTGAAGGCATGAGCAAGGATCTGCCGAACGGCGCCAAATTGCCGTTGCATGTCGACGCGCCGGGATTTGCCAAGTCGGTACACAAAGCGATTGGCTGCGCAGCGTGCCATTCCGACACCGACCCGGCCAAGCATCCCGGCCTCCAGCGCGAAATCAAGGATGCACGCAGCTATGCCATCGCGATGACCGCGGTGTGCCGCCAGTGTCACGACAGCGCGTTCAAGCATTACGAAGGCAGCAAGCACGCGAAACTGCAACGCCAGGGTAAGACCATCGCGCCCGTGTGCACCGACTGCCATGGGTACCATACGGTGACGCCAAAGACCGCCTATGAAACCTGCGTCGGCTGCCATGCGGCCAACATGAAGGGTCACGAGAAATGGCTGCCGAATGCCCCGCTGCATCTCAAGGTTGTGTCCTGCGCGGCCTGCCATGCGCCGACGGTGCAGCGCATGGTGGACCTCAGGTTCTACGACACTGCCGCGAAGAAATGGATCGTGGACGAGGGCAACCCGCAGTTCGAGACGCTGGCGAAATCCTTGGACGGCGACAAGAACGGGCTCGACGCGCGCGAGTTGCGCGACCTCGTTCGCGAGTTCAACGGCGGCAAGATCGCGGGACCGAAAACGTTGCGCGGCAGGATCGAACTGCGCGCCGATGTCGAAGCGCACCGGCTGGCCGAAAAATCCCGAGCATTGCGGGCCTGCGACAACTGCCATCGCGGTGGCGCCGAGCCGTTCCAGCACGTCACGGTTTCCGTTGTCGGTCCCGACGGGCGCCCGCTGCGTTACCCGGCGCAGAAGGAAGTGCTGAGCTCGCTGCTTTCGGTCGAGAGCCTGCGCACCTTCTATGCCATCGGCGGCACCCGCACGGAACTGCTCGATATCCTTCTCATGCTGGCGCTGCTCGGCGGGCTTGCCGTGCCGATCGGGCACCAGATGATGAAGCGCATCGTGCAAAGGCGGGAGAAGGCCGCCTCGGCGGACGGCGCCGACGCCGGCGACAACCGGAAGCCGTAGACGGAGAAGCGATCATGGAAAGAATTTACGTCCATCCCCTGCCGGTCAGGATCTGGCACATGATCAACGCAGCCGGGTTCGTGTTGATGATTCTCACCGGCACGCAGATCCGCTACGTCGGACTGATCGATGTCCTCGACTTCAAGACCGCCGTCAACTGGCACAACTGGATCGGTTTCGTCCTGATCGGCAACTACTTCATCTGGCTGCTGTTCTACCTCTTCTCCGACCGCATCAAGGTCTACCATCCGGAGCTGAGCCCTGTCAGGCACTTCAAGAAGAGCTTGCTTCAACTGCAGTATTACGGCTATGGGATTTTCAAAGGCAGCCCGAATCCGCACCAGATCAGCGTTTACGAGAAGTTCAATCCGATGCAGAGCATGATGTACCAGGTGGTCATGATGCTGCTCGTTCCGGTGGTATTCGTAACGGGCCTTCTGCTGTGGGACGTAACGCGTTTCTACGGGCTGGTGGAGCTGCTCGGCGGGGTGCGCGTGA
Organism: Betaproteobacteria bacterium; assembly: GCA_032123035.1. Taxonomy (GTDB): domain Bacteria; phylum Pseudomonadota; class Gammaproteobacteria; order Burkholderiales; family SG8-41; genus SG8-41. The sequence goes on along the minus strand of JAQBFV010000315.1, from coordinate 634 downwards.
TCGATACGGCGCACGTGCTGATCTATATTTTCTTCGTGTTCTTCGTCTTTCTTCACGTCTACATGGGCGCTCTGGGGTACACGGCGTCGGCGCATTTCAAGGCGATGTTCGTCACCGGCTACGAGGAAACCCACGGCGCAGGCGGCGGGGATGAAGCGAAAGCCAGTACACCGCACGCTTAGAAGCGATAACAAAATGCCAAGTGCTTCTTGGCCGCCGATGAACGCCGATGGACGCAGATAAAACCAACAACCTTAATATTGAGCGCGGTTCGAATTTTTTCTGCGTTTATCTGCGGCTGATTTCATGCTCTAAACATGACACGATTCACGTTTAACGATTCACGAACATTGACGGGTATGCATCAACGTCCATCCGCGGCTACAAATGACTCGGTTTTCGATCGGCGTGCATCGGCGGCTAAAAAAGGGCCGTGGCGTTCGATGAACGGCTCTTAGCGCCCGGACCGTTGCCCGTCAGGACTCGGATGAGGCGTCGGGTGCCGGCGCGGTTCCCCGGATGCGGATCTGATACTTCTTCATGAGCGCCTGGAAATTGGCGCGCTGCATGCCGGTTTCCTCCGCGCTGCGCGTCACGTTCCAGCCGTTGCGCCGCAGCGCCTCGAGCACGAAGC
>JAQBFV010000314.1:0-3014 GCA_032123035.1 Betaproteobacteria bacterium | reverse complement strand
CCGCCGATCTCGGTGCGGATCACCGGCGCGGTGACGACCTCGCCCTTGCCCTTTTCGAAGAGCAGAATCGCCATGCGCTTGCCCACGTTTTCCCGAGTGACCAGCTGGAAGATCCGCGCACCCACGCCGTCAAGGGCAATGTGCACCGCCGGCTCGTTGGTCTGCTGATCGAAGCCGGGCTGGGCGTCGTTGATGCGGTCGCCGGTGAGGACAACCTGTTTTCTGACGAGGATCGGCACGCCGCCGCGCTCGTAGTAAAGCTCATCGCCAAATGGCACCTGGCCCGCTACTGCAGCCTGCAGTGTCGCCGGGTCGGAGTGCTCTTCCGCCACCATGCGCACCTCGAGCGTCGCGGTGCGGCCAAGGATATCCTTGGCCTTGGCGGTGTCCTGCACACCGGGCAGCTGGACCACGACGCGGTCGGCACCTTGCTGCTGGATGATGGGCTCGGCCACCCCGAGCTCATTGACGCGGTTGCGCAGCGTGGTGATGTTCTGCTTCAGGGCGAAGTCCTGCGTCTGGCGTTGTGCTTCCGGTTTCAAAGTGGCCACAATCCGGTACCCGCTCGCCACTTTCTCGCTCTTCAGAGCGAGATCGGGCATGGCGCGCTTAATCTCGGCGACTCCCCGGTCGAGCATGGCCTCGTCGCGGAACCGCACTGTGAGCGTCTGACCCGTGCGCACGATTCCGGTGTACTGAATGCGCTTTTCGCGCAGCCCGCTACGGATACCGCTGGCAAGCGATTCGACCTTCTTGGCAAGTGCCGCCCGCATATCCACCTGAAGCAGAAAATAAACCCCGCCGCGCAGATCCAGGCCCAGATACATCGGCAGCGCACCCAGGGCGGAGAGCCAGCCCGGGCTGTTCGACAGCAAGTTCAACGCCACGATGTAGTCCTCACCGAGCTGGGACTGCAGCGCGTCTTTCGCGCGGATCTGGATATCGGTGTCGGCGAAGCGCGCCTTGACGCTCTGGGGATCGAGAAAGATGGCGTCCGGTTTGAACCCGCCCTTCTCGAGGATCTGCTCGACCCGGCTCATCAAGGCGGTGTCGGCCTTAAGCGTGGCACGCAGCGGCGAGACCTGCACGGCTGGCGCCTCGCCGAAAAAATTAGGCAGCGTGTAGAAGCAGCCGAGCACGATCGCGGCCGCGACGATGATGTATTTCCAGAGGGGGTAACGATTCATTTGATGCCGTGAATCGTGATCCGTGATTCGTGATTCGCAGAACCTCCTGCTCTCTTGAAGAGGCTCATCGATTTACGATTTACGAGTCACTGAAGGCCCTTGATGGTGCCTTTCGGCAAAACCAGCTGCACCGACGGGCGCTGGACTTGAATCTCGACATTCTCTGCCACCTCGACCGTGAGGTAGCCCTCGCCGACCTTGCTGATGCGCCCGACCACGCCGCCGGCGGTAATGACCTCATCGCCCTTCTGCAGCGCCTCGATCAGCTGCTTGTGCTCTTTCGCGCGCTTCATCTGCGGCCGGATCATGAGGAAATAGAGCACCACGAACATCAGCACGATCAGCAGCATGCTCTCCATGCCGCCGCCCGAAGCAATCCCGGAACCCTGGGCCCATGCCGAATTGATCAACATATCGCGCCTCCACTTTTCAAAAAGGCGCCACGGCGCCCCGGAAAAACGTCAAACTTTAACACGATTTGGCCCTCGCTTGCGCATAGCCGGCGGCAAACTCGCCCAGGGCGCCGGCCTCGATCGCGCCTCGCAGCTCCCGCATCAGCTCCTGATAGTAGTACAAGTTGTGCAGCGTGTTGAGCCGTGCCCCGAGGATCTCATTCACGCGCTGCAGGTGATGGAGGTAAGCGCGCGTGAAATGGCGGCACGTGTAGCACCCGCAACCCGCGTCGAGGGGCCGGACATCCTCGCGATGGGCCGCGTTCCTCAGTTTGACCACGCCGCCCCGCGTATAGACCCAGCCGTTGCGCGCGTTGCGCGTGGGCAGAACGCAGTCGAAGAGATCGATACCTGCCTGGACTGCCGCCACGATATCCTGCGGCGTGCCGACGCCCATCAGGTAGCGCGGCGCCGCTGCCGGCAATCCGGGCGCCGTGTGCCGGAGAATGCGCATCATCTCGTGTTTCGTTTCTCCCACCGACAGCCCGCCGATTGCGTAGCCATCGAACCCGATCCGCCCAAGCTCCGCCAACGATTCGTCACGCAGCGCCTCGTACATGCCGCCCTGGACGATGCCGAACAGCGCATTTGGGTTGCCCGCGTGGGCGCGTTTGGAGCGCTCCGCCCAGCGCAGGCTGAGTTGCATCGACGCGCGCGCCGTTTCGAACTCGGCCGGGTACGGCGTGCACTCGTCGAACACCATCACGACGTCCGCATTGAGCCCGCGCTGAACGCGCATGGATTCTTCCGGCGTGAGGAAACAGGGGTCGCCGTTGACCGGCGACTGGAATCTCACGCCTTCTTCGGAGATCTTGCGCAACGGCCCGAGACTGTAGACCTGATAGCCGCCCGAATCGGTGAGTATGGGCCCGTCCCACCCCATGAAGCGGTGCAGCCCGCCGTGCGCCGCGATCACGTCAAGGCCCGGCCGCAGCCAGAGATGGAACGTATTCCCGAGCACGATCTGCGCGCCGATTTCCCGCAACTCCTGCGGGCTCATCGCCTTGACCGTCCCGTAGGTGCCCACCGGCATGAAAGCGGGCGTGTCCACCGCCCCGTGGGGGAGCGTGAGCCGACCGCATCGCGCCGCCCCGTCGGTGGCTAAGACCTCAAATTGCATGACCGCTCACCGCCAAGAATGCGGAGGAAAACCAAAACCCGAAATTGAACCGCCAAGCCCGCCAAGAGAACCAAGGCAGGGTGAATCGCGGAGTCCCGTGGAATCTGGATCTTCCCTGGTGAGTTCGTCGTACATTCTGAATCGTGCCTTCCTGGGCGATGCCCTCCATGGCCAGGTGAAGCAGAAGCACGCACATGCAGAGCAGAAAAGCCCACAAGAGGGACAAAGCCATTGTCAACGGTCACGGGCAGCGCA
>JAQBFV010000313.1:0-5138 GCA_032123035.1 Betaproteobacteria bacterium | reverse complement strand
GTGAATCGTGAATCGTGGTGTTCGCCCATTACCCATTACCCATCACCTATTACGTCTGAAATGAGCATCGTCATCTACGTCATCTCCGGCCTGTTCATCGCCCTCGCGGTGACGATCATGTTCGGGTATCGCAGGACGCAGCACGCCGGGCTCTTGCTGATGTCGATCATCTATGGCGCGTCGGGGGCGCTTGCATTGTGGAATATGCAATGGTGGCCGCTGGCAGCGGGCTTCGCGCTGGTCTGGATCCTGCGCATGCTGGGGATGGAACCGCCCATATCGAAAGATGAAGGCGGAAGGATGAGGGATGAAGGCGGCGTAAAGACCGAAGAAAAAAACAGAACGTGACTACAGCGAGCTAAGCTCTTTCTTCATCCTTCATCCTTTGCCGTAGCCGCCCCCGCCCGGCGTCTCGATGACGAACACGTCGCCCGCCTGCATCTCCACCTCGTCGCAGGCTTTGAGCTCTACCCGTTCGCCCCTGGCGCGCTCGACCCGTGCGGTGCCGACTGTGCCGGGCGCGCCGCCGTCCATGCCGTAAGGCGCGATGCGCCGATGCCCCGAGAGGAGCGCCGCGGACATGGGCTCGAGGAAGCGCACCCGCCGGATCGCGCCGTCGCCGCCGTGCCAGCGGCCGGCACCGCCGCTGCCGCGCCGCACGGCGAACTCGTCGATGAGAACAGGATAGCGCCACTCCAGCACTTCGGGATCCGTCATGCGCGAGTTGGTCATGTGGGTCTGCACGCAATCGGTGCCGTCGAATCCTTCGCCGGCACCGGATCCCCCCGCGATGGTTTCGTAATACTGATACCGCTCGTTGCCAAACGTGAAGTTGTTCATCGTTCCCTGTGAGGCTCCCATGATCCCGAGCGCGCCGTACAGCGCATCCGTCACGCATTGCGAAGTTTCCACATTCCCCGCCACGACTGCGGCCGGGTAGCGCGGATTGAGCATGCAGCCCTCCGGGATGATGACCTCGAGCGGCTTCAAGCAGCCGGCGTTGAGCGGAATATCGCTGTCCACCAGCGTGCGAAAGACGTAAATCACAGCCGACATCGTCACGGCGGCGGGCGCATTGAAGTTGTCCGCGAGTTGCGCCGAGGTGCCGGTGAAATCAATCACCGCGCTGCGCGCTGCGCGGTTGATAGCGATCTTCACGCGGATCACGGCGCCGTTGTCCAGCTCGTGGCTGAACTCGCCGTCTCGCAGCGATTCGATCACGCGGCGCACCGACTCCTCGGCGTTGTCCTTCACGTGCTGCATGTACGCGTGCACCGTCTCCAGACCGAACTGCTCGACCATGCGCCGCAGCTCGGTGACGCCCTTCTGGTTGGCGGCGACCATGGCGCGCAGGTCAGCGAGGTTGAGGTCAGGATTGCGTGCGGGGTAGCGGGCGGCCGCAAGCAGCGCCCGCGTCTCACGCTCCCGGAGTTGCCCGCGCTCGACCAGGAGGAAGTTGTCGATGAGGACGCCTTCCTCGTCGACGTGGCGGCTGGCCGGCGGCATCGAGCCCGGCGAGATCCCGCCAATGTCGGCGTGATGGCCGCGACAGGCGACATAGAAGAGAATTTGGTTTCCGGCGTCGTCGAAGACGGGCGTCACCACGGTGATGTCGGGCAGGTGCGTGCCGCCGTGGTAGGGGTTGTTCAGCATGTAGACGTCGCCGGGCCGCATCCGCCCGGCGTTCTCGCGCGCAATGACGAGCACGCTCTCGCCCATGGCACCAAGGTGAACCGGAAGATGTGGCGCGTTTGCGATGAGCCCGCCCTCGGTGTCGAACAGCGCGCAGGAGAAATCGAGCCGCTCCTTGATGTTCACCGAGTACGCCGTATTGGCGAGGGTGAACCCCATCTGCTCGGCGATTGCCATGAAGAGATTGTTGAAGACCTCGAGCATGACCGGGTCTACGCGCGTGCCTACAGCCTCGCGCGCTGGCCGCGGCACCCGCCGCGTAAGCACCAGATGGTCGATCGGGGTTACCTGCGCCTGCCATTCCGGCTCGACGACCGTGGTCGCGTTGGTCTCGGCGATGATCGCCGGGCCTGCGATGAGATCGCCCGGACGCAGCGAATCGCGCTGGTAGACCGGCGTATCGTGGAACTGGCCGCCGCTGAATAGGGCGATGGATGCCTCCACCCGTGCGGCGCCCGGCCGCGGCGGGTGCTCGCGCGGGCGCTCCTGCGCCGGATCGCTCTGGCCGGTGGCCTCGACCGAGGCCGCCTCGACGACGAGCGCAAGCCCCGACATGAGAAAACTGAAGCGCGCGCGGTAGGCCGACTCGAAAGCGGCAACCATCGCCTCCGGCGCGGCAAAATCCACGACGATCGCGGTGTCAGTGCCCTCGTAGCGCAGATGCACGCGCCGCTGGATCGCGACGTGTTGGGGCGAGACCCCCTGGCGCGAAACCTCCGTGCGGGCGGTCTCGCCTAGAACGCCAAGCGCTTCCTCGAGGCGGGGCATGACCGCCTCATCGAGCCGGGCCTCGATTGCCTGCTCGCGCATCGCGGTGATGTCCGCGAGTCCCATGCCGTACGCGGAGAGCACGCCAGCGTGGGGATGGATGTGGATGCGCGGTATCGCAAGCGCGTCGGCCACCAGGCAGGCGTGCTGCCCGGCGGCGGCACCAAAGCAGGCGAGGGTGTAGTCGGAGATATCGTGCCCGCGCTCGACCGAGATCTTCTTGATGGCGTTGGCCATGTTTTCGACAGCGATCCGCACGTAACCCTCGGCGACCTCTTGCGGCGAGCGGGTGTCCTCTGTGATGCGATGAATTTCCGCCGCCAGCTCGATAAATTTTTCCCGCACGACGTCGGCATCAAGCGGTGCGTCACCGGTGGCTCCAAATACGTGCGGGAAAAATTCGGGATGGACCTTTCCGAGCATCACGTTGGCGTCGGTCACACTGAGTGGACCCCCGTTGCGATAGCAGGCGGGCCCGGGGCTCGCGGCGGCGGAGTCCGGCCCGACGCGGTAGCGCGAGCCGTCGAAGTGCAGGATCGAGCCGCCCCCCGCGGCGACCGTGTGGATGTCCATCATCGGCGCGTGCAGGCGCACGCCCGCGACCTGCGTATCGAACGTGCGCTCGAAGGCGCCCGCGTAATGGGACACATCGGTCGAGGTGCCACCCATGTCGAAGCCGATGATGCGGTCGAAGCCGGCCGCCGCGGAGGTGCGCGCGACGCCCACGACCCCGCCTGCCGGGCCGGACAGCACGCTATCTTTGCCGCGGAAGCGGTGCGCATCAGTGAGCCCGCCGTTCGATTGCATGAACATGAGATTGACCTCGGGCAGTTCGCGTGCGACACGCTCGACGTAGCGGCGCAGGATCGGCGACAGGTAGGCATCGACCACGGTCGTGTCGCCGCGCGAGACGAGCTTCATCAAGGGGCTCGTTTCGTGCGAGACCGACACCTGGGTGAAGCCCGTCTCGCGGGCCAGCGCCGCGAGGCGTTGCTCGTGATCGGGGTAGCGATAGCCGTGCATGAGCACGATCGCGATCGCGCGGTAGCCGCGGCCGAAGGCATCGGCGAGATCACGCCGTGCCCGTTCGGTATCTAGAGGCCGCATCGTCTCTCCGCGCGCGGTCACGCGCTCGTCCACCTCGTACACGGCGCGGTAGAGCAGTTCGGGCAGCACGATGTGGCGCGCAAAGATGCGTGGGCGGTTCTGATAGCCGATGCGGAGTTGATCGCGGAAGCCGCGCGTGATGAAGAGCGCGGTGGGCTCGCCTTTGCGCTCGAGCAGCGCATTGGTCGCGATGGTCGTGCCCATCTTGACGGCGGCGATGCGCTCCGCCGGAATCGGTGCGCCGTGGGCGACGCCGAGCAGCGCGCGAATGCCGGCCAACGCGGCGTCGTTATACTGCCTCGGATTCTCGGAGAGCAGCTTGTGGGCGAGAAGTGCGCCGTCAGGCCGGCGCGCGACGATATCCGTGAAGGTGCCGCCGCGGTCGATCCAGAACTGCCAGCGGGCCTCGGACGAGGACTTTTCCGCGCTCACTGAGGAAGGAATTGCTGACACGGCCGCATCATACCAGCGCACCGCAAAGCTGAACCGCCAAGGGCGCGGAGGACGCAGAGGAAGAAAGAAGCCTCACCGCCAAGGCCGCGGAGGACGCCAAGGAAGATAACAGCCTCACCGCCAAGGTCGCGAAGGACGACAAGGAAAATAACAGCCTCACCGCCGAGGTCGCGAAGGACGCCAAGGAAGAAAGAAGCCTCACCGCCAAGGACGCGGAGGACGCCAAGGGAAACAATAATTCGAATCCAACCCCAAGAACGCTAAGGTAACGCCAAGGGCGGCATACGGGGAAGCGAGTGGTCGCAACACGCCCGCATAGACTTACCGCTTTATTCAAATCCTATTGGTAATCCTTCGCGGCCTTTGCGTCCTTTGCGGTAAAGCTTTTCTCTTCCTCCGCGACCTTGGCGCCCTCCGCGGTAAAGCTTTAGCGGATCACCGGCGCGCTGGCCGGGCTACTTGCCGCCCCCGCCCTCGCCGCGGTCGCTGTTGTCGCCGTCGCCGACTTCGATCAGAATGATCTTGTCGAGCACGACATCGTTCGGATCGAAGCGGACGACGAAATGGCCTTCCTGCGGCCCCACTTTAACGCGCCAGGTCCACGACGTCCCGTTATACAGAAAAGCCTCATCAGATGGGCGCCCGAGCAGATGGCGCGCATCGGCCTTGGTGGCCTGGTTCGGCATGATCTTCGCGAACTGCTCCTCGGTGAGCAGCTGGGTGACGGACTTCACGCGCCCGTCCTTGCCGGCGCGAATCAAATAGGTCTCGGTGCCCATGGGGCCGCGAGCATATTCCCAGAGCTCATCTCCGTTCTGATCGAAGCGAATATCGGTTGGGCTGCCCACGCTCGCGCGCACATCGGTTAACGTGCTCTGCGCAGGCACGATGCCGCGTGGCCCAGCACAGCCGGCTAACAGACCAGCGAGGATCAGCGGAAAAAGGGTTTTCGGCAGCTTCATAAAGGTAATTGGGAATAGGAAACAGGAAACAGGAAACAGGAAACAGGAAACAGGAAACAGGAAACAGGAAACAGGAAACAGGAAACAGGAAACAGGAAACAGAGAGGGTCTAACGACCGGTCACTGGTCAATCGTGACCGCCACCGCCACCGCCAC
>JAQBFV010000312.1:0-2909 GCA_032123035.1 Betaproteobacteria bacterium | reverse complement strand
CTCGCGTCCTTGTGCGTTGCTTGTGCAGCCGCCCGCAGGCTGGTCGGCGACCATCATGATGGCTCGCTCGAGCCCGGAGCACGATGTGCATCGGATCATAGCCCACGGTTTCGAGCGCGTGTTCAGCTCTGCAGGATCGGGTAGGGGACCGGGTCACCCCGGTCGCCCTCCCACACCACCGGACGTGCGGTTCCGCATCCGGCGGTTCATGCAACACGCTGGAGTCGTCGCGTCGTAGCGAGCAGCGACACCAGACCTGAACGATCAAAGAACGATTTCGGGAAGGCCGCGTTCATGTGACTGGCCCCGGCGTTCCACCATGGCCCGCGCTGATTGCAGGCCGATCGCCACGCCCGTTCTTCCGTCAACCCCGCCCTCATCAGGTTCTTGGCGCGAGCATACGGGCGTTTCCACTGCCGCCACATGATGCAGCGCAGTTTGTGCCTGATCCAGCCATCCAACTCTTCCAGCGCCTTCTTTGTCTCGGTCAGCTTGAAGTACGCTGCCCAACCGCGCAACAGTGGATTGAGTTCTTGGATGGTAAAGCTCAGGCTGCGCCCACGCGCGCCCTTGAGCACTTCCCGGATGCGCTTCTCCAGCCGTTGATAGCTTGCCGGCGCAATCCGTAGTCTCGGGGCTTGATGCCACGTCATGCTGTAGCCCAGAAACTTCCGCTCCCACGGGTACGCCACCGCGCTCTTGGCCACATTGACCGTGAGCTTGAGGCGTACCGCGAGAAATCGAGTGAGGCTCGCCATGACCCGTTCCCCCGCCGCCCGGCTTCGGACGTAGATGTTGCAGTCGTCGGCATAGCGGCAGAAGGCGTGACCACGGCGTTCCAGTTCCCGATCCAGTTCCGTCAGCAGGATGTTCGACAGCAGTGGTGACAGCGGCCCGCCTTGCGGCGTGCCCTGCGTCCGGGGACTACTGATCCCGTCTGCCATCATTCCCGCTTCCAGGTAGCGGCGGATGAGTTGCAGCGCTCGCCCGTCTTCAATCTTCTGCGAGAGCTTTTCCATCAGCAGGTCGTGATTGACGCGATCGAAGAATTTCTCCACGTCCACATCGACCACGACTCGCCGGCCTTCGGCGACGTACTGCTTAGCCGCCTTGACCGCTTGATGGGCGTTCCTCCCCGGTCGGAAACCATAACTCGATGCGGAGAAGTCAGCCTCGAAGATCGGACTCAGCACCTGATGCAACGCTTGCTGGATCAACCGATCCGTCAGCGTCGGAATGCCGAGTGTTCTCACTCCACCTTGCGGCTTCGCGATGTCCACCCGGCGCACCGGCTGGGGGATGTACTTCCCAGCCAGCAGGCTGACCTTGATCGTCGGCCAATGTCGTTGCAGGTGGCCTTTGAACGCGGCGATACCGATGCCATCGACCCCGGCAGCACCTTTGTTCCTGACCACCCGTTGATACGCCAGCATCAGGTTGCCGCGTCCTGCTACGGCTTCCATCAGCCCGCTTGACTCCGCTTTCGTCCGCAGACGGGCCGTCGCGTCAGTCTCGGCGCCACACGAAGCCCTGCCGAGGTTCCGCCTCGGCGCCTCTTCGTCGGTATCCACTGTTCGTGAATCTTCTGCCTTCATCAACTGTCCGCGTGTTCCCGCCGCCTACTCACGGCATTTCATGTTCGGCCCTTCGGCTCTTACCGACACCTACTATGGCCTCGGCTGACTTCTGGCGATCCATCTCAACACCTCGCGATGTCAGTAGCACAAGGCAGACCGCCAGATCTCCCCGGGTATTGCGCACGCACCTTCACGCTTATGCCTGTCGGATCTACGTCGCAGCGTTCCATGCAAGTATCGGGCTTTACAGATATTGGCCTGCTCGCCCCGCTGCACCGCCTCGTATCCGCTCTCCTTGCCGAGTGTGTAGAGGACTTCCACCTCCAAGTACGCGCGCCCTGCCGGGCGCACCAAAAAAAAGCCTCCCGAAGGAGGCTTTTTCGTAGTCTGCGTCTGCGGTCAGTCGGTACGGCAGGTCGACGGCCCGTATTTAGTCGGGACAACGTCACAGGACCAGATCACGGTGTTGGCTGTGGAATTCCAACTCGGCATGAGGGTCACGGTAATACCCGCCGTTCCCATCAGCGCGTCCGCACCCGAGACACCGATCGCGCCCGAAATCGTGATCGACGCGGCGCTAATTTTGCCGCCCGCCGCGATCGTGAGGCCGGCGCCAGCGCCAGACAGCGCGTTCAGGTTCTGCGCGTTCTCGGTCACTGCCGTCCGCGCGGCACTCGCCGCGAGAATCAGTTCCGAGACTTTGGCGCGAATGGTGTAGTCCTGATACGCGGGCAGCGCGACGGCTGCCAAAATACCGATGATCGCGACCACGATCATCAGTTCGATAAGGGTAAAACCACGTTGAAGTTGTCTAACCACTTGGTGCTCCCAGAGACCCGAGAAAATCCTCGTACCCTCAGTGGAGCAGGTTTCATGCCACCTGCCTGCAAGCCGGAATAACGTCGCATTTTGTCGCTAACCCTCTGTCGCCACAGAGGATTTTAAAACCGGCAAAATTTCACTTGTTGGGCGCGACGTGACAATTATCGTCCATCGATTGCCCGTCTTCGTCAGTCGGAACGGCATGTTGCGGCAAGCACCGCGCACGCCGCCGACCCGTCACCTCGCGTTGGCGCTAGCCCTCGCCATCGAGCGCGGCACGGACCCGGCGGACAACGCTCTCAGGTCCTTCGCCGCGCCCCCGAAATACGCGCATGCTCGCGTACCAGGGCACGCGTTCGCCTTCCCAGAGGTAGCGCCACGTCGCCAGCGCCGGGACGAGCACCCAAACGGGCTTTCCCAGGGCACCCGCCAGATGGGCAGTCGCGGTCGGCACGCTGATCACGAGATCAAGCGCAGACACGATAGCGGCGGTTTCTTCAAGCGTTTCGA
>JAQBFV010000311.1:0-3011 GCA_032123035.1 Betaproteobacteria bacterium | reverse complement strand
GCCCGAGTTCATCTTGTTCCAGTGCGGGGCCGACAGCCTCGCAGGCGACCCGCTGGCGATGCTGCAATACACGCCGGCGGCGCATGCCCACGCGGCGAAGCGCCTGTGCGTGCTCGCTGCCGAGCTGGCTGGGGGGCGCATCATGGGTTTCGGCGGGGGCGGTTACAATCGGGACAACCTCGCTGCTGCGTGGTGCGCAGTGCTCGATGAGTTCGTAAAGGCTTGAAGACCCGTGAATAGTGAGCGGTAAGTGCGCTGACGCCTGTTTTCAACAATAGCTCACTTACCACTCACGCCTCTTCCCATGCGCGACTTGCGGATCGTCGGCGCGTTGGCGGTCGAACCAAAAGAATGACAGACGTCAGAATCAGCGTACTCGACCAGTCCCCCGTCATCAGCGGCTACACGCCCGCGCAGGCGGTGCACGAGACCATCCGTCTGGCGCAGGCAGCCGAGCGGCTCGGCTATCACCGCTACTGGCTCGCGGAGCACCATGCGCTCGCAGCGCTGGGTGACCCGTGTCCCGAGATTCTCGTCACCCGGGTCGCGGCGGAGACGTCGACGATCCGCGTCGGCACGGGCGGGGTGCTGTTGCCGTATTACAGCCCGTTCAAGGTGGCCGAGCAGTTCCGTATGCTCGAGGCGCTTTACCCGGGGCGCATCGACCTGGGAATCGGGCGCGCGCCAGGCGGGGACCGGATGACAACGCTTGCCATGGGGGAAGGGCGTTATCCCGGGGCGGAGCATTTCCCGGAGCAGGTGCAGTACCTGGTTGCCTATCTCGACGACGCCATGCCGCCGGAGCATCCGTTCGCCGGCGTAAAGGCGATGCCGGCAGGCCCCACCGCGCCGCAAGTCTGGCTGCTTGGCTCGTCCGATTACAGCGCCGCCCTCGCCGCGCAACTGGGTCTGCGCTTTGCTTTTGCGCACTTCATCAGCGCCGACGGCGGGGACGTCGTGGTGCGGGATTACAAGCGGCGCTACCAGCCGTCCGCGCGAGAGCCGGGGCCGCATTCCCTGCTATGCGTTTTCGTGATCTGCGCGGAAACGGCGCAGGAGGCCGAGCGCCTCTCGGCGAGCATCGCTCTGCGCCGGCTCAACACGGACTATGGCGTCAATGCGCCCGTGCCCAGCCACGAAGAGGCGCGAGCCTATCCCTATACCGAGGCCGACCGCAGGCGCATCGCTCACCATCAGCGGCGCGTCGTGCAAGGGACCCCGGAGACGGTCCGCACCCGCTTGCTCGAGCTGCGGGAGCAATACGAGGCAGACGAACTCATGGTCATCACGATCACGGGCGACTACGACAGCCGCCTGAGGTCGTACGAATTGCTCGCCGGCGCACTCAATCTGTGTCAGCCGGCTTCGGCTCCCGTGCGTTAAACCGGCGTCGGGCTCGCCCGACGAACGCGTTTAACAACCGAGAGAGGAGTGCATCATGAAAGAGCTGATCGCAGTACTGTGCCTCGTACTGGCAACGTCGCCCTTCGCGTTTGCGCAGGAGCGGGGCAAGAGTTACGCGGACACCGCCGTGAAGGCGGAGAAGCGGGTGAAGACCAGGAAGCCGCCCACTGAAAAGCAACTGGCTCACCGGCAGAAAATGAAGGATTGCAGCAGAAAGGCCGGTGATCAGAAGCTTAAGGGTAAGGAGCGCAAGCACTTTATGAAGACGTGCCTGAAAGGCTGATTGATTCCGCGTGGTTTCCAGGGGCATACTCGATTACGTCGGGAATGCCCTTGGTTTTTTATGGAATCGGCTCGTAGTGGTGTGTTGGGATTGCTCGGCATCCTCGTGCTCATCTCAGGGGGTGACATGACCGCGGAAGCGCAGGACACGTACGCCAGCGCGCGCGCGCGCATGGTCGAGCATATCGCCTCGATCACGCGCGAGACCCGCTTCGAGACCGGGCGGGCGGCTCTTTCCGAGCGTGTAATGGCGGCCATGTCGAAGGTGCCGCGGCACGAGTTTGTGCCGGCTTGGGAGCGTCCCAGCGCTTACGCCGACCGTCCGCTGCCGATCGGGCATGGACAGACGATCTCGCAACCCTTCATCGTCGCCTTGATGACCGATATTCTGGACGTGAAGCCGGGCGATACGGTACTCGAGATCGGCACCGGCTGTGGCTACCAGGCTGCGGTGCTGGGCGAACTGGCGAAGACGGTGTACACGATAGAAATCGTTGAGGCTCTGGGACGTGAGGCAGGAGAGCGTCTTAAACGACTCGGTTATGACAATGTTACGGCCAAGGTCGGTGACGGCTACCAGGGCTGGCCCGAGCACGCCCCCTTCGACGCCATCATCGTGACGGCAGCGCCGCGGGACGTACCGCAGCCGCTCATCGATCAACTGAAACCGGGCGGGCGGCTGGTGGTCCCGGTCGGCGGCCAGATTGGAGGGCAGACGCTCCTGGTGCTGGAAAAACAGCGTGACGGCACGATCAACCGCCGCGAGGTGCTGGCAGTACGTTTCGTGCCGCTGGTTGATCAATCGGGAAAACAGCAGTAATCGCGTACGGGCGCCGACCGTGCTTCAGACCGCTATCGTACGAAACTGAAACGCGCGCCGGATCAGAACCGGTAGCGCACGCCGAGGCGCAGGCCCTGCACCCGCATCGCCGCCCCCGGCTCGTCGGAGAGCAGGTCGTAGCTCAGCCCCCAGCTCGGTGTCAGCCAATGTTGCCCGGTCAACATGAGCTGGCGCTCGCCGTCGGTCCCTGCGCCGAGGCCTGGGGTCAAGGTTTCCACATCGCGGCCCAGCGCCAAGCCGAACGAACTCGACGCGCTGTGCTGGTAACGCAACCGGACTTCGTAGCTCGAGCTCGAAAACGGACCGGGCACGGCTGATGAGGCCAATTCCGGTCCGCGGGTGCTACCCAAGGAGTCGCCATACGGCCCACCTCGGAGACCGGGGCGCGGGTCGTAGTGGCGGTACTTTAGCCCAACGCTCATGCCACGCTCGTCGGACAGCGCGGTCTGGAGCTGGCCGGCGAGGGAGTAGCGCCGGGGCGCGC
>JAQBFV010000310.1:0-10980 GCA_032123035.1 Betaproteobacteria bacterium | reverse complement strand
GGTGACGGGTGACGGGTGACGGGTAAGGTCAGCGCCAGTATTTCCAGGGCCGCCTCCAGACCCTCACTTGGCGCTACCTTTGCGTTCTGGAATTCAAATTCTGATCATGGACGCCTCTGCGTCCTCGGCGGCCTCCGCGGTAAAGCTGTTATTTTCCTTCGCGTTCTCCGCGTGCTTGGCGGTGAAGCTTTAGGTTTTATCGGCGTGCATCGGCGGCTCCAACTACCGTGATGCGTGACGAGTGACGGGTGACGAGTGACGAGTAGCTACCGTCAATTCTTGCTTCTCTCGGCGTCTCGGCGGTTCAGTTTTGGTGTTACACGGGGCTCGTTTCACGATTCACGTTTCACGATTCACGAGCACTGATCGGCGTTCATCGGCGTTCATCGGCGGCGAAAAAACAAGACGAAAACAAAACAGTTTTTGATTTCTGTCTCGATGTATCTGCGTTTATCTGCGGCTAAATGACGTTTCACGATTCACGTTTCACGTTTCACGGAAGCTACAGTCCATTCACCACTCACTATTCACGCTCTTAAGCGCGATCCATCACCATCGGATTAGGCACAGGCTTCCCGGCGAAATGCTCGCGCAGGTTCGCAAGCAGTTTTACCCCGCGCGCCTCGCGCACCTCCCGCGTCGAAGAGCCGATGTGCGGGACGAGCACGACGTTTTCCATCCCCAGCAGCGCTGCGGGCACGCGCGGCTCATCCCAGTACACGTCGAGCGCGGCGCCGGCGATTCCGCCGTTCTTGAGCGCCGCGATCAATGCGGCCTCCTCCACAACGGGGCCGCGTGCGACGTTGACGAGAAAGCCGCCTCGTCCCAGCGCGTCGAGAATACGGACATCGACGAGGCCACGGGTTGCCGGCGTCAGCGGGCAGGTAACCACCAGGCAATCGGCGCGGCGCGCCATCTCCTCGAGGTCCGCGCAATAAGGATAGGCCACCCCCGACTTCTCCCGAGGTCCGTGGTAGCACACCGCCATGCCGCTGGCTTCGGCGCGTCTGGCCACAGCGCGGCCGATGGCGCCCAGCCCGATGATCCCGCAGGTCTTGCCGCCGAGCCCCGCTCCCATCGGCGGCAGGCCGGCCAGCCACTTCCCGGCGCGCACGAAGCGGTCGGTCTCGCAAATCTTGCGCATGACAGCAATGACGAGGCCAATCGCGAGGTCCGCAACTGCGTCCGTGATTGAATCGGGTGTGTTCGTCACGACTACCCCGCGCGCTTTCGCTGCCGCGAGATCCACCACTCCGTGAGGTGTGCCGAAACAGCCGACGATCTCGAGCCTGGGAAGGGACTCGATGCGGCCGGGGGCGAGCCCGATGGATCCCACCGTCACCACGCCGCGCACGCGCCGGGACACTTCGCCCAAGAACACTTCCGGGTCCTCGGCCAGCCAAAGCTTGTGCACGGTGTACTCGCGCTCGAGCTCGGCAAGTGTCGGCGGGTAGATCGGAGTGACGACGAGGAGCTCCGGCTTCACTTCACGCCTCTCCCGGCAGCGTGAGCACGTTCACGCCCAACTGGTGATGAGAGATGGTGATGAATACTGGTGATGGGTAATGGCCTTGCGTTGCGCAGCGGGTTTTTTATCACCACTTCTTATCACCATTTCTCATCACCACTTCCCGTCACCATTTTTCAGCGCAGCGTCAGTAGTGGGACTTGAAGCTGACCCCTTCGCGCTTTTCCAGCTCGTCGAGATCGATGTAGGAGCGCATCGTCTTCTTGTCCACCGTAAACTGCATCTTGCGGTTGGTTTCGTTCGTCGCGCGAATGTCGATCAGCTCGAGGCTCTCCTTGACCTCCCATTCGTGCGCACCTGCGATGCCCGGAGGCGCGTAGATGATGGACCCCGGTCCGACCTCATACTCTTTGCCCTCGACGTCACGGACAGTGGCGTGCCCGGAGATCACGTAATAGCAAGCCTCGATCGGGTGCCAGTGAAGCTGCTCGTAAGTGCCGGGAAGATAGCTCGCCCGCCCGATTCGTACGCGGTCCGTCGTAAAGACTTCCGGCCACCCCACGAGCCGCTTGTAGGTCTGGCCCTCCGTCACGCCGCGCTGGCCCGGATAGTCCGTCTCGTTGATCACCTTCACGGTTGCCTTCAGCTTCATCTGGAATTCTCCTGTGATCAATCGCCGCTCACGCCGGCGCGGGACTTTCCAGCGAGCTTCCTGAGAGTCCTCATCCGCTGCACATTGTCGCCCGCGAGGTGCGTCCACACCATTGCGTCGCGCACGAGCTTGTCCACGCGCGCGTTCATGAGGCCGCCCTCGGCGCCGTGAATCTGCAGGTTGAGGCCCGTAACGCGCTGGATCACGTCGGTGGAGTAAACCATCACGAGGCCGGCGTTGGCCGACGGCTCCCTGCGGTCATGAATCCACGCGACCCGCATCACGAACGAACGCAGCGCCTCGGTAAGCGCGTGCATCTCCGTCAACTTGAGCTGAGTCAACTGGTGCTCGAACAGATACTTGCCCGCGCGCTTGTGCGAGCGGGCGAACCGCATCGCAAGGTCAACCGCGTCATCGCACACGCCGAGCGCGTTGGCGGCCAGCTCGAGGTCGCCGAACAGGTCACCTCCGGTGTTGTCCCCTTTCCCGGTCGCGGACGCGCCGCCCACCCCGCCCACGACGTTTGCATGGGGCACGCGCGCGTTCTCGAAAATAAGCTCGGCGTTCTGGTAGAAGCGCCAGCCGCGCTTGTTGAACACCTTGCCGATTCGGAACCCCGGCGTGGTTTTCGGCACCATGAAAAGCGTGCCGCCCTGCTTGATGTTGACGTCGGGGTTGGTGCGCGCGTCAACGAAGAAGAGCGAGCCGACACTGCCGTTCGCGATGAAGCACTTCTCCCCGTTCAGGATCCACTCGTCGCCTTTGCGCTCGGCGCGCAGCCGGAAGCCGGCCTTGGGGTCGTCCTCGGGCGGGAGGCGGTTGTCCGATCCGGAGTTCGGCTCAGTGATGCCCCGGCCCATCACGTAGCGGTGGTCGGCGAGGAAGGGCTTGAGAAAGCGCTCCTTCTGGTCCTCGGTGCAGGCGGCCGCGATCAAGTGGCTCCACTTCCAGTTCTGGCTGAAGGCCTTGGACATGGCGCTGTCGCCGCGGGCCAGTTCCGCCATCACCAGCGCTTGCGACACGAAGTCCGCGCCTGGACCGCCCCAATCCTTGGGCACGGCCAGCGTGCGAAAGCCGAGCTTCGAGCCTTTCTCGATGATGTTCCAGTCCCACGGCTCGAAGCCGCCCTCGATCTGGTCACGCTTGACGGACAGCGGGCGGATCTCCTCGTCGGAGAACCTGCGCGCTTCCATCTGCCAGTGTCGTTGCTCTTCGTTCAGCGAGAAATCCATTCTTCACTCCAAAAAAAGTGATGGAAGATGGTGATGGATAATGGTGATGAAAAATGGTGATGAGCAAACCGTGCCCCAACCGCCTTTCATCACCCTCATTCCATCACCAGTTCTCATCACCAGTTAGGCTGTTAAGCGGCCAAAGGCCGCCGGTAGCCGGCAACCGCTTCGGCGATACCCAGTTTCGCGGCGCCGTCGGTTTCCTCCGCGTTCGCGAACACGAAGCCGTCGTGCACGTACTTCTGCAGCGGCATATCGCGCATCACGCCCATCGCCCCGAAGCATTCCGCCGAGAGCAGCGTCACTTCGTTGACGGCCTCTGCGGTATAGACGCGCGCGATAGTGTGCAATGGAAGCTCCGGAATGCTGCGATCAGAAACGGCATCAGGATGATCGGCTGCCCAAGCGGCCTTCCAGATCATATTGCGCGCGAGCTCAAGCCTGATCGCGCAATCGGCAAGTTTGGTGCCGATCGCCTGGTGCTCGATGATGTTGCGGCCACCCTGCCGGCGGATCTTGGCGTAGTCGACAGCCGCGTCGTAGGCGGCACGGCCAAGGCCGAGGTTGATCGCCGCCATCTGCGAAACGTTGATCGCAAGCAGCGTGCCGTCCGCCAGCGGGCTCTGCCCCTCCTTGCCGACCAGGTGATCCCCGGGGACCTGGCAGTCCTTGAACGTCACAGAGGCGCCGGTGCCCTGGTGCCACCGGATCGCCTCGCCGGTCGCCTTCGGCGCCTCGCCGACCGTGAGACCCGCCGCGTCGAGCGGAACCAGCAGCGTGCTCATGCCGTTGATGCCGGTTTTCTTCGGATCGCTCCGGACCTGCACCACGAGGAGCTTGGCAACCGGCGCATTCGCGACGAAAGGCAGGCTGCCGTTGATGACCCAATCGCCGTTGCTCTGCTTCTTCGCGGAAAGCTGCGCCCCGCCCTCGGCTGCGAGCGCACGGTGATAGCTCCAACCGGCGCCGGCTCTGGGATCGCGCCCGGCGAAGGCAAGATGATAGTGATCGTCCTCCGCAAACTTGGGCAGGAAGCGCGCGCGTTGCTCGGCGGTCAGCAGTTGGTCGAACAGCACATGGCCCAGGAACGAGGTGTGGCCCAGCACGGCTGCGATGTCCACATCGCCCGCGGCAAGTTCTTCCAGGACGATGCAGGAGGTGAGGCCATCGGCCCCGGCGCCCCCCGCTTCTTCGGACAGCGCGAACGTGCGCAAGCCCATCTGCGCGGCCTTATCTACCAGCTCGGCAAGCAGCGGTTTCTCGAACGGCTGCAGCCGGTCGGGGTGCAGCGCGACGGGCTTGATCTCATTTTGAACAAAGTCCCGCACCGTATCACGGAACTCCAGTTGTTCAGGGGTCAGATGAAGGTTGTACATAGGGTTGTTCCCGGTTCAAAGTTCAAGGTTCAGGGTTCGGCATCGGTTCAAGAGGCGCAATCTTAACAGCCCCGGGCGCCAAGGGAAAAACGGCATCTCAAAATACGGAATCCGAACCCCCCTCCGCGCCGGGACGCGCGGGGGCGTTCATTCCAGAATCCGGATTAGGAATTTGTTGGACGCAAGGCCGACAAATTCCTAGCGCAGCACGATCAGGGCATCCGCGGCGACCACGCCCTGCCCCCGCGGCCGCACCAGCAGGGGATTGATGTCCATCTCGACGAGGCGGTCGCGCAGGTGCCACGCCAGTTCCGAAATCTGCGAGAGCGTGGCAATGAGCGCATCGAGGTCGCGCGGCGCTCCACCACGCACGCCATCGAAGACCGCCCGCGCTCTCAGCTCTTCAATCATCGCGCGCGCGTCCTCTAGCCCGAACGGCGCCACGCGATAGCTCGCATCCCTGAGCGTCTCGACGAAAACCCCGCCGAGGCCGAATGCCACGACCGGACCGAACACCGCGTCGTTGACGACCCCGATGATTGTTTCCAGACCATCGGTGATCATTTCCGAGGCGAGCACACCGGAGATGCGGGCTTCCGGAACGGCGCGCCGCGCGTTGTTCACGATGTCCGAGAGCGCAGCCTCGAGCGCTGGCCCGTCGTGCACATTCAGTCGCACCGCGCCGATATCGGTCTTGTGCGCGATATCGCGCGAGACGATCTTGACCGCCACCGGGAATACGATATCCGCCGGCACGCCTTCTATCGCGTTGACCGGGATCAAGCGGTCGCGCGTCACCGGCACGCCGGCCGCGGCGAGGATCTTCTTGCTCTCGTGCTCATCCAGTGTCGCAGCGCCAGCGGGCAGTCCCGGCGATTTCACACTGCGAGCGCCGTGCGGCTCGCTCCCGTGCTCGCGGCGTGCAAGCGACGCGGCATAATCGGCGAGCTTGGCCAGCGCTACGGCGGCCCGTTTCGGGGATGGCAGGACGGGAATGCCCGCCGCGCGCATGAGGCCCAGGCCCTCGGGTGCAATCTCTTGCGACATCCCGGAGAACACGACGATGGGCTTGTCCGACGAGGACGCCGCTTTGCCCAGCAATTCCCCGCCCGCCTGCAACTGGCTGCGGCCGGCGGCGGCGAACATGACCGCAAGCTGGTCGATTCCCGGATCAGCGAGGACTGCATCGAACGCGCGCTGAAAATCGAGTCCGGGTCCGGGCCGCGGATAGCCAGCGGTGTAGTCGATGGGATTTTTGAGCGAGCTGAGCGGCGGCAGACAGCTCCTCAGGACCTTCAACGTTTGCTCGGCGAGGGGCGGCATGGAGAGCCTCAATTCGTCCGCCCGGTCGGCAAACATGGCGGCCGCGCCGCCCGACCCCCCCATCACCGCCACCCTGCGGCCCCTCGGCAACCGGCCGCCAACAAGGCAGAGCGCGACATCGGCCGCCTCGTCAAGATCGTGCACCTCGATCACGCCGCACTGCCGGAAGGCCGCGCGATAGACGTCGTAGTCGCCCGTGAGATTAGCCGTGTGCGACGCCGCTGCGCGCCTGCCCTGCTCCGTGTTTCCGGCCTTGAGGATGATGAGCGGTTTGCGCGCCGCGAGGGCGCGCCGTGCCGCGCGCATGAGCGCGCGTCCGTCGCTCACGCCCTCGAGGTACGCAAGGATCACCCGCGTGTCGGAGTCATCGACGTACCCGTCAATCAGCTCCGGCGCAGTGATGTCGGCCTCGTTGCCGCTCGTGACGACATGACGAAAACCCACGCCGGCTGCCGCGCAGCGCACGAGCAGTGTCGTGCCGAGGCTTGCGCTTTGAAGCACTGCGGACACAGGCCCGGCCGGCAACAGCGGGGGGCGGGTGAGGCTGCCCCACGCCGCGTATACGCGCGCGTGAATGTTGACGAAGCCGAGGCAGTTCGGCCCGATGATGCGCACGCCCGCTTTCCGCGCGGCGGCCACCATCGCTTCTTCAATCTTCTGCCCATCGTCCCCAGCCTCGCGGAAGCCGCCGCCCAGCACCACCGCGAAGGCGATACCGCGATCCCCGCACGCGCGGATGATGCCGGGGACCTGCGCCGCCGGCAGCGCGATCACTGCCACGTCGCATTCGCCGCTGACTTGGGCGACAGACGCATAGCACCGGTATCCGGCAATCTCCGGATACTTGGGATTGACCGGGTAGACACCGCCCTTGAAACCGTGCTGCCGGAGCGCCGCGATCGTCTGCCCCCCGGGGCGCGCCGGCTCGGCGCTCGCGCCTACGATCGCGACGCCGCGCGGATTGAAAAGACGGTCGAACGAGCTCACGTTCGTCTGTCCAGCGCGTGACTCAAAAAATCAGAGAACATCATTATTTCGGTTCTTGAGATAAGATTCGCGGTGAACAGCCCGCGCCAACGTCGGTCCGCCTTTGCTCCCAACGGTGATTTCACCCCGCGGGTTTTTCCCGAGCCAGTGCCTTGAGCTCCACGTAAAGCGCATCGGTGATTTCGATGCCCTCCGCGCGCGCCTTTGCCGCCGCGCGCTGCCGTCGCGTGCCGGGAAGGCGCACACCGTCCTCCGCCAGCATTTTCGAGATCACAGCCTCGAGGCGCGAGTAGTAGGTATCCGCGTCGACCGGCGCAGCCGGATCCAGGACGAAAAACGCATGGCCGATGCGGGGCTTCCTACCGGGCTCGAAGTAGGAATCGTTCTCGAAACCGAACGCCGCCCCGGTCAGCGCCACGCATATCAGCTCGATTGCCAATGCGAGCGCATTGCCCTTGACCGCCCCGATCGCCGCGAGGCTCCCGGTGAGGGCCACCTTCGCGTCGGTGGTCGGCTGGCCGTCCTTGTCCACGGCCCAGCCAAGCGGTATGGGCTTGCCCTCTTTCGCGTGCACCATGATCTTGCCGCGCGTCACTTCCGTGATCGAGAGGTCGACGACGATGGGCGCCGCGCCGCGCCGCGGAAAGACGGCGGCGATCGGATTGGTGCCGTAGAGCGGCGTCCGACCGCCCCAAGCGGTGATCGCCGCGGGCGAATTGCTGAACGCGAACCCGATCATCCCCGCTTCCGCCACCGGCTGCAGATGATGGGCCATTGCGCCGGCGTGATGGCTGTTGGTGACGCCGGCAAACGCGATGCCGTAGCGCTTGGCACGTTTCATCGCTTCCTTCACCGCCAGCGCGGCCGCTGGAAACGCGAGTCCGCCTTTTGCGTCAACAAGGCAGGTCGCGCCTTTCCGCCGAACAACGAGCGGTTTCGCTGCGCCGTCGGTGCGGCCTTCGCGCACATGTTGCGCATAGAGCGCGACACGAGAGAGGCCGTGCCCGGTGAGCCCTTCCATCTCGGCCGCGACGAGCGCCTCGGCCGTCATCCGTGCCATGGGTGTCGAGGCTCCCGCCTTCTTGAGCGCGCGCGCGGCAAGCTTCGTCAATCGATCAGCAGGAAACGTCGGCATCGGCGGTTGTCGCTCCTTCCTTGAGCAGAGATTCACCCGGCTTAACGCGTGTGAATTCGACCGGTCGCGTCGCGATATCGAACCGGCCCTCCTTCCAGGTGGCGCAGGTATAGCGGGAATTTTCCAAGTCTCGCACTTCGGCAAAATCCGAGCGATAGTGCGCGCCACGGGAATCCTCTCGCGCGGTCGCGGCGAAACAGATCGATTTCGAGACGAGGATGAGGTTCTTCAGGTTCAGCCAGTCGTGCCATGTCAGATTGAAAGCAAGATTGGCGCCGTCCACGCCCGTGGCGTCGAGCTGCGCCTCGAGTTCGTCCAGTGCACCCGCCGCGCGCATAAGGCTCGCCGCGTCGCGGATGATGCCGACGTCCTCCCACATGAGGTCATAGAGCCGCTCGCGAATCTCGACCAGGTTGCCTGCGGGTTTCCCTAGCGGCGCGCGGCACGCCGCCACCGCAGCGTCGATGACCGCTGCGTCCGGCTCGTGGAACGCTCCGTGCCCTTTCAGCCAGACCGGCATCGAATCGCCGGCAATTCCGCCGAAGACGGTGGAGTTGGCCACGCCATTGCCGCCCAGACGATTGGCGCCATGTACGCCGCCTGAGTCCTCGCCCGCGACGAAGAATCCGGCGAGATCGGTCGTGCAGTCCGTATTGAAGACGACACCGCCCATCATGTAATGCGCCGTCGGCACGACATCCACCCGTCCCGAAACGAGATCGAAACCGCAATCCTCGCACCGCTCGACCATGCCCTTGAACTGCTTCCGCACCATGACGGGATCAAGATGGCGCATCGTGATGTAGAGCCCGCCGCGCAGGCCAACGTTGCCTTTGCGCATCTGATCGAACATGGCGCGGCTTACGATATCGCGGGTCGCGCGCTCGTCGCGCGGATCGTAGAGGTGCATGAAACGTTCGCCCGCGCCGTTGAGCAGCTGGCCGCCTGCTCCGCGCAGCCCCTCCTCGATGATGGTGCCGGTGATGCGCGTGTGCGGGCCGGCCATGAGCCCGGTCGGGGTGGAACTGGACCATCTCCATGTCGCGTAGCGTAAGGCCGGCCCGCAGCGCCATCGCCATCCCGTCGCAGGTCTTGTCGCCCGAAGGCGTGTGGTAGCGATACATGGTCGGCCCGCCGCCCGTGGCGAGCAGGACCGCCTGCGCCTGCACGAACACGAACTCACCGGTGCGCATGTCGATCATTAGCGCACCGGCGATTGCATCGCCTCGCTCGCTGCGGACCAACTCGACGGCGCGGTGCTCCTCGAGGCGGTGAATGCCGCGCGCCCACACCTGTTCGGCCAGACGGTTGATGATCTCGATGCCGGTCAAATCGCCCTTGTGCACGGTGCGGTCGAAGGTTTGCCCGGCAAAGGCTTTCTGGTGCACGGTGCCGTCGGGATTGCGGTCGAAGTAGCAGCCGAGCTCGTTTTCGAGCTCGCGGATGCGCTCGACGGCCACGTCGACCAGGGTCCAGGCAAGCTCCTGGTGCGGCAGCCATTTACCGCCCTCGATCGTGTCCATGAAATGGCGCTCGACCGAGTCCTCGGCGGCGAGCGCAACGTTGTAGCCGCCCTGCACCATGCGCGTGCAGCCGCATTTGCCGAGAAGGCCCTTCACCGCGATAGTGATCGAAAGGTTCGGGTCGCGCTGGTGTGCGTGCAGCGCGGCAAACAGCCCCGCCCCGCCTGAGCCCAGAATGAGGATGTCGGTCTTGAGTCTACGCACCAGATCGAACCGCCATGAAAATCAAGAACAATAATTGAACCGCCAGGACGCCAAGAGAAACAAGAACCGACCCAGAACTGCGAATCAAGACCTATCGAACCACGGAGATGGGGAGAGAACCTGACGCAGAAACGAGAACAGAATACGGTTCATCGCGAATGATGCCTGTCCTTGCTTCTCTCCGCGTCTCCGCGGTTCAAATATCGTCTTGCTTCTCTCGGCGTCTCGGCGGTTCAGATATTGTCTTTCTTCTCTTGGCGTGCTTGACGGTTAATTGCCTTTGACGCCGAGGGAGGCGAGTGCGGCGGCGCGCTTCCCGCGCGCCGTCTTGTCCACCTGCGCGTATAGGCTCTCGCCATGGCTGTCCATTGACACCAGCAGCGGGCCGAATCCCTTTACGCGGAACTTCCACAGCGACTCGGGATTGAGATCATCGAGGTCCACGTCCTCAATCGCCTCCACCCATGTGGTCTCCAGGGCCGCGGCGCCGCCGATGACGGCGAGGTACACCCCGCCAAGTTCCTTGAACGCCGCGAGCGAGCCCTCGCGCAGCCCACCTTTGCCAATGATGATTCGCGTACCGTATTCGCTCATCAGCGGGCGAGAGAAACGCTCCATGCGATCACTGGTCGTTGTGCCAATGCAGATCGGCGCATAGCCGCACGGGGTCGCCTTCGTCTCCCCGACCCATTTGACGTTGGGTGCCGTATGAATCACCGCGTGGCCTTTCAAATCGAAGTGCGTCTTGCGGCCGCGATCGAACATGTGGATCTGCGTCGCATCGCGGATGCCGTAGAGCGTGCCGTTGAGCGTGACCGTGTCGTTCACGCGAAGCTTGCGGACCTGCTCCTCGGTCACCGGCATTGTGAAATCGTAATGAGACATACCAACCTCAAGCCACAGAGAACACAGAGATCACTGAGAAAACTCTTAGAGCGCGTAAAAAAATGAAACGGCTGTCCATGACTCCCACCACCCCGTCGCCGACCCTCACCCCCGCCCCTCTCCCTGGGAGGGAGAGGGGAGTTTCGAGCCGCCTTCTGTATTGGCGAGAAGGCGGAAAAAACGGATGGCGCCACC
>JAQBFV010000309.1:0-5764 GCA_032123035.1 Betaproteobacteria bacterium | reverse complement strand
CCCGTGTAACCCCAAGACTGAACCGCAAAGGCGCCAGGCAAAACAAGCCACCATTCACGAATCACGGAAGTTAATGAACCGCGGAGACGCGGAGAGAAACAAACGACAATTCACGATTCACGAAAGTTGGAGCCGCCGATGAACGCCGATGAACGCCGATGAACCCTAAACTGAACCGCCAAGGCGCCCAGAGAAACATAAAACAATTTTGAACCGCGGAGACGCCAAGAGAAACTTAGATTACAAGGCCGCAGTCGAATCTCCGCTCACCGCTCACCGCTCACCGCTCACCGCTCACCGTTCACCGTTCACCGTTCACCGTTCACCGTTCACCGTTTACTGCTTTTCCTACTCGAACAACGTCGCCGTGAGAGCGGCAGGCGATGGCACGTGAGAAGGCGCCGATGCGCCGGGTCTGCTCAGCGCCCCGACGCGCACCCCGAGCAGGCGGATGCGCCGGTCGAGTGGCACGCGCTTCAAGCATTCGCCCGCGGCGCGACGGATCGCGCCCGCGTCTCCCGTTGGCTCATCGAGCGTGCGGTCGCGGGTGAGGGTCTTGAAGTTGTCGTAGCGCAACTTCAAGCCGATGGTCTTGCCCACGTAGCCTTTCCTCTTGAGATCGTCGGCCACCCTGACGCAGAGTTCAGTGAAGATACGCGAGAGCCGCTCGCGGTCGCGCACGGGGTGCAGGTCATCCTCGAACGTCGTTTCGCGGCTGATGGACTTGGGCTCGCTGTAGGTGACAACCACCCGCTCGTCGCGCCCGTGCGCGGCCTCGTTCATCCAGGCGCCGTAACTCCTGCCGAAGTGCCCGATCAAGAGCGCCCGATCGGCTTTTGCGAGCTCGCCGATGGTCCGGATGTCGAGCGCCTCGAGTCGCGCGTTCGCCTTGGGGCCGATGCCGTTGATCTTCCGCACCGGCAGCGTCCAGATTCGCGTGGGGATATCGCCTTCGGTCAGTACTGTCAGGCCGCCGGGCTTATCAAGTTCGGAAGCGATCTTCGATAGCAGCTTGTTCGGCGTAATGCCGATCGAGCACGTGAGCCCGGTTGCCTCGCGCACCGCGCGCTTAATGTCCGTCGCAATCACTCGCGCGCGGACCCAAGGGTCCGGCGCACCCTCGGCCTCGCTGGACGTGACAAGGGTCGTGAGGTCGATGTAGATCTCGTCGATGCCGCGGTCTTCGACCTGGTGCGCCACCGCGCGCACCGCGTCCTTGAACATCCGGGAGTAGCGCCGGTACTCGTCGAAGTTCGCGGGAAGCAGTAGTGCATCCGGGGCAAGCTTGGCCGCTTTCATGAGCCCCATGCCCGAGTGAACGCCCAAGGCTCGCGCTTCGTACGTGGCGGTCGTAATCACGCCGCGTCCGTTGTACTCGCGCAGGGTCCGGATCGCGGGGCCCTCCGTGCTAGGCCGCCGCCCGCCGATCACCACCGGCCGGCCGCGAAGCTCCGGGTAGCGCAGCAATTCAACGGACGCGTAGAACGCGTCCATGTCCAGGTGAGCAATGAAGCGCGATGGCATGTCTTTCGTGAATCGTGAAACGTGAACCGGAAAACCAAAAACATTTAGCCGCAAATACACGCAGATAAACACAGATTCAACTCAAAAACCTACCACCTTCTACCTTCTGCGTTGCCGGTCACCGATCACGCTCTTTCTCGGCTGTCGGGCGGCAGCGCCAGGTAATCGCGGTTGAGCGCGGCGATACCGCTGCAGCCGAGCAACGCCAGCGTGCGGTCGATTTCCTCGCGGAAGATCGTGATTGCGCGCGCTGCGCCGGCTTCGCCGGCCGCTGCCGTCCCGTACAACGTCGAGCGGCCGATCAACACCGCGTTGGCGCCTAGCGCAAGCGCCTTGACCACATCGCTTCCACGCCGAAAACCGCTGTCGACCATCACCGTGATTCGGTCGCCGACCGCCTCGACGACTTTTGGCAGCGCCTCGATCGGCGCTATCGCTCCGTCGAGGACCCGCCCGCCGTGGTTGGAAACGATGACCGCATCCGCACCACTGTCCGCGGCGAGCGCGGCGTCCTGAGCTCGGAGTATGCCCTTTACCATCAGCGTGCGCGGCCAGAGTTTCCGCAGAACGCGAACATCTTCCCAAGTCAGCGAGTCGTTCAGCTTCAGCGCCCGCCCCATCGGCTGGGCCGTAATGCTGCTTTTCACTTCGGCCGGATAGTTCTCGTAGCGCGGCATGCCTGTGGTGAGCAGGTAGCGCATCAAGACCCCCAGCAGCCAACGCGGATGCCTCAGCACGTCGGCCACATTGCGCGGCGTGTAAGACAGGGGAATCGTAAAGCCGTTGCGGAGATTGTATTCGCGATTGGAAAACACCGGGCTGTCCACGGTGACGATCAGCGCCTCGAGACCGGCAGATCTTGCGCGCTCGACCAGCCGGTAAGAAAGCGATCGGTCGGCGTACATATAGAGTTGAAACCAGACCCGGCCGCCCGCCTGCTCAACGACTCTCTCCATCGCGGTGAGCGAGCCGGTCGCCAGAGTGAAAGGAATACCGGCTGCCGCGGCCGCCCGAGCAAGAGCAATCTCGCCTTCGTGCCACATGATTCCCGCCGCCCCCGGTCGGCGCGACCGCGATCGGCATCTTCTGCTCATGGCCGAACAGCTGAATCGACTGAGTGCGCCGCGAAACGTCGACGAGCACGCGCGGCTTCAGCCGGATGCGCTCGAAGGCGGCGCGATTGTCGCGCAGCGAAACTTCATCCTCGGCACCGCGGTCTACGAACTCGAATATTCCCTTCGGCAGCCGGCGCCGCGCGATTTCGCGCAGATCGGCGACGTTATAAGCCCCTAGCGTGTCATCGTTCATGGCGCGGTCTACCTAAGCACCGGAAAAGCGTACAGCCGGATCCAGCGTTATGGTCAGCCGCCGCTGGTGCTTTCCGGGCATCCAAGGCGCACGATCCTGTCCCGGCGGAGTCAATAAGTCACGAATCTGCCGGTCGTCGCCTTGGCGTTCGGGTCGGTCTTGACGTTGATCACGGCCGGCACGCCCGTCCTGGCAGCGGCGCTCGCCCGCTGCAACGCCGGGCGGATGTCCTGCGGTTGCTCGACATACTCGGCGTGGCACCCCAGCGCTTCCGCCATCTTGTCATAGCGGGTGAAGCCGAGATCACGACCGACCCACGCCCGCTTCGGATCCGACATCCAGCCCGCGTTGAGGCTGATGACGGTGATCACGGGAAGCCGATGTCTGACAGCGGTGTCGAGCTCCATTGCGTTGATGCCGAATGAGCCGTCGCCGTGAAGACAAATCACCTGCCGGTCGGCACGTGCCACCTGCGCCCCGATGGCATAGGGAAGTCCCACGCCCATCGTGCCGAAGGTTCCCGAATTGATGCGGTGGCGAGGCACGTAGCAGGGAATCGACTGGCGGCCGTAATTCAGGATCTCCTGCCCATCGACCACCAGAATCGCTTCCCGGTCGATGAAGTCCCGGATCTCCTTGCAGAGGCGCAGAGGGTGGATTGGAATCTGGTCGGTGCTCAAACTGATCTCCTGCGCCTGCTGACGCTGCTGGTGCGCCTCCGCCAGCCGCTGCCGCCATGCGGTAAACCGCTCGGGGCGGATACGGCCGTCGTTGGCCCCGTTGACCTGCTCCATAGTCTGCCTGGCGTCGCCCACGAGACCCACGTCGAGCCGTGGTGTCGAGGCGATTTCGGTAGGATCAATGTCGATGCGTATGAACTTCGCGTGCTCGCAGAAGCGTGGTGCGCGCGCGTGGCTGATCACGTAATTGATCCGCGTCCCGACGATCAGGACTACGTCCGCCTCCCTGAAGGCAAGATTTCGGGCGGTCAGATAACAGTACTCGTGATCTTCCGGGATAGCGCCGCGGCCCTGCGGCGTGGTGTAGAACGGGATGCCCGTCTTGTCGACAAAGGCCCGCAGCGCGGGCGCCGCATCCGACCAGTTCGCCCCGCTTCCCGACAGCAAAATCGGCTGCTTCGCTTCAGCCAGCAACGCGATCGCGCACTCCACCATGACGGGATCGCCGATCGCGTGTCCGAGCCGCGTGCCACGGTCGTATTCGGGCCAGACTATCGTGTCTTCCTCGACCTGCTGATGCAGGATGTCCGCCGGCAAATCGAGGTACACCGGCCCCGGCTTGCCTGAAACTGCCATTGTGAATGCCTTGTTAACGAGCTCCGGAATACGCCGCGCCTCGTAAACGCGTTCCGCCCATTTGGTCAACGGGCGCATCGCGGCCACCTGGTCGAATTCCTGAAACGCTCCGGTACCCCATTCCCGCAGAGTACTGGCCCCGCCGATGGCGACGACCGGAGTACAGTCCGTGAGCGAGGTGGCGAGCCCGGTGCCAAAGTTGAGGGCCGCCGGGCCGGATGCGGCCATACAGAGGCCAGGCCGGTTAAGGATTCGCGCGTAGGCATGTGCCATCATCGCCGCGGCTTGCTCGTGACGGACATCGATCGCGCGGATGCCCTCGGCAACGCTGGCGCTCTCGGCCGTGAACATCGGGCCGCCCATCAGGAAAAACATCGTGTCCACACCTTGCCGTTTGAGAGCCTTGCCGACGAGTTGCGACGCGTGAATGGTCATTTCTTCCTCCCGGTTTAGCCCGTCTTCCGCGCAGCGCGACACGGCCCGGTTCTCGCCTTCGCGCCTAAAGTGTAAGCAGGACTTTTGATTCTAACCCCATCGCCTTTTTCTCGTCGCGCGTCAGGCGCCAACCGCCAGCCCACACCCTCCATCCGTTACTTCATCCTTTCGTTGCTCGTAACCGCTCCGCATAGGGTTAAACTCACTCTCTGTCGACGCGCTCCCACAGGACTGCCCATGACCGATCGCCATCGCCATCCCGTCAAGGCCTATCGCAATCAGGGATTTCTGAACAGCAAGGAAAGCCGCGCCCTGCGCATTCTGTCCGAGTACCTCGAGCCGAAAAGCCGGTTCGAGCACCACCGGGTCGACGACACCGTCGTGTTCATGGGCTCGGCCCGGGTCAAATCGCGCGAAGAGGCTGAAGAAGCGATGCGCCACGCCGAGGGCGGTGGCGGGGACCTCGAGAAAGCGCGCACGGCGCTCACGATGTCGCGCTATTACGAATCCGCGCGCGAGCTCGCCTTCCGGCTGACGCAGTGGTCCAAGGCGCTCGATCCGAATGAACGGCGCTTCGTGGTTTGCACCGGCGGCGGGCCAGGCATCATGGAAGCGGCCAACCGCGGCGCGGCCGAGGCGCGCGGCATGAACGTGGGTCTCACGATCTCGCTCCCGGCCGAGGAGTTCGACAACGCCTACGTCACCCGCGAGCTCGCCTTCCACTTCCACTACTTTTTCATGCGCAAATTCTGGTTCGCCTATCTCGCGAAGGCGGTGATCGTCTTTCCAGGAGGGTTCGGCACCCTCGACGAGCTCTTCGAGCTGCTGACGCTGGTGCAGACGCGCAAGATGAGCAAGCCCATGCCGATCGTCGTCTTCGGCACTGAATACTGGCGCGAGGTCGTCAACTTCGATGCGCTGGTGCGCCACGGGACGATCAATGCCGAGGACCTGAAACTGATGTACCACACCGATTCGGTCGAGGAGGCCTACGACTGGGTTGTCCTCCAGCTTGCCGAGCACGCTCTCGGGCAGCCGGGGCCGATGCTATGAGCGATGCCTCGCTGTTCCAGGTTCAATGTTCCAGGTTTAAGGTTCCAGGCTCAAGGTTCCGTGGTTAGGCCTCGAACTTTGAACTTTGAACTCGGAACTTTGAACCCGGAACGTTGAACGCGACCCCG
>JAQBFV010000308.1:0-8532 GCA_032123035.1 Betaproteobacteria bacterium | reverse complement strand
CCCCTCATAAAGCACTTAAAGGACCAGAGGATCTTTTGTTCTCGTTCTGCTTCGGTCTCAGAAATTCCGTTGGTCAAATCAGCGAACAAATTGTCGCCCAAGGATCGAGCAGCCGACTTCTTCGAGAAGTGCATCGTGCCCTCCAAGAATCGGCCAGCAACGGTCAAGAGATTGCATAACTCGATCTATTCGTACTTTCATAAGGTTTTTCCGGAGGAAGAAGTATCTAGTGTCGTTGAGGCGTTGAAGGTGGCTGGCAATATTACGGTTAATGGCCAGAAGGTCGCGTATGCAGATCGCGGCTAACCTTTAAAGCGCGAATAAAAGGGGCCGAATAAAAGGGGCCAGGCTCGATTTTTCCCTCGGGTGCCGTTACTTGGAGTGGTCCGACCTCATACCATTCGATAAGTGATAAGTGATGGGTGACGGGTGATGGCCCAGTTCGGGTCGGACCAGGGCAACTAATTGGTTTTAGGTAACAAGCGGCCAAATTCTCGCCCAAAAAGAATCTTAGAAGGCCCGTTTCAACGTGGAAATCGCCGCTCTAAGAAAGCCCTGGAGGGAACGGCCGATCCTGACCCCATTTTTCGGATTCAGCGCGGATGCGGATTTCGACAGTATCATTCGCGCTTATATCGAGGACGAACTGAATCACCCGGAGCAGCCATGACCGCACTCAAGAACAGACTGGCCGTCAAACGCCTGCATCCGTTCTTCGTCGCCGAGGTGACCGGCATCGATCTGACGGTACCGATCCCGCGTGAAGACTTCCGCACGATTTGGGGCGCGTTCAACGAGCACCAGATCCTCGTCTTCCGCAACCAGACATTCGACGACGAGTCGCAAATCGCGTTCAGCCGCAACTTCGGCGAGCTCGAAACGATGATTGCGCATCCTGGGAACGACTGGAATCCGGGGCACATTTCGGTCATGACCAACCTCAGCAAGGACGGCAGCATGTTGCCCTTCGACCACCCGTCGATGATCCACCGCGAACGCAACGAGGCCTGGCACAGCGACAGCTCGTTCAAGCCGATCGCGGCGCTCGCGTCGCTACTGGCCGCGCGCCTCGTGCCGCCGGTCGGTGGCAATACCGAATTCGCGAGCGAGCGGGCGGCTTACGAGGACCTACCCGCAGCGCGCAAGGCCGAGCTCGAAGGATTGGTTGCCGTTCACCGCATGACGCACCCGGACAAGGAGAACGACGACGGCTATCGTGACGACGACAAGCAGCGCCACGTCGTGACGCACCCGCTGATTCGGACCAACCCGGTCAACGGCCGCAAGGCGCTCTATGTCGGCGCGCACGCGCAGGAAATCGTCGGTATGCCGCCGAAGGAAGGGCGCAGGATGCTCGAGGAGCTGACCGCGTTCTGCACGCAGCCGAAGTACGTGTACAGCCATCACTGGCGCGACGGCGACGCCGTGATGTGGGACAACCGCTGCACGCTCCACCGGGCGACGACGCTCGACAAGACGCGGTACAAGCGCAAGCTCCACCGCACCACCATCGCGGGAAAGGCGCCGGACAGCGCGTTTGCGAGCATGCCGGAGCCGCGTGCCGTTTAAGAAGTTCTGAACACTGAACAAATATCAAATGGGGAAAGACCCCACCCTACCGAAGGCGGAAGGATGAAGGCGGAAGGATGAATTAACGGCGTTTTACGAAGTCTTCGCTTTCAACTTTCATCCCTCATCCTTCATCCTTCATCCTTGAAAGGGGCCTGGCCCCTTTGACGGATAGCCGTTATTGGTAAATCAACCGTGAGGATGGCAGATCTATGGCTACGCTGCTGAGG
Organism: Betaproteobacteria bacterium; assembly: GCA_032123035.1. Taxonomy (GTDB): domain Bacteria; phylum Pseudomonadota; class Gammaproteobacteria; order Burkholderiales; family SG8-41; genus SG8-41. Next base: position 6,733 of record JAQBFV010000308.1, on the reverse strand, counting down.
AAAGAACACGCACAGCGCAATCCAACCACCGGGCTGGAACTGGGCATTTGCTCGGCCACGATTCCGAATCTGAATCCGCCGTTCACGCTGGCCCACAACATCATGCCCCCGGGCTACCGCAGCAGCACGCACTCCCACACCAAGGTTTGCCGAGGCACCTATGTCGCCAAAGGCCGCATCCGCTTCTTCTTCGGGCCGGAGGGCAATCAGCAGGTGATCGATACCGAAGCGGGCGATTACATCTACACCCCCGTCGGCGAAATACACTCGCAACTGAATCTCTCGGACACCGAGACTGCCGAGTATACGAGCACTTACGTGGGCGAGAGCGACCGCGATCAGCTGGGGACGGTCTTTGCATAAAAGGGGCCAGGCTCAAATTAAGGAACAAATGGGGACAGACCACCATTTCTGGCAGATGAAATGGGGAAACGTGGTCTGTCCCCGGTTTCCCTGATGGGTGAAGCGGAGAAATTCGTCGGGCGGGGAACCGAGACCCGGACTTTCCTGTACTTCAAGGTGTCCGCGGCTGCTCTGCGGGAGTTCGTGCCGGATGGCTGGCAGATCTGTCCAGTAGGTTCCGGGCCGGCCGCCGGCGCGAATCTGCTGGCCGCCTTCGTCGATCAGGCGACATCCCTGGATGCGGAAGACAAGCCAGTGGATCCCATGCGCTACGTGCTCTTCGAGATACCCGTCAGCTCGGCAGCAACGGGCGCCACGGCGTTAATGCTTTTCACGGGCCTCTCCACCGGCGGGGCAGGAATCTATGACACCAACCTGATGGCCACCGCGCAGGTCGAGCGCAGGATCCGGCATGAGCCGTCAGGCTCCACGGTCGGGGAATCGTGGGACTTCCAGGCCGCCGGCGGCGAGAGCGTCTCGCTGCAATTGCGGTTCCGCCGCGGTCCCGTGTCCGTACAGCAGGTCGAATCCCGCGTTTACTCGCAGGTGCGGCCGAGCTTTTCCCGCATCTATCGGGTCGAGCAGGCGGTGGATGTGGTCCACCCGACAGGCGAGCCCGGCCGCCTGACCGAGGTCGCCCTCAAGGCGAGAACCGCAAAGCTCGCGCCGCTATTCGACGGCACGGAGCAATTGACCGCCATCATCTCCGTGCCGGTGTACGCCCGCAGGATTTTTCTGCCGGGTTCCTGAAATGCAACCCGGCGCGCCGGCCCCCGGGTCAAGAACTCGTTGGCTTGCGGTCGGCAGCCATCTTCCCGAGATGCGCGATAACGGCATCGACCCCCAAAACGTCCGCGTACTTGTGGTGAATGTCGAACAGGTTGATCTTGTGCGACAGCAAAAAGCGGTCGAAGCAGCACTCCTCCACCAGCACGACGTGGAAGCCGTTGGAGTAGGCATCCAGCACCGACGCGCGCACGCAGCCCGAGGTCGATTCGCCGCAGATGATGACGGTCCGCACGCCGAGTTGGGTGAGGTGCGAGATCAGCGCCGTGCCGAAAAAAGCGCTGGCGCGCAACTTGTGGACGACGAGGTCGCCGGGCTGCGGCTTGAATTCGGGCCGGATCGCGTACACCTCCGGGCTGGGCGGCGCGCTGCGCTGGCGCCGGGTGGCCCACACCGTCATCGGACGGCTTTCCGGCCGCGTCTCGTTGGTGGAATAGGCAATGGGGATGCCCGCCGCGCGCGCCGCAGCGAACAGGCGCTGGGTCGGCTCGATCGCCGCCCACGCGTACTCCCCGCAGGAACTGGGATACGTCCTGGCGACCTCGGCAACGGGCCGCGGCCCCCCTTGGTACACCAGCTCGTAGAGGTCCACGGCGAGCAGCGCCGGGCTGGGGCCGACGAAGACATCCCGCTTGTAGTGGGAGTAAACCTCCAGCACGTCGGCCGGGATGTCGTCTTTCCAGCAATGGGCTTCGAATGAATCGTCCATGGGGGCAATGGTAAACCCTGGCGCGGCTTCCGGGCATACGGGTGATCGGACAAAGCTTTGCGCTCGAATTTCCGAAGTGTCGGTCCCGTTCGGTCTCCGCCCGCCTACAAGCGCGAATCAGGTGAGGGCGTTCGCATCGATGGAGGAGACGTGCGCGCTGATCACCTTCCATCCCTCCGGGAAGCGCACCCAGGTCTGGCTCTGCCGGCCGATCTGATCCCGGCCGCGTACCTTGAACTCCAGATTCACGGTCGCGATCTCGTGCCCCAACGTCAGGATCTCGAGCCTCCGGCGCGCCTCCTTGATCCCGGTGCCAGGGGGCCGCCGCACCCGGTGCGCATGAATCTGGTTGAAGCCGTAGCCGTGTTCGGTCGGCGTGAGCCGGATCGTGTAGGGGCTGTTCCAGAACGTATCGTCGAGCACCTCGACATCCTTGTCGACCAGGGCACGCTCGTAACGCTCGAACCGCTCGCGCACTTCAGCAACCACTTCCGGAATATTGGGTGTCAGATCGGACATCGCGTCCTCCAAAGGTTGAAACAGCATTAAAGGGGCCGGGCTCGATTTTTCTCGCGGGCGCCGTTACTTGGAGTGGTCCGACCCCATACCATAATTTGAAGAGTACTACCGAATCGAAAGTGCGACCGTGGAGCATTAGACGTTCTTCAGCAAGCCAGCATCGCGTAAGATCGAAAAACGGGCGTTCTCAATTCAAGAAAGCTTTCAATGAAGATTTGTGTGGTGGGTGCTGGTGGAGTAGGGGGCCTGCTTGCTGCAGTGTTGCGGAGGGCCGGAGTCGATGTCAGTCTGTTGGTAACGGACCGACACTTGACGGCGATCAGGCGCAACGGCCTGGCTTTGATTGCCCCGAGCGGTCGATTCAGCGTTGAAATTCAAGCGGAGCTCGATCCGCGTGCGATTGGAGCCTGCGACGTCGTTATCGTGACGACGAAGACGTGGGCTGTTGAAGCGCTTGCGCCCACGCTCCAACCGCTGCTGGGGAAGAACACCGTCGTCATTCCTGTCCAAAACGGTATCGATGCGCCAGGGATGCTCGCCAAGACTCTAGGATGGGAGCACGTCGTCTACGGATCCGCATCAATGAACGCCGCTATGGAGGAGCCCGGCGTAATCCGTCAAAGAAATCCCAAGTACGGGATCACTGTGGCTGAGGCCCAAGGCCACGAATCCCCCAGACTGCTCAAGGTCAAGGAGACCTTCGGGGCGGCGGATATTTCGGTCGATATTGGAACCGATGGCCCCGCCGTGCTGTGGGACAAGTTCATCGTATTGGTTGCGAACAGCTCACTGTGCGCACTGCTCCGATCGCCCTTGGGAGTGGTGCAAAAAGACGATGACTCCTGGTCGCTCTACACCGCCGTATTCAACGAGGTCGTCGCAACGGGGCGCGCGGCAGGCATTTCGATACCCGCGCAGAAGGCAGAGGAGCGGCTCGCGCGTGCGCGAACAGCGCCACCGATGGTGATGCCCTCCATGGCGGTCGATCTGATGGCGGGCCGTCGCCTGGAGTATCCGTGGCTGGGTGGGCGAGTCCGGGACCTTGGACGGGAACACGGCATCCCGACGCCGGCGAATGATTTCATTTGGGTTGCGTTGAAGCCGTTTTTGGCCGGCGCGGCACCAGCAGGGTAAGGTCGCTCATTCGTTGCCGAATGAGGCCCGCACCAGTTGTAGAAAAAAATGGGGTCAGGTCCATATTTCCCGGTATCGAAGGGAAATATGAAGCTGACCCTATTTATGTTGCATCGCTCACGCCTTCCGATGCCCTCCGGGAGGATGCGCGCGCCGGATCGTCGGTGACACGACCCTGTCCGAGACGTGGAAGTCCCAGACCGCGGCGCCGCCGCTCGCGGCGAACTCCTCCAGCAGCTTCGGCAGATCGTCCAGGCGCTTGAAAGTCTTTCCGTCGAGCCCGAAGCCGCGCGCGACGCCTGCGAAATCGCAGCGGCCGAACACCGACCCGTCCTCGGGCATTCCCTCGGAGCGGAACTTGTGCACCTCGGAGCCGTACGCGCCGTCGTTCATCACGATGATCAGGATGTTCATCCGGTGGCGCTTGATGGTTTCGAGCTCCTGAACGTGCATCATCAGGCTGCCGTCGCCATCGAACAGCACCACCGTTTGATCCGGGCGCGCGGCCGCCACCCCCATGGCGAAGGAGATGCCGTTGCCGATCGCACCGAATTCGCGGATCGTGAGGAACCGCTCCTGCGGGCGCGAAGGCATCTGCGCGAAGAACCACGAGCAGTGACCCGAGGAGTTCACGAGCTCCCAGTCGGCGGGCAGGGTTTTCTCGAGCGCTTCGACCGCATCGCGCGGGTCGAGCAGGTCCGGCTCAATCTCGAACACGTGGCTGTCAGGTTTCGAATCCCGGATGCGCGCGGACATCGACTCGCCGCGCCACATCGTGGTGCGCGCGGGCAATGCCGCCGTCAGCGCCTCCACGCCCAGTCGTGCGTCGGCGCGTAGGTGGTGACGCGCCACTTCCTGGCCCTGACTCACCGCCACAGGATTGATGTCGATTTGCAGCGTCTTCGCCTTCGGCCAGAGCTGACCTCCGCCGCCGGCGTGGTAGGCGAGCGAGCCGCCGACCGCGATGATCAGGTCGGCTTGCGCCAGGTACTCGAGCCCGACCTCGGTCGAGAAGCTGCCCGTGATGCCGATGCAGAACGGATCGTCGTGGAACAGTCCTCTGGCAGGCAGTGTTGTGGTCAGCAGTCCACCCGTCTTCGCGGCTAACGCCCGGCACGCGGCCCCCGCCTTGGCTTCGACCGCACCCAGGCCGGCAAACACGACCACGCGTTCGGCGCCCGCAACCAGCTGGGCGGCGCTCGCCACGTCATCCGGATGCGGTGGAATCGGCGATGGGCGCGGCAGCAATTCTCGCGAGGGCGTCGGCAACTTCTCCGGTCCGTCCCAGGGCCGGGCCTGCAAATCGAACGGAATGCCGATCACCACGGGGCGTCGTTCGCGGCGTGCCTGCAGGAACGCGTCGCGAATCGCAACCGGCATGCGCTCGGGCAGGTGCAAGCTATGATAGGCCGCGCCCGTTGCCGTGATGAGCGGCGCCTGGTCGATCCCCTGGTTGTACCAGCCGCTCCTGAGCGGCGCCTCTCCGGCAAACACCACCAGCGGCAGATGGGCGCGCACGGCCGCTGGCAGCGCCGTGATCACTTGCGTGACGCCGGGCCCGCAGGTGACCGTTGCAACGCCCACCTCCGACGTCTTGCGCGCATAGGACATCGCGGCCGCGACCGCACAATGCTCGTGCCTGACATAGACCATGCGACATCCCTGCTGGGCCAATCGCGCCGCCCAGTTCATGTTCGCATCGCCCAATAGGGCAAAGCACGTGCTCACGCCCTCCTGGATGAAGACCTTGGCAAGGACATCGTAGACACGTGGTTTGGCTTCATTCGTCACCGTTGCAACTCCCCCCGTTTGGCATCCATTCCCCTCGTACCGAAGGCGCCTGCGTTTCCGCACCAGCATCGGAGAAGGGAGCGGACGAGTATAGGCAGCATAATTGAAGTGTCAACAATTAAAGGGGCCAGGCTCGAATTTTCCACCCCTCACTACTCGCGCAGTTTGAATTCATCCTTCATCCTTAAAATTGGTATAACCCTGTAAAGAGGCAATCATGAAACGCAGGAATCGAGGCGCGATCGTTTCGGGAGCGGGTTTGTCGCTCGCGAGGCGCACGGGAGCCAAGCAGGTTTCGCCCAACGGCGTGAAGACGCTGTCGCCCGCGGGCGCCATCAAGCCGACCGGGACCTGGAGCCTGGGTACGCGCGCCGGGGACTTCGTGTTCGTGGCTGGCATGCGCGGCATCGATCCGAAGACCAACACCCTGGTGCGAGGCGCCGAGGCGCGCACGATGCAGGCGTTCCTCAACATGAAGCTCATCGCGGAGTCGGAGGGCGCGACGCTGCGCGACGCGGCTCGGATCGTGGTTTACGTGACCGACATGTCCCGCTTGCGGCCGATCGTCAACAAGGTGCAGGCGCAGCTCTGGGGCAAGGGCCCGTATCCGCCGCGCACCATCATCGAGGTGGGTTGCTTGAACCAGGACGACATCGTCGAGGTCGAGGGCACGTTCTACGCGCCGGTGAAGCGGTGACGGATGAGGGTGCGCCCGAGGTCAGAAGACAGAAGTCAGAATTGAAAATGTAAGAATGGGGGCAGGTCCCCATTTCTTGAGCTCGAGCGGAAATGAAGACCTGACCCTATTTCTTGTTGTTCGCGGACGGCTTGTGGTGTTATATGGCATCTCTGCTAGCTAATGCCTGTTTAGATAGTACTTCGTCAATCCATTACACGTTAGGCTGAATATGGAAGAATTTTTTCGATACTGGGGCTTGGACTGGTTGGCGATGACGCTTAGCCTGTTCTCCGTTTACTTGTTGGGGAACAAGAACCGAGTTGGGTTCCTTGTATTTGCCGCGTCCAATACCACCTGGATCTTCCTCGGTTTGACCTGGATGACCAGCCTTGGAATTGCGGTAGGCAATACAGTCTTCCTATTCATGAATATCCGGGGATTCGTGAATTGGGGAAAAAAACATCCGGAGTCATAACCTCGGGAAAAGGTGTCAGGAACCTTTTGCTCGGATACGAAAAATGGGGTCAGGTTAAATAAAAGGGGCCAGGCTCAAATTATGCCGCGCGTCTTTTTGAATCGTTGCCTTGCGGGAGTGTTGCTGGTGCTGGTGTCACCGCCCGCTCTGGCGCAGAAAGTACCATTATGGTTAGTCGCTGGAGTGCTCTCACCGGTATTGGCGCTGGTGCTGGTGATTGCATTGGCGCTGTGCGCCC
>JAQBFV010000307.1:0-3276 GCA_032123035.1 Betaproteobacteria bacterium | reverse complement strand
GGCGCCCACCATGTTCACCCACTTCTTCATCGACCGGCCGATCCTGTCGGCGGTCATCTCGATCATGTTCGTGCTCGCCGGCGCGGTCGCGATGAGCGTCTCGCCAATCGAACAGTATCCCGAGCTCGCGCCGCCGCAGGTCGCGATATCCGCGCGCTACCCGGGCGCGACCGCCGAAGTCATTGCCAATACCGTGGCGGCGCCCATCGAGGCGCAGTTGAACGGCATCGACAACCTGCTCTACTTCCAATCGACGAGTTCGTCGTCGGGCAACGTCTCGATCAACGTGGTGTTCAATCCGGGGACCGACCCGGACATCAACCAGGTCAACGTGCAAAACCGCGTGAGCCAGGCGCTGCCGCAGCTGCCGCAGGTGGTCACGCAGCAAGGCGTCACGGTGGACAAGAAATCATCGAGCCTCATGATGATCATCTCGATCTTCTCGCCCAGCGAGCGCTACGACGCCACCTACATTGACAACTACACCAACCTCTACGTCCTCGAGGAGCTCAAGCGGGTACCGGGAGCCAACCGGTCTTCGGTGCTGGGGTTGCCCGACATCGCGATGCGGGTGTGGCTGCAGCCGGACCGCATGGCCCAGCTCGGCATTTCGGTGAATGAAGTCGCAGACGCGGTCCAGAGTCAAAATCAGACCTTCGGCGTCGGGCAGCTTGGCGCCCGCCCAACGGTGTCGGGTGTTCAGCAGCAGTTCGTCGTGACGGCACAGGGCCTGCTCACCCGCCCCGAGGAGTTCGAGGACATCATCGTGCGGACGGCGCAGGAAGGCACCGCGATCGTTCGCATCAAGGACATCGGCCGGGTCGAGCTCGCCAAGCGCGACTACTCCATTTCGAGCCGGATGAACGGCAAGACCGCGACCACGATCGCCGTCTACCAGCAGCCGGGCGCAAACGCAGTTGATACTGCCAGGGCGGTGCGGGCCCGCCTCGACCAGCTCAAGCAGCAGTTCCCCACCGGGCTCGACTACAAGATCACGCTCGACACCAGTCTCTTCACCCTTAACTCGATCGAAAAGGTGGTGACCACCTTCTTCGAGGCCGTGGTGCTGGTCGTGCTGGTCGTGTTCGTGTTCTTGCAGTCGCTGCGGGCGACCCTCATTCCGATCCTGGCCGTGCCGGTCTCCATCATCGGGGCCTTCATCGGATTGCATCTGCTCGGCTTCTCGATCAACATGCTGACGCTCTTCGGCATGATTCTCGCGATCGGTCTCGTGGTTGACGACGCGATCGTCGTTGTCGAGAACGTCGAGGTGAACATGAACCAGCACAAGCTCTCCGCGCTCGAAGCGTCGAAGCGCGCGATGACGGAAATTGCCGGTGCGCTGATCTCGATCGTGCTCGTGCTCGTGGCCGTATTTCTTCCGATCGCCTTTCTTGGCGGCGTGACGGGCACCCTCTACAAGCAGTTCGCGATGACCATCTCGTTCGCGATGGTGATCTCCGGGATTATGGCGCTCACCCTCTCCCCGGCCCTTGCCGCCATTATCATCAAGGCGCACCACGGCGAAAAGAAAGGCTTTTTCCGTTGGTTCGAGAACGGTTTCGAGCGCCTGCGCCAGGGCTACGTGAGTGGCGTGGCGCGCGTGATCAAGGTGTGGCCCATCTCGCTCCTGGTGTTCGGCGCCGCGATCGCGGCAATTCTGCTGATGTTCCGTATTCTCCCGTCGAGCTTCGTCCCCGATGAGGACCAGGGCTACTTCTTCGTCGTGGTGCAGGCGCCCGATGCCGCGAGCCTAGACGTCATGCGCAAGTTCACGGAGAAGATCGAGAAGATCGTCGCGGCGGACCCGGCGGTGCAGGATGTCGCCACCGTGGACGGCTACAGCCTGATCGACAGCCAGTTCACGAATAACGCGGCGGTCCTCTTTCCCTCGATGAAGCCGTTCGAGGAACGCAAGGACCCCTCGCTGCTCTCGTTCGCCATGTTGAAGCGTTTGAACGCCCAGTTCTCCGGGCTCCGGGAGGGATCCGCGTTTGCGATCAACCCGCCTTCCATACCCGGCCTCGGAACGACCGGCGGCTTCGAGTTCTATATCCAGAGCCGCGGCACGGGCGATCCGCGGACAATCGCGCAGGCCATCGAGACATTTATCGCCAAGGCGCGCCAGCGGCCGGAGTTGCAAGGGGTAAATACCACCTTCCGCGCCTCGAGCCAGCAGCTCTTCGTCGACCTCGACCGCAATAAGGCCGAGGTCCTCGGCGTGCACGTCGCCGACGTGTTTCAAACAATGCAGGCCTTCTTCGGCTCGCAGATCGCCGGGCAGTTCGCGCAGTTCAGCCGTGTCTGGTGGGTGATCCTTCAGGCCGACGCCCAGTACCGCATCAAGCCCGGGGATTTCGACAAGGTCTACGTGCGCTCAAAGACCGGCGCCAACGTGCCGCTGTCCTCGCTCATCACCACCCGCTACGTGGCGGGCCCCAAGCTGATCACGCGCTTCAACGGCTTTCCAGCGGTTAAGATCACGGGCAATCCCGCGCCAGGGTACAGCTCCGGCGAGGGAATCAACGCGATGGAAGTAGTCGCGGGCGAGACCCTGCCGTCTGACTTTTCCTTCGCGTGGGCGGGCCAGGCGTTGCAGGAAAAGCAATCAGGCGGTACATCGGCCGTGGCCTTCGTCTTCGGGCTGATCGTGGTCTTCCTGCTGCTGGCAGCGCAGTTCGAGAAATGGACGATTCCGGTCGGGGTCGTGCTGACCGTGCCGATCGCGATCCTGGGTGCGCTCACGCTCACCTGGGCGGTGGGGCTCCAGAACGACGTTTATTTCCAGGTCGGGCTCGTGACGCTCGTCGGCCTGTCCGCCAAGAACGCTATTCTCATCTCCGAGTTCGCGATCGAACGCGTGCGGCAAGGCATGCCCGCGCGCGAAGCAGCAATCGAAGGCGCCGGGCTGCGGCTGCGCGCGATCGTGATGACTTCGCTCGCGTTCGGCCTCGGCTGCGTGCCGCTCGCGATCGCGACCGGCCCCGGCGCGAACAGCCTGCGCGCGATCGGCACTGGCGTCATTGGCGGCATCATCGCCTCGACGTTTATCGCGATCTTTTTCACGCCGCTCTTCTTCTGGATGCTCGAGACCCTGAGCGATAAATTCAGCGGCGGCAAAGCCGGGAAGCACGCGGCGGGCGACGCGCACGGCGATGCGAGTCCCGCAGAGGCCCCGCTGAAGAACGACTAGAACTTGAGCCGCAGATAAACGCAGATATATAAAACCCTTTATTTGCCGCCGATGAACGCCGATATTTTTCACAGTAAAACCGC
>JAQBFV010000306.1:0-7519 GCA_032123035.1 Betaproteobacteria bacterium | reverse complement strand
TTCACTTCCCGCCCAGGCAAGGCCTCCCGCGGCGGCCGCAAAGTGGGTCACGGCAAACGCACTGGCCGCCAGGCTGTTGGCGGCGCCCGCGCTGCCGGCATTGAACCCGAACCAACCTACCCAGAGCATGCACGCGCCGGTTACGGCCATCGTGAGGTTATGCGGCGGCATGGGCGTTTCAGGAAAGCCTCTGCGCCGCCCCAGCACCAACGCGGTAACCAGTGCTGCCATGCCCGCGTTCAGGTGCACGACCGTGCCGCCCGCGAAGTCCATGAGCCCCATTTGCTGCAGCCAGCCGTCGCCCCACACCCAGTGCGCGATCGGCGCATAGACGAAGAGCAGCCAGAGCAGGCTGAACAGCAGCATCCCGGAAAACTTCACCCGTTCCGCGTAGGCGCCAATGACGAGCGCGGGCGTGATGATGGCGAAGGTCAACTGGAACATCGAAAACACGCTCTCCGGGATCGTGCCTTTGACCGTCGCGACCTGGATGCCGGACAGGAAAGATTTCCCGAACCCGCCAAACCACGCGTTCGCTGCGCCGCCATCGCCAAATGCGATGCTATAGGCCACCAGCACCCATGCGATCGTGACATGCAGGTGATCGCGAAACACTGCATGAGGATCGAAAGCACGTTCTTGGAGCGCACCAGTCCGGCGTAGAACAGCGCCAGCCCGGGAATGGTCATGAACAGCACCAGTACCGACGAAGTGAGGAGCCAGGCGGTATTTGCCCCGTTCAGTGTCGGCGGCTCGGCCGCCATGGCCAGCGGCGCGTGGAAGAGCGACGATACGAACAGCAAACCCATCAAAGGAAAGAAGCGCGGCTGGATTCTCATAGGGATAACGAGCGATGTGGATGTCGTAAGGGATGACCGGCGAACTTCATGCCAGTCAGGGGTTTTTGTGTTTGTGCCCGGAAGTATAATCGAAGCCGGCAGCAGCGGCAGAGCCATGAGCATGCGGAAATTGTCCGACGTCAAGTTGGCCGTATCGGACTCGATACCCTACGTGCCATGGTCGAGTGTCGCGCCCCGTGTTTTTTCGGTTCATCGCGTGCCGCTCCCTGCGCGTGCCGCGGGCTGCTGCGAACGTTTTGCGAATCATGGACTTCGCACTGCGCTTGGTCAAGCCGGGGCGAGCCGGTCGTGCGGTCAGCGCGTGGCGCAGAGATCGCGCGATGTAGGAGGAAACGGAATGGAAGGCGCGAGACGGCGTCGGTTCGTCGGGCCGGCCCGTAGAGCCCTGTTGCAAGCCGGGCCAGAGGACCGCCGATGAGCCTCGTCGCCGTCAGTCGAGCTGGCAGCGATCTCGATGCTGCGCGCGATCTGTTCCTCGAATACGCGGAGTCGCTCGGGTTCAACACTTGCTTCGGCGGCTTCGACGAAGAGTTGGCGGCGCTGCCGGGCGATTACGTTCCGCCCCGTGGCTGCCTCCTGCTCGCGCGAGAAGAAGGCGCGAACATCGCAGGCTGCGTGGGCGTGCGGCCGGTTGACAAGGAAACGTGCGAAATGAAGCGGCTCTACGTGCGGGCCCGCTTCCGGGGCGCGGGCTTGGGGCGCGCACTCGCTGCCGCAGCGGTTGCGCACGCGCGTGCACTCGGCTATCGCCGAATGTGCCTAGAGACTTTGCCGACGATGCTGGAAGCGCGCTCGCTCTATGCTTCCCTGGGATTTGCGCGGTGCGCGCCGTACTACGACAACAGCTGCGTCGGCAGCGACTGCTTCGAGTTTTGGCTCTCGCAGACGACTCGCGAGTAGAACGGGCGTGCTTTCAAAAAACCCATGAAACGAGAGAATGATTAGCCACGGAATCGCACAGAATTACACGGACAAAGACCCGAACCGGGAAGCGCACGTTAGCCAACCGATAATTTCCGTGTGCTTCAGTGTGGTTCCGTGGCTGAGTTTTTGAGGTGGCTTCTGACGGTCACGCGCCTGCGGCGCGGGATTTTTCGGAGAGCTTGGCGTTAAATCTTGCCGCGTCAATGACGAAGCGCTCGTGGGTGCCCTCGGCAATCTTATCCACGCCATCGTGCGCCGAGAGAGAGAACGCGAGCTTGCGGCCTTCTACCCGGTCGAGCCTCACGTCAACCGTTACGGTCAGGCCAGGCGGCGTCGCTGCCAGGTGAGAGAAGTTGACGTGGGTACCCAGCGATTGCTCGCCGGGCCAATCGAGATGCGGGCGCAGCGCTTCGAGGCAGGCCCACTCCATGAGGCCCACCATGTAGCCCGTCGCCAGCACCTCTGGCATCTGCTGGAACATCTCCGACTCGGGGTAGAGGTGCGGCACTGTCTTGGTGGAGGGCACCTTGAACTTGAATTGGTAAGTAAGACCGGGCTGGAGAGTATCTTTCATTGTGAACGGTAAACGGTAAACGGTAAACGGAGAATACCTAACGCACGTTAGCCTTGCCGTCTAGGAATTTGGCATTTTACCGCTCACCGCTTACCGGTCACGGGGCGAGAGCGCCAGCGCGGGCGGCTTCCCAGCCGAGGATAGCGGCCTTTCGTGTCTCGCTCCAGCGGTAGCCGCCAAGGTGACCCGATTCGCGGATCACGCGATGACACGGAATCAAAAAGGCAATGGGATTGGCGCCGACAGCCGCGCCGACAGCGCGGGCGGCCGCGGGGCGCCCGATCCGCCCCGCGATCTCGCCGTACGTGGCCAGCGCGCCGAGCGGCATCTGCAACAGGGCGCGCCACACCTGCAATTGGAAATTCGTGCCCCTGACGAGGAGCGCGAGTGGTTTGTCCGCCGAACCCGATATTGGATCGAATATCCGCGCTCCGAGCTCGCGGACCCGGGCCCGGTCGAGCTTCATGCGCGCCTTCGCCCATTCTCCCCTGAGAAGATCCTCCGCTGCCCGCGCGTTCGCCCGCTCGATAAAACGCAACGCGCAGATTCCGCGTGCCGTGGAGGCAATGAGCGCAAGTCCAAACGGCGATTCGTGAACTCCAAAGGTAATTTCAAGTCCGGCACCACCCGATTTGTATTCGCCCGGAGACATGGCCTCCAGGGTAACAAAGAGGTCGTGCAGCCGCCCCGGACCTGAAAGTCCCGCGCTTGCACTCGCTTCCAACAGGCTTCCGGAACGCGCAATCCGCGCCTTCGCACGCTCAATCGTGAGATGCTGCAGGAAGCGCTTGGGGCTTACGCCCGCCCAGCGCAGGAAGAGGCGCTGGAAATGGAATTCCGAGAGATGGATGTGACGCGCCACCGCGGCAAGATCCGGCTGCGTGGCGGCGTGGCGGTGAAGGTAGGCGATCGCGCGTTCAACACGCTGGTAGTCCAACGCACATGACGCGCCGGCTGCTGATTCCGTTGCTTCGCTACTGATTGACTCCATACGGGCGGAGGATAAGGCGGGGGCGCCGCGCTGCCAACCCGATTCTTGCTAACTTCAGTGACCGGTGACCCGTTGCAGGTCACCTGTAACGGCCGTGCATCAGCGGGGACTGGTCACCGGTCACGCTTCTGTTACCGGACAGGCTGGCGCCGATCGCCGCTCGGAGGCGGCGCAACCTTCAGGACTTCCTCCATGTTGGTCAGGCCGGCAGCGACCTTTAACGCGCCGCTCAGGCGCAACGGCTTCATGCCTTCCTTGTAGGCCGTCTCCTGCAGCACCGTGAGGTCGGTCTGCGGTGTGACGGCTCTCTTCAGCTCGCCTGTCATCACCATCGTCTCGTAGATGCCCACGCGCCCCCGGTAGCCGGTCATCCGGCATTCGAGGCAGCCCTCGGCGCTGTAGGTCGAGTCCTTGGGCTTGGCTGCCTTCCAGGGCGAGACGAGATGCTCCCAGGCAGCGTCTTCCAGAGTATGCGGCTGCTTGCAGTGGGGGCAGAGCGTACGCAGCAGCCGCTGCGCTAACACGCCCAGGATCGTCGACTGCAAAAGGTACGAAGGGACACCAATGTCGAGCAGGCGCGTGATGGCCGACGGCGCGTCATTGGTATGAAGCGTGGAGAGCACGAGGTGGCCGGTCAGTGCCGCCTGAATCGCCATTTCGGCAGTCTCCAGGTCGCGGATCTCGCCGATCATGATGATGTCGGGATCCTGGCGCATGAGCGTGCGGATTCCGCCCGCAAAATTAACGCCGATGGCGGAGTGCACCTGCATCTGATTGAACGTAGGCTCGACCATTTCGATCGGATCCTCCACCGTGCACACGTTCACTTCCGGCCGCGCGAGCTGCTTGAGAGTGGAGTAGAGCGTGGTGGTTTTGCCCGAGCCGGTCGGGCCCGTGACCAGGATGATGCCGTGGGGCTGTTGCACCATCTGGTTCCACTTGCCTTCGTCCTCTTCGGAGAAACCCAGCTCCCTATAATCCTTGACCAGGTTTTCGGGGTTGAATATCCGCATCACGAGCTTTTCGCCGAATGCGGTGGGCATCGTTGACAGCCGCAGTTCGACTTCCTCATTGTCTGGCGTCACGGTTTTCAACCGGCCGTCCTGCGGGCGCCTTTTTTCGACAACGTCCATCCGTCCAAGCACCTTGATGCGGCTCGTCATGGCCCCCATCACGGGCGTAGGGATCTGGTAGACCTGGTGCAGATGGCCGTCGATCCGGAAGCGCACGTTGCCCGAGTCGCGCCGCGGCTCGAGGTGGATATCGCTGGCGCGCTGCTCGAAGGCGAAATTAAAGAGCCAGTCGCAGATATGGACGATGTGCTGGTCGTTGGCGTCGAGCTTGCCGCTGCGGCTCAGCTGAACGAGCTGCTCGAAGTTGGTAACGTCGCTGAGTGCGCCCTTGTCCTGTTTCGTCGCGCCCTTCACGGAGCGCGCGAGATTGTAGAACTCGACGATGTAGCTCTGGATATCGTGGGGATTCGCGATGACGCGCTTGATCTCGAGCCGCAGCACCTGTTTCAGCGATTCCTCCCATTCGCGCATGTGCGGCTCGCACGTTGCGATCGTCGCCTCGCGCGTGGTCACACTGATGGGGAGGATCTTGTAGCGCTCGGCGTAGGCGCTCGACATCACTTTCGTGACGGCCGCGAAATCGATCTTGAACGGATCGATGTGCAGGTAGGGCAGGCCGCTCTTGTCTGCGAGCCACTGGGTCAGCGTCTCGACGTTGAGCAGCTTGGTGGGGTGGCGCGGATCCTTCCATTTCTGGTCAGAAATGACGATCAGCGGGTGCACGGCGGTGCGCGCGAACCGCCGGTCCTTGGCAAGCTTGTCGGCGACGTCCTTGGGCACTAACCCGTCGGCCGCGAGATCCGCAAGCACGTGCGCGAGCTCGAGACGACGCTCCGTGGGTTGCGGCTGCACGGCTTTAATGGTGGGCATGGCGAATCGATCCTGAGCCATCGCAGACTGTAAAGGAAACAGTATATTCTATCAGTGAGTTACCTAGTGAAATTGAGACTTGATTCGCATAACGTAACCGACGGAGCGGGGGCCCGTTTGGCGGGGCGGCAGGCTATAATCGCGCCATCAATTGGCATTTGCCGCGAGGAAAAGATGACCCGCCTAGCCAAAGCCGTTCGCATCTCGTTCTTTTGTGTCCTGACGTTCGCCGCGGGCGCGGTTCCTGCCGCGGGTACGCCGGCGCCGGTGCGTGTGATCGAACCGGGGGAGCTCACGCTGCTCAGCTACACGGTAGTGCAGCGCCTCTGGGCCGGCACTTGGAGCTCGGCGTTCTGGACGACGACTCACGACACCTCGGACGCCGCGATCGCGATGCTGACCCGCGAGGCCGCGAAGCTTGGCGCCAACGCCGTTACCGACCTCTCCTGTTTCCGCGACGAGGGCGCGTGGTTTTCGCCCGAAGGCTATTTCTGCTCCGGGCTGGCGATCAAGCTCAAATAGCGTTCGGCCGTCAGCCGAGGCCACGGCCACAATACTTCAGATGATCGCTTGCCCCTTATTGCGGTGACGCAATGGGGCTTGCCCGCACGTCACCGCAATGCGGCGTTGATCCGCTCGAGCATCACGCTGCCGGGGCAGAGCTCGCGCTCGGCGAGCTGATTGAGCGGGGTGTCCACGGTGTTGAGATACTGGTGGAGATCGGCTGAGTCCGGCTTGATGTAAAGCAATCCAGTCACCACTTCGCCCTCAGCCGCGCGCTCCTGGAGATAGTTCATCACCTTGACGCGGTCGGTCGGATCGTACTCCCGCGCGAGCTTTCTCAGGCGCAGCACCGAGCCGTCGTGTTGCGTTACCTCGACGACTTCACCCGGCGCGTAATCCGCCGTGATCTCCTCCCGCCTCTCAATGAAATCGAGACGGTTCACCGCCTCGTTGTGCTGGCGCACGTAATCGTAGCTCTTGGTCGAGCCGGGATGGTTGTTAAAAGCGACGCAGGGCGAGACGACGTCAATGAAGGCGGCGCCCCGGTGCTCGATCGCCGCCGTGATCAGGGGCACGAGCTGTTGCTTGTCGCCGGAGAAGCTGCGGCCGACAAACGTCGCGCCCATCATGAGCGCAAGCCCAATCATGTCGACTGGCTCGTCGGTGTTGGTCACGCCGCGCTTCGACTTGGAGCCCTTGTCGGCGGTCGCGGAGAACTGGCCCTTGGTCAGGCCGTAGACCCCGTTGTTTTCGACGATATAGACCATGTTGACGCCGCGCCTCATGCAGTGCGCGAACTGGCCGAGTCCGATGGAAGCCGAGTCACCGTCGCCCGAGACACCCAGGTAGATCAGCTCGCGGTTGGCCAGATTGGCGCCGGTCACCACTGAAGGCATCCGTCCGTGCACGCTGTTGAAGCCGTGCGAATTGCCCAGGAAGTAGGTCGGAGTCTTGGACGAGCAGCCGATGCCGGAGAGCTTCGCTACACGGTGAGGTTCGATATCGAGTTCCCAGCACGCCTGCACGATCGCTGCACTGATGGAGTCGTGCCCGCAACCCGCGCACAGCGTCGAGATCGCGCCTTCGTAGTCGCGGCGGGTGTAGCCGATCTGGTTCTTGGCGAGCGTCGGGTGATGCAGCTTGGGCTTGGCAAGGTAGGTCATGACACGGCCTTCCTGATCGGGACCACGGTGCGGGCCCCTGCATGCTGCGAGATCTGGTCTGCGATGAAGCGCGCGGTGATCGGCGTGCCGTCGTAGTGCAGTATCGAGATGAGATGCGCGGGGTTCACCTTGGCTTCGTTGATGAGCAGCGTCTTCAGCTGCGCGTCACGATTCTGTTCGATGACGAAGATCCACGGATGCGATGCCACGAAATCCGCGATCTCGTCCGGAAACGGGAAGCTGCGCACCCGAAGCGCATTAACGTGAGTGCCGCGCTCGGACAGCACGTCGAGCGCTTCCTGCATGGCCGGGCTCGTGGAGCCGTAGTAGATGGCGCCGAAACGGGCCGGCTTGGCTGCCGGCGTGAGCAGCGGTTTGGGGAGCAGCGTCTTGGCCGTCTCGAACTTGCGCGCCAAGCGCTGCATGTTGTCGATATAGTCCGGTCCGGTTTCGCTGTAGCGGGCGTAGCGGTCCTTGGTCGTGCCGCGGGTGAAATAGCCGCCACGCGCGGGGTGGGTCCCGGGGTAAGTGCGGTAGGGCACGCCGTCGCCGTCGACGTC
>JAQBFV010000305.1:0-4266 GCA_032123035.1 Betaproteobacteria bacterium | reverse complement strand
GTAGGTGCCGCCGCGTCCTTTTGCTACTTTCGCCGCCACGACGTCGGCCTCGCCTGCCCATACCGGTGCGGCGCAGGCGAGGAGCACGATGGCGATCAGCCGGGCAATCGCGTGCGTACTTGCATTTTGGCCTGTCGTCATTCGAGCGTGCTTCCTTCCTGCTGTGCAGGTAAACAAAGATATAACGAAGATCAAAATCTATATTAGCCGCCGATTAACGCCGATTAACGCCGATAAACCCCAAAAGCTGAACCGCCAAGGGCGCCGAGCAGGCCAAGGAAGAAAAAAGCTTTACCGCAGAGGCCGCCAAGGTCGCAAAGGAACAAAAAAGCTTTACCGCGAAGGTCGCTAAGGACGCGGAGGATTACAAACAAGAAATCAAAAAGACGGCAAGGGTCGTTTCCGGACCACTGGCTTTCCTTGTATGCCACCCTTGGGGGAGTCTTCGCGCCCTTGGGGTTCGTATTAATTATGTTCTCTTGGCGCCCTCCGCGTCCTTAGCGGTGAGGCTGTTATTGTCCTTTGCGTCCTTCGCGGCCTTGGCGGTGAAGCTTTAACCACTCTTCATTCACCATTCACGCAGTTTGCAGCTGCTTGTCTTTGGCGCCCGCGAGTAGGCCCAGCAGCTGCTTGACGGAGTGGCGCTCGATGTTCAGGGCGATTTCGGCAATCGCGTCGATCGGCAGTTGGGGGTTGATGCCGCGGAATTTTTCGATGATGCCCTGGGCGCCAACCGGATTGGCCTCGGATCCCAACGGGTCCATGACATCCACGCGCTGCCAGTCACCCTTGTCGTCCTGCGCGGCGATCCAGGCGGCGAAGCGCTGCGGGTAGAGCTGGTCGAGTGCGGGGTCGTGCTCGAGCTCGAGGTGCGCGGCGAGCGCGTTGATCGCCGGGTCGGCGAGCTTGGGTTCCGAGAACTGCGGCGGCAGCACCTGACCTTCGAGCAGCGCGGTGGCGACCACGTAGCGCAGGCTCATCTGCGCGTTCAGCGCCGTCGTCGGGAGATATTTGAAACCGCACTGCACGTCCACCACTTTCGCAAGCCCGACGCGCACGCGGCGCTTCGCGCTCCAGGGCGTGCCGAGGCGCCGGCACAGCTCGAACGCCGCATCGACGTAGGAGTGCGTGCTGCCGCAGCAGGAATACGGCTTGATCCGGTTGGTGTCCAGCCGGAATACGTTGCCGAGGTCTGCCGTGAGCGGTGCGGGATCGGAGGCGTCCGAGTACGCTTTCAGCACGCCGCCGTCGTGGAATTCGTAGATCTGGGTCGGTCCGGTGAAGCCCATCGCTGCCAGCTCCGCCGCCAGCACGCCGGAGTGCGCCGCCTTGCCCGCGTGGAAACGCTTGCTCATGCTCCCATCGGCATTGAAAGCCCAGGTGCCGGCGCCCTGCGTGCCTGCCAGCCCCAATGCCCAGGCGGTCTGCTCGTCATTGAGTCCGAGCAGCGACGCACAGGCTGCCGCCGAGCCGAACGGTCCGCAAATGCCGGTGATGTGCCAGCCGCGCAAACGGGCGGCGGAGGGGTTCAGCGCGAGGCTCGAGCGAATCATGACCTCGTAGCCGGCCGCAATGGCCGTGACGAGACGTTCTCCATTTGCACCGAGTTTTTCAGCCATGGCGATTGCTGCGGGGACGACGACCGCGCCGGCGTGGAGCTTGGCGTTGTGATAATCGTCGAGCTCGAAGGCGTGGGAGGCGGTCCCGTTGACGAGCGCAGCATCGGCCGCGCGCAGGGAAGGCGCTGCTTCGCCCCACACGGTGGCTTCGGCCTTGCCCGCGCCCGCCTGGGCCCACTTGAGCAGCATCTTTGCCCACGGCGTGACGTAGCCGTAGACGCCGCAGCCGAGCGTGTCGAGCAGGGCGAGCCGCACGGTTTCGGTGGTGTGCGCCGGAAGGTCTGCGTAACGCAGTCGGGAAACCCATGCGGCAAGCTGGCGCGTGGGCGCATTGACAGGGCGGGGATCGTTCATGAGGGGGTTCCTCCTTCGCACCTATGTTAGCGCAGCACCCATGGGCCGGCGCACAGTCCACATATTGTATTCCACCGTCGACTATTCACAGGGGCTGTTGACAGCGATTTTAGGCGCACCGGATACTCGCAACCATCGGATTGAAACGGCGAGAGGTGATTCGCGCTGTTCAGCCGTCCCTTCCTCGCGCAGGGGAAGCCAACGCGGGTCGCCCTACGACTCACGACTCACGAATCACGATTCACGCAATTAAGGAAAAAGATGGATTACGACGTCATCGTTGTTGGCGGGGGGAACGCGGCTTTTGCCGCAGCCCTTTCTGCCAAGGAGAACGGCGCCAAGCGCGTGCTGGTGCTCGAAAAGGCACCGCGGGAGAAGCGCGGCGGCAACACGCACTTCAGCGGAGCGGTTTTCCGCTTCATCTACGACGACGTGTCGCAGCTCGATCGGTTCGTGCCGAACGCGGAGCGTGACTACGCCGGCTTTCACAAGGGCGTGCAGCCCTATCCGGTGGCGGGCTTTCGCGAAGACCTCATGCGGGTGACGCAGGGGCGCAGCGACCCGGAGCTCTCCACGTTGCTCATCGAGAACTCGTACAACACCATGTGCTGGCTGCAGGACCTCGGCAAGCACGAGTTCGAGCTTGCGATCTCGGTGATGGGCGTGCGCGTCGGTGGCGAGGTCAAGTGGCCCCGGGGCGCGATGATCCGCACGATGCACGAGGGCGTGGGGCTGTCCAAGACGTGGTTCGAGACTGCGGAGAAGATGGGCATCGAGATCCGCTACGACACGGGCGGGGTGCGGCTGACGCAGGCGGAGAGCGGGCGCGTGTCCGGCATCGTTGCGCGCGGTCCGGACGGGTTCGTGACGTTCAACGCGAAAGCCGTGGTTCTCGCGTGCGGCGGATTCGAAACCAATCCCGAGTGGCGCCTGCGCTACCTTGGCGCGCCATGGGACCACGCCAAGGTGCGGGGCTCGAACTTCAACTATGGCGATGGTCTGAAGATGTCGCTCGACATTGGCGCTATGCCCTGGGGGCACTGGAGTGGCTGCCATGCGACGCCGATCGTAGCGACGGCGGCCGATTACGGGGTGCAGAACCTCACGGACAAGACGAACCGGCTGTCCTATCACTACGGCGTGATGCTCAACGTCGAGGGCAAGCGCTGGGTGGACGAAGGCGCGGACCTGAACTCGTTCACCTACGCCAAGTACGGGGGAATGATCCTGAAACAGCCGAGGAGCCTCGTCTACCAGATCTTCGACAGCAAGGTTGTGGAGTTCCTGGAGCCGCGCTACTCGACCACCGAGCCGTTCAAGTCCGACACGCTGGAAGGGCTCGTGAAGCAGCTGGACGTGGATCACGAGCAGGCGATGAAGACGCTCGAGGCGTACAACCAGGCGGCGAACCACGGCGGTCCCTTCAACCCCGCAGTGCTCGACGGCGTGCGCACGGAAGGTCTCGAGCCGAAGAAAACGAACTGGGCGCTCAAGCTCGACAAGCCGCCGTTTCTTTCGTGGCCGGTTACGGGCGGCATCACCTTCACCTTCGGTGGCCTCAAGGTCAGCGGGGAGGCGCAGGTCATTGCGACGGATTGGAAGCCGATTCCGGGGCTCTACACGTGCGGCGAGATGGTGGGCGGGCTGTTCCACTACAACTACCCGCTCGGGACGGGGCTCATGTCGGGGGCCGTATTCGGCCGCATCGCGGGCCGCTCGGCGGCGCGCAGTTAAAACTATTAACCGCAGATAAACGCAGATAAACGCGGATCTATATTTATTCAAAGGGCAGAAACCCAAAAACAAGAGCAGAGCCTTTAGCCGCCGATGAACGCCGATGAACGCCGATAAGATCAGAAACGTAATTAAGCCGCAGATAAGCGCGGATAAACGCAGATTAATATTTACACAAAACATAGAATCTAAAAACCGGATCAGATTCGATCTGGCCGCCGATTTAACCATTCACCATTCACCATTCACCGAATTCAATGAACCGCCAAGATGCCATGCACGCCAAGAATCACTGATTACAGAAACAGCTTAGGAACTACTTTGAACCGCGGAGAAGCGGAGAGAAACAAGAACAAGATTTGAACCGCCAAGCACGCCAAGAGAAACTTAGAATACAGGGCAGCGGACAGATTTCCGTTCACCCTTCACGGAGGTTAATGAATCGCCAAGCACGCCAAGAGAAACTTAGAATACAAGGCAGCGGGCAGATTTCCGTTCACCGTTCACGGAACTTAATGAACCGCCAAGGCGCCAAGTAAAACAAGAACAATAATTGAAC
>JAQBFV010000304.1:0-2787 GCA_032123035.1 Betaproteobacteria bacterium | reverse complement strand
CGAACAAATTGATCCTTTGCGTCATAGACAAAGACAACCTTTTTTCCTGTATCAGTAATATATTTGGTGCCATCTTTATCGATGGTGATATGGGCGTAGGCGGTCAGGTTTGGTGATGGTTTGAAGAGGATCCCCATCAGGGATCTTGAATAAAAGATCCCATCAGGGGAGTCTCAAGTTTACCAAGACCGGAGACTCCTAAAGTGTGCCATGCCCTGTTGCAAGATCCAGCTTTTTTCTTTTTCCTGTTGCGCGTCGATGAAGCGTTCGCGAGCCAGACGCGCGCGGGCGGCTGCGCGTGTGGCGGTGTTCTGCACAGCGCGCGCTACCCGCGCAAGCCCCGCGGCTGCCCGGCGCCCGTTCGCGAGCACTATGGCTGGCGCTTCAGTTTTTGCTGTGCAAGCTGTGACCGTCGATCGACCCCGGCATCGGTTCGCTTCTTGGGCCGCAGGGTTTATCTGGGTGTGGTGCTGACGCTGGTGTCATCGACCGGCAGTGCCACGACGCAGCACCTGGCCCAGCAGCTGCGTGTCTCGGTGCGCACGCTGAAGCGGTGGCGGGCGTGGTGGCAGCGCGATTTTGTACGCACCGCGTTGTGGCAATCGATGCGCGCACGCTTCACGACGCCGGTGTCGAGTGAAGGGCTGCCGCAAAGCCTGCTCGAACGCTTTGATGCCGAGTCCGCTGTGCAACAACGGGTGCTGTTGTTGCGCTTTCTTGCCCCCTTGAGTACGCGTGCCGTGAGCGGGTAATTCGAGGTCCGCGACGCGCCCGCAGAGGATGCCGATAGCCCTCGCTCAAAACACTTTGTAGTGTGCGCTCCCATGAGCAATACCGATGGGGCGTGTGTTTTGAGTTCAAGCGACGATCTGCCGCAACGTGATCGCTGGGCGCGGCTGCGCTTTGCGATCATCGGCCCACTGCTGGCCGCGCCGCCGGCCGATGGCGAGTTACACGAGGCCTTGAACGCCTTGGCGGCC
This sequence comes from Betaproteobacteria bacterium, assembly GCA_032123035.1. Taxonomy (GTDB): domain Bacteria; phylum Pseudomonadota; class Gammaproteobacteria; order Burkholderiales; family SG8-41; genus SG8-41. The sequence continues at coordinate 1,807 of JAQBFV010000304.1, read as the reverse complement.
AAAACCTGGCGCCATCCGTTCACCGGCCTTGAGCTGCGCTTTGCCTGCTCGACACTGGAGCGCTGGTATTACACCGCCAGACGGGCCAGCGATCCGGTGGGCGCGCTGCGCAATCAAGTGCGTCGCGACATCGGTCGCTTCCCGAGTCTGTCGGCAGCTGCGGTGCAAGCACTGACCGCGCAGTATCACGCGCACCCGGGCTGGACTGCGCAGCTGCACCACGACAATCTGCGCGTGACGCTCAGTGCAGGGCCCGGCGACACCGCGTGCCCGTCGTATTCGAGCGTGCGCCGCTATCTCAAAGCACAAGGTCTGTTGCGCCGAGGTGCCCCACGCCGGGCCAGCGACGGCGCGCTCGCCGCGCGCGAGCGACTCGAACAGCGTGAGATCCGCAGCTACGAAGTCGAACACGTGCTGCAGTTGATGCACCTGGACTTCCACCACGGCTCGCGCAAAGTCCTCACCCGCCGCGGCGAGTGGATCAAGCCGCTGCTGGTCGGCTTTATCGATGATCGTTCACGCTTCCTGTGCCATGCACAGTGGTATACGAACGAAGGCACCGAACAACTCGTCCACGGCCTGTGTCAGGCGCTGCAAAAGGTCGGACTGCCGCGCTCGCTGATGAGCGACCGCGGCTCGGCCATGACGTCAGGGGAGTTCACCGCAGGCCTGCACCACCTGGGTATCTTGCACCTGCCGACTTTGCCTTACTCGCCGCACGTCAATGGCAAGCAGGAGAACCTCTGGGGCCGCATCGAAGGGCGACTGCTGGCCATGCTCGAAGGCGAAGCCAACCTCACGCTTGAGCAACTCAACCTCGCTACCCAAGCCTGGGTAACGCAAGAGTATCACTGCACCGTGCACAGCGAACTCGGCGCCACGCCGATGCAGCGCTATCTGCAAGGACCCAACGTCGGGCGCGAGTGTCCTGGCAGCGATGACTTGCGCGCCGCCTTCCGTATCGAAGTCAAACGTCGGCAACGCCGCTCTGACGGCACCGTCAGCCTCGCCGGCCAGCGCCTGGAGATCCCTTCGCGCTATCGCCACCTTGCTGAGGTGCATCTGCGTTATGCGCGCTGGGATTTTAGCCGGGTCGACTTGGTCGATGCGCGCAGCGGCACCGTGTTGTGCCCGGCGCGTCCGCTGGACAAAGCCGCCAACGCCGATGCACTGCGCCGACGCTTGGATCCGCTCACCACCGAGCCGAGCGCGATGCCGGCCACCGGCACCGCACCGCTGTTGAAGAAAATGATCGCCGACTACGCCGCCACCGGTCTGCCACCGGCCTATCTGCCCACACCCGACAAGGATCCCACATGAACCAAAAACTCCTCGCCCTGTATGGCCTCAAATGGAACCCCTTCACCTCCGATGTGCCGACCGAGGCGCTCTACGTGCCGCCCAAGGTCGAGGACTTTTGCTGGCGCATCGAACACGCGCACCTGCGCGACGGCGGCTTCGCCTTGCTCCACGGCGATCCCGGCAGCGGCAAAAGCGTCATCATGCGCCTGCTCGCCGAGCGCCTCGCGCGCCTGGCCGATCTATCGGTCGGCGTCATCCACCACCCGCAAAGCAACTTGAGCGACTTCTACCGCGAGCTGGGCGATATCTTCGGCATATCGATGTGCGTGAGCAATCGCTGGGGCGGCTTCAAGGCGCTGCGTGCGCGCTGGCTCGACCACCTCGGTGCGGCCAGCCGACGGCCCGTGATCCTCATCGACGAAGCCCAGGAGATGACGCCGATGGTGCTGAACGAACTGCGCCTGCTCGCCAGCGCCCGCTTCGACTCACAATCGCTGCTGTGCGT
>JAQBFV010000303.1:0-6041 GCA_032123035.1 Betaproteobacteria bacterium | reverse complement strand
CGAACCGACCGGGCAATTTTACAACATTAGCGGGTGCCGGGCCGATATCCCCGTCCACAATTGTTGAGGTAGATCAAACAGTCCCAAGGCCCACGCCCGATTACCCGTCCTCAGATCATGGGTTCCCGGTCTGCGCTGTTGCTCAACGGCGGCGAACCGGCCTTGCGCGCGCCTTCAGATACCAATCAAGGATTTGCGCGCCGTTCCAGAACAGGACTCCTTTCTGCTTCGCAAGCCGCCGGAAAATCGACTCGACGTACTTGAAACGATGGGGCACGCCGGAAATGTAGGGGTGCATCGCAATCGCCATGACTTTCGCGCGCGTCTTGCCCTCCCGGTAAAGGCACTCGAAATGGTCCATGCAGCGCGTCTCGAACTCCTTTGCGCGATGGTGCTGAACCACCATCATCGCGATATCGTTGAGTTCCATCGTGTAGGGCATAGTCACGAGCTCGCCGCGCCCGGTGCGGATCGTACAGGGCTCATCGTCGATCACCCAGTCCGCGATATACCGGATCCCGGCCGCCGCCAGATGCTCGGGCGTGTCGAGTTTTTCGGTCAGGCCCGGCCCCATCCAGCCGATCGGCCGCTTCCCCGTGAATTCACGAATCACCTTAACCGAGCGGCGGATCATGTCTGCCGGGTCTGTTTCCGTGTGGAGGGGACGCTGGTCGTAGGAATGCCCCATGAACTCCCAGCCTGCGTCACGCGCGGCCTTGGCAATGGGGCGATAATCGAGACAAACTCGCGCGTTGACCGAGAACGACGGGACAATCTTGAGCTCATCCAGCAACGCCTTCAAGCGCCAGAAGCCCACGCGATTGCCGTACTCATGCCAGCCCCAGTGGGGAACGTCGGGCAGTTGCGTGATTCCGGTCGGCGGTGGCAACGCCTGCCGCGGCATGGGCCGGGCGATATCCCAGACTTCGACGTTGACTACCGGCCAGACCACGACGCGTGCGTTGTCAGGCAGCTTGAGTGGCGGTCGGTCGACGATGGCGGAGTATTTCAGGCGCTTTGCGGGAATCACGACGGGGCAATCCTTCTTGGATTGAATAGGAAAGAAAATTTAGCCACAGATAAATACAGATCAGAGTGCAAGACCCTTTTTATTAGCCGCCGATGAACGCCGATGAACGCCGATACATTACAAAAAGAAACCGCCACGGTGCCAAGAGGAACGAAACCCGATTCACGATTGACGATTCACGATTCACGATTCACGATTCACGATTCACGATTCACGATTCACGATTCACGGTAGTTGGATAGCCGCCGACAAGGAGACATTTCACTCGTGCGGGCGTTTGACATCGATTATATAACGACCTTCGTGGGCGGCTCAAAACCCGCGAGTGCTTCTGCTATATTCGCCTTCGAGCGCCCGCCGGAGAAAACATCTTGGAAGAACCCTGCCTGCCACCGGTTCTCGAACCGAAGCGTCCCGACCGCCCCTGCCCGCCAGGTGCCTGCGACGCGCACTTCCACGTTTTCGGCCCGGTCAGCCGCTTTCCCTATGCCGACAGCCGTGCCTACACGCCGCCGGAGGCACCGCTCGAGGCGCTGCTCGCCATGCACGCGCGCCTCGGGTTCGAACGTGGCGTTGTCGTTCAGGGCAACGCGCACGGCACCGACAACACCGCAATACTCGATGCGGTCAGCCGTGAACCGCAACGCCTGAGGGCCATTGCGATTGTCCGCGCAGACACCGGACCTGACGAATTGAAACGCTTGGCGGGGGCCGGAGTGCGCGCGTTGAGGTTCCACCACCAACCGCGACAGGGGGGTACTTACAGCAGCGTCGGCTTTGCTGCCTTCGGGCGGCTCGCTCCCCACATGGCCGACCTGGGTCTCCATGTGCAGTTCTTCATGGACGCGCGTGAGCTGCCGGCCCTGCTGCCGCACCTGCGTAACTGGAAGCTTCCGGTCGTCCTGGATCATTTCGGCTCGACCAAGGCGGCGGAAGGGACGTCCGCTCCGGGATTTCAGCTGCTCAGGCAGTACCTCGCGGACGGCACGGTCTGGGTGAAAATCTCTGGCGCATACCGGGCCTCCGAGCAATATCCGGATTACGCGGACGCGCGCGCCCTCCATGAAGCGCTGATCGCCGCGAATCCCGACCAGCTTCTATGGGGCAGCGACTGGCCGCATCCGCGGCTCGAGAAGAACATGCCCGACACGGGGCACCTGCTCGACCTCTTCAACGCATGGACTCCTGACGCATCCCTGCGACGCAAGATCCTGGTTGAAAATCCCGCCCGCCTCTACGGCTTCTAACCGATGATGAGTGACCGGTGACCAGAACATTAACCGCCAAGACGCCAAGCAATACGAAAAGCAACAATTGAACCGCCGAGGCGCCGAGAGAAGCAAAAACAATGATTGAACCGCGGAGACACGGAGAGAACCAGAATTAGGACTGAACTGCCAAGACGCCATGATCGCCAAGAAAGATGACCTATCTAAATATTTCTGCGAGCCATGCAGCCTATCCCAGCCGTGCGGCGTCACGACCCTGTCATAACTTCTTGTTTCTGACGGAGGATGACAATGAAACCACTTCGGGTATCTAGCCCGTGACAATGGATCGACTCTTTTTCACGATCGGCAGCCTCTCCGGGTTCCTGGCAGTAGGCTTGGGCGCATTCGCGGCTCATGCGCTCAAGAGTCGCTTGGATGCCAACCTGTTGACGATCTTCGAGGTCGGGGTGCGCTACCAGATGTACCACGCATTCGCGTTGCTTGCAGTCGCGTGGGCTTACACGCGGTGGCCCGGAGCAATCCTGACAGCAAGCGGTTGGCTTTTCGTTGCCGGAACGGTGCTCTTTTCTGGGAGCCTCTATGCTCTAAGCTTGAGCGGGGTGCGGTGGCTGGGCGCGATCACGCCTTTTGGGGGGCTCGCATTGCTCGCCGGTTGGCTGTGCCTGGCGTGGGCAGCTTGGAGAGGATGAAAGAACCGCCAAGACGCCAAGACCGCCAAGATAACGTCGATTCACGAATCACGATTCACGGATCTTAGTGAACCACCAAGGCGCCAAGAAGGCTAAGGAAAACAGAACAGGAATTCAAAGCCGAACGAACGGCTGCAACGTCCTTCCTTAACGCATTGACTCCCTTGAAGGATGACAACGTCACGCGCACAATGCCGCTTTACAAATCGGCTTTTAGGCCACCTACTTCACGTTAGAACTCAGATATGCATCAATAGCACAGGGAGAACCCGTGTCCTACATCGAGCAGTCGCTGTCCGCTGGCGAGAGGGTCGGAGGGCTTTTCAAGCTTCATTGGTTCGCTTGGCTCCCAATGTTGGTGTGGATCATTCTTGGTATTCCCACGCTGGGACTGACGTGGCTTATCGCCTTATACGAGTTTTTAAGGCTAAAGTTCATAGAGCAAGGCGTCACAAACAAACGGGTTATCCTCAAGAAAGGCATCATCAGTCGCAAGACTGAAGAGATGAAGCTCGCGTCCATCGAGACTGTTGAGATTGACCAGGGTATATTCGGCCGCATCTTCGGGTTCGGGACGGTGAAGATCACGGGACGAGGCATCAGCGATGTTGTGTTCAAAAGAATAGACGATCCCATGTCAGTGAAACGACAGATCGAAAGTGTGAGCAACCCGGTAGGGTGAGTTCTAACTTTAACTGGTGGGAAATAGGGTCGGGAAATAGGGTGGGTCGGGAAATAGGGTCAGACTCGATTTTCTAATGCCGACGGACGAGCGGGCAGGACACTGCGAGATCGTTACAGGAAATTCGAGTCTAACTCCATTTTTCTTCGAGTCTGACCCCATTTTTCTCATTTTTCGGCGTCTTTCGTGCCCGTACCTAACGATGAAGGAGAAACCGCATGAGCACCACGCGCATCAACATCGTCGAGCCGGCCGATGGACTTCCGTGCATCAGCCGCGTCGTTGTTCGCGGCGACACAGTCTACGTATGCGGAGTCACACCCGACCCAGTTGGTAACATTAAGACTCAAACTAGACAGGTACTTGAGCGAATCGACGGATTCCTTGAGGCGGCCGGCACTCACAAGTCCAAGTTGTTGACGGCGCAGGTCTGGCTCTCAGATATGAGGCTCTTCGGAGAGCACAACTCAGTTTGGAACGAGTGGGTCGACCGCAAGAACCCACCTGTCCGCGCCTGTGTTGGCGCAGAGTTGTGGCGGCCGAACATGCTTGTCGAAATCATGGTCACTGCGGAAAAGTAAACACGCGAAACCTGGAGCGAGGCCGAACATTGCGTTAAACCGGACTTGCAAACAGCGTCACCTCCCTATGCTGTTTGCAAGCCGGTTAACTTGAACGTTGGATGGGGAACCACTCTGAAGATTAGAGATCGACTGTCCGTGGACGCTAAGCAATCGCCCGCGCGGTTGAATGATTGAAGTTGCTTCTCTCGGCGTCTCGGCGGTTCAAGGTCCGGTCAGCCGTCACCGAAAAGCCACGGCCGTTCGCGCTGGTATGCTTCCTCGAACATCTCAAAACGCTCGGCGTATTGCCGCGTGCGCGAGATGTCGTCGAGACCCTCAAGTAGGCACTGCTTACGCACGGGGTGAATTTCGAACCGATAGACCTTGCCCGCCGGATCGGTGACGGTCTGGGCGGCGAGATCCACCGTCATCGTCGACCCCGGCTGCGCGTGGAGCTGCTGGCGAATCGCGACGACGTCTTCCTGGGAGAGCACAATCGGCAGGAGGCCGTTCTTGCCGCAGTTGCTGGCGTGTATATCGCCGAAGCTCGACGCGATGACGCTACGTATGCCGAACTCGTAGAGCGCGTAGACCGCGCTCTCGCGCGATGACCCGCAGCCCCAGTTGCGGTCGGCCACCACAATCTGCGCGCGCCGGTACGGTTCACGATTAAGAATAAAGTCCTTTTCCCTGTCGTCCGCGTCGAATCGCCGATCGTGGAACAGAATCTCCGCGTGCCGCGGTCCGCGTGGCACCTTGTTGAAGCGCGTCGGGCAGAGCTGGTTGGTATCGACGTTTGGCTCGTCGATCGGCGCTGCTATCGCAGTGATCTTGGTAAACGGTTCCATAAGTCTCTTAAAAGCCTAGACACTCGTGTCTGAGCTTTTAACGCACTTCACCGCAGTAACTCCCGCACATCGGTGATCCGGCCCGTCAGAGCCGCAGCGGCGGCCATCGCCGGGCTCACGAGGTGCGTGCGCCCGCCCGTTCCCTGCCGGCCGCGGAAGTTGCGATTGGAGGTCGATGCGCAGCGCTCCCCCGGCTGGAGCTGGTCGCCGTTGATTGCCGTGCACAGGGAGCATCCCGGTGAGCGCCACTCGAACCCGGCCGTAGTGAATATCCGATCGAGCCCTTCAGCCTCGGCCTGTCTTTTTACGGTCATGGAGCCGGGCACAACCCACGCGGGCACCTTTGCTCGCCCACGTCGGGCGACCTGCGCGGCAGCACGCAGGTCCTCGATGCGGCTGTTGGTGCACGAACCGATGAACACGCGGTCCACGGCAATATCGGCGAGCGCCATGCCGGGTTTCAACGCCATATACTCCAGCGCGCCGGCAATCTCGGCACGGGTCGCTTCATCCGGCGCCTGCGCCGGATCCGGCACGCGCCCAGTGACGGGCGCCGCATGCTCGGGACTCGTGCCCCAGGTCACCATGGGCGCGAGGGCGCCGGCATCCAGCCGTACTTCTCGATCGAACGCAGCGCCGGGTTCGCTCGGCAGCGATTGCCAAAAATCCAACGCCCGTTTCCATTGCGCTCCCTTCGGGGCATAGGGACGCTCTTCCATGTACTCGAAGGTCGTCTCGTCGGGTGCGACCATTCCGGCTCGACCTCCCCATTCGATCGACATGTTGCAGATCGTCATGCGCGCTTCCATGTCGAGCTCCCGGATCGTCGAACCCGCGTACTCGATCAGATGCCCGGTTGCACCCCCTGCCCCGGCTTGCGCGATGAGCGCGAGAATCACGTCCTTGGCGAACACGCCCTCGCCCAGCGCCCCGTCGATGGTTACTCGCAGCGTCTTCGGGCGCCGCTGCCATAACGTCTGGGTGGCCATCACGTGCG
>JAQBFV010000302.1:0-2781 GCA_032123035.1 Betaproteobacteria bacterium | reverse complement strand
CGCCGACGCCCTCTGGCATTCCTGACCTCGGGTATCGGCCGGTTCCGGAGAGCTTCAAGCTTCCCAGGGGTGTCAACTTCGGGCCGTGCTCGGGTGTGGCGGTCAATTCGAAGGGCAGCATCTTCGTGTTTAATCGCGGGCCGCATTGCCTCATGGAGTTCGACCGCAACGGGCGCTATCTTCGCTCGATGGCGGAGGGCATATTCTCGCGGCCCCATGGCCTGCGAATAGACCCCGACGACAACATCTGGGCCACCGACATCGGCTCGCACATCGTCGTGAAGTTCGACCCGCGCGGGCGGATCCTGATGGTACTGGGCCTGAAGGACACCGCGGCGGAGTGGCACGCATACGGCCATCTTCGCGCCTTTGACGAGCCGAACGACATCGCGTTCGGTCCGGCGGGAGAGATCTACGTGAGCCAGGGCCACGGCAAAGGCGAATCCCGCGTTCTGAAGTTCGAGGCGGACGGCACCTTCGTCAAGACCTGGGGTGGAGAGGGCACCGCAGCGGGCGAGTTCCGGCAGCCGCATTCAGTGGTGACCGACGCGACGGGGCGCCTTTACGTCGCTGACCGCTCCAATCAGCGTATCCAGGTGTTCGACGGCGACGGCAGCTATGTCAGGGAATCACGGCATCCCGGCACGCCGTGCGGGCTGTGCATGAGCCGCGACCAGCATCTCTTTCTCGCGCACGGGCATGCCGGCCAGATCATGAAGCTCGACCTCGAGGGCAACGTGCTGGGTGTGACCGGGGGGCAGGGAAAGGGCCTCGGCGAGTACGGCGAGGCCCACTTTCTCGCCCTGGGTCGTGGCGAAAAAGCGATCTACGTCGCCGATACGCTCAACTGGCGGGTGCAGAAGCTCGTCAAGACACGATAAATGGTGATGAAAGATGGTGATGAATAATGGTGATGATAAATGGTGATAAAAATCGCCTGATCGCTGGGTAACCGCTTCTTATCACCAGTGATCATCACCCGTTTTTATCACCAGTACTCATCACCAGTTCGCGGTTATTTGCGGATGGGTATGCCGGCCTGCCGGGCGACCTTGAGCCACTTGGCGCTCTCGTCACTCATGAATGCGGCGAATGCCTTGGGCGAACTGCCGATGGGGTCGGTCCCGTCCCTTGCGAGGCGAGCGGCAATGTCCGGTTGTTTGAGCGCCTTTGCGAATTCCTGATACAGCCGCTCGCTCACACGCTGCGGCGTCCCCGCCGGTGTAATCACGCCGATCCACTGGGTCACGACGAAGTCTTTCACGCCCGCCTCGATCATCGTCGGCACCTCAGGCAGCACGGGCGCGCGCTCAGTCCCGGTCACCGCGAGTGGCCGGAGCCTTTTTGCGCGGATATGCGGGATCATGGAAGTGATGCTCGACATGGTCATCTGGATGCGGCCCGAGACGAGGTCCGGCAGCGCCGCGCCCACGCCCTTGTACGGCACGTGCGTGAACTGCACGCCTTCGATCGCGCCGAGAAACTCGGTTGCGAGATGTTGCAGGGATCCCACGCCGGAGGACGCGTAATTGAGCTTGCCCGGATTCGACTTAGCATAAGCGATGAGCTCGCGTACCGATTGCGAGGGCAGCGGCGGTGTCACGACGAGGACGTAATTCGCGGCCGTGATTTGCGAGATCGGCGCGAAATCCTTGAAGAGATCGAAGCTCGTCTTGTTGAGCGCGGAATAGATGACGTGGGTTGCGCTGATCACCATCAGGTTGTAGCCGTCGGGCGTTGCCCGCGCCGTGAGCTCGAGCCCGATGACGCCGCTCGCCCCCGGCCGGTTGTCCACCACGACGGTCTGGCCCATGCTCTGCGTGAGCTTGGGCCCGATGAGGCGTGCGACGAAGTCGAGGCCGCCCCCCGGCACGGTCGGCACGATGATCCGAAGCGGGCGTGTTGGATAGTTCTGGGCGAGCACCCCTGCGGCGCTCACGCAAAAGATCAGGGCCGCGACAAGCCCTCGTATGATAGATGGCATGGCTGTCCTCCTCGTTTTTTTCGAACCAGAAATTCCGCGAGTCGCCTCAGGCTGCGCTCGACGATCTTACGCCCTTTTTGATTTTTTTCGCGCTTTTCGTGGCGAGTGTCTTGAAGTAGCGCGATCCGCAAGCTGCATGGCCTGCAGCCCGAGCTGCATCGAAACCATTCCGGTCATCGGCACGATGCTCGAGATCGCCTCGAGCACCTGGCGGCGCGTCATGCCGAAGTCATAGGCGCGGTGGATATGCTGTGCGGCAATATTCACCTCGCCTCGCGTGCAGAGCGCCGCGATCACAATGAGCTCCCGCGGGCCCGGGCCCAGCAGCTCGTCCTGCGCTCCGTTCGCGAGCAGACAATGGTCGACCCAGCCGGCTGCACGGCGTGCAAGCTCCGCGTCGATCTTCGCGGCGTACCGCCATTCCGGTGCGTCGCGCAGGCTTTCGCCCGCGGCGCCTTTGCGTTTGCGGCCCGTCGCGAGTTCGGGAAACGGCGTGAGCGCTTTGGGCTCGCCGCCTTCTGGAAGCTTGCCGAAGGCGTAGTCGGGACTGTTCGCTTCCATGATCACGTAGCCGACGTTGGCCATCGTTGACCAGCCGGTTACCGTCGAGAGCGCCGCCGCGGCTTCCATGATGACGCGGTTCGTGAGGCCCATGCGGTACATGCGCCGGACGTGGTTCGGCGCGTGGCGAAAGTCGCCTTTTGAGCACAGCATCGGCGTCGCGATGAGCTCGCGCATCGGGCCGGAGAGCTGCTGCTCGTCGGACGATTCTCCCTGATACTTGTGGAAATAGCCGC
>JAQBFV010000301.1:0-5043 GCA_032123035.1 Betaproteobacteria bacterium | reverse complement strand
GCGGCGACCTCCCAACGCACCGGGATGGTCGCTGTTCCAAGCCCGCCGTCGGCTTGCTCGAAATCGGTAATCAAGCGCGTCCAGAGCACGACACCGCGCGGCCAGGGGTAGCCGCTCGCAACGCCGAGGGCGAAGGGATTGCTTGAGAAGCGCGGCTGCACCGCCGACGACCCCGTCGACGACGCGAACCCCATGATTCCCGCGCCAGCCAGGACCTCGAGAAACCTTCGCCTTGAGGGCGATTCGATAAGAATGCCCATGCGCCTAGTACTTAATAACTATAGCCGTCGCTGAAAAGCAACGTGAGCAGACGAGATTCATTGACACGTTCGGGTTGCGAAATACATGATTCCTGCGATTGTTGAGAAAAAGAACGTGAAAAACATGCGGTTATCCAATATTAAGGCCGCCCTCGGCGCCGCTGCCGTCGCCTTGCCGCTATTGTTCTCTAACGCATTGCTGGCGGCCCCGGCTGACGAGATCAAGATCCTGATGGAGGCCGGGCGCACCGCGGACGCCTATGCGTTCGGCAAGCAGCATCCGGAGGCGCTCGGCGATCCCGCCTTCGACTTCTTCTACGGCATCGCCTCGATTGACACCGGCCATGCGGGCGAAGGCGTGCTCGCCCTCGAGCGCTACCTGCTCAATTTCCCCGACAACGTCTCGGCACGGCTGCAACTCGCGCGCGGCTATTTCGCGCTCGGTGAGGATGCGCGTTCGCGCGAAGAGTTCAGCGGGATCCTGAAACAGAATCCGTCGTCGGATGTTGCGGCGACGATTGAGCGTTACCTCGACGCGATTCGCCTGCGCGAGACGCGCTATCGGACGAGTAGCGGCGCCTTCGTCGAGCTTGGCATCGGCTACGACGGCAACGTGAATGGCGGCGTGGCAGGCGCGAATATCACGCTCCCCGGCCTGGGCCCCGTCATCATTGCACAGCTCGGCGTGCAAAAAGAGGACGGCTTCGGCTGGCTCGCTGCCGGGGGATATGTGAGCCATCCGGTGGCGCCGGGGGTCGCGCTGTTCGGCAACGGGCAGGTCGACTCGAAGCTGAACTTCTCAGAGAGCATGTTCGACCAGTCGAACCTCAACCTGTCGGGTGGCGTTTCATACCGTCAGGAGCAGAGCCTGTATCGGCTCGGGGCCAACTTCACGAACGTGTGGGTGGACGAGAACGACTTCAGGTCGACGTACGGCGCGACCGGCGAATGGCTCTACCAGGTCGACCAGCAGCAGTCGGTGGGCCTGATCGGGCAGTATGCGCGGCTGGACTATTCGGGCAACCAGTCACCGCGCGACGCCAATTACTGGGGCGCGATCGGCACGTACCGTAAGTTGTTCAATCACCCCTGGCAACCGATTCTGAGCTTGGCGCTTACTGCGGGTACGGAGGATACGGTCACCAACCGGCCCGACCTGGTGCGCAATCTCTACGGCGGGCGGATCGCCGTGAGCTTTACGCCGCAGGCGAAGTGGGGTGCGTCGCTCGCCTACGGGCACCTGCGATCCGACTACAAAGGTGTTGACCCATTCTTCGGGGTAACGCGCAAAGACAAGTACAACGCCGTCGATGCGGCGGTGACCTACCTTTACACCAAGAACCTCTCGTTCAAGGGGGAAGTGCTTTTCTCGAAGAACCGCTCGAACATCGCGCTGTTCGCCTATCCGCGCGATATCGCCGCCTTCAAGGTGCGCTACGAATTCCAGTAGGAGGGTCTCATGATGAATCGTCTGCTTCGTCTTTCCCTGCCCATTTTCGTGTGGTTGGCCAGCAGCCCCGCGCTTGCGCAGGAAGTCGCCGGACGCGTGCTGGTGGCGGCGGGTAATGTGGTGATTCAGCGCGGTGCCGAGAAGATCTCCGCGCGCCGCGGAACGGAGGTGCGCAGCGGGGATACGTTCCTGCTCGGCGAGAAGAGCAATGCACAGATCCGGCTGACCGACGATTCGATCATTGCGCTGAGATCCAAAACGACGTTCCGGCTGTCACAGTACGCGTTCGTGAAGGATGAGCCGAAGAAGCAGCGCGCGTTCTTCGACCTTTTGGCAGGAGGGTTACGGACGATCACGGGGCTCATCGGGCGAACGCAGAGAGACAGCTACCTGGTGACGACACCGACCGCCACGGTCGGAATCCGCGGAACGCACTACGCGCTGCGCTACTGCAACAATGATTGCTACAAAGATGAATCGGCTTCCGCGAGTGCGGAGCCCGTGAAGCTCGCGGCGGTGGGCCGCGTAGCTATCGGCCCGTTCGCCCAGGCAGACAGCGGCGGGGGGGAATCGGGGCCGCTCTTGCCGAACGGCCTGCACGGTACCGTGATAGCCGCCGACACGGAAAGAGGGCGCATCGTGGTCAAGAACGAAGGAGGAGAGCGGGTGTTCGGCGCTGACCAGCATTTCTGGGTTCGCTCCCTGACGACGCCTCCGCAGGAGACGATTGCGCCGTTCCCGGGCATAACTGGCAAGCTTGAAGGGAGCACGTCGGACGATGAAAAACAGACCGCCGAGGGCGCACAGGCGGAACAGCAGCAGGGAACAAAAGGCGGGGGGGGCGAATCCGGCGTGACCGTCGTCGCGCCGTTTGGCGATATCGGCATAGCTGGCAAAACGACCGGTTACACGAACGCGGCCGTGGGGGATGTCGATGCGGTCCGGCTGGTGGGCAGCCTGCCAGCCTCTGAAGCACGCGACCTCAGCGGCATCATTCAGACGCAGACGCTCACGGGAATCAAGTACTACGGCACGTCGGGCACATTCGTCGTCACCCATAGCGAACTCGGCCAAGTGGTCACGGAAGTCCTAACCGGGGATATCACGCTGGCGGTGAACTATGATCGAGGAATCGCCACCTTCAGCGTCAACGTCCAGAATACGTTCGGAGATATCTGGAATTTCGGCAGCACATTTGCGGGCGTACCGGTCACCCAGAGCGGGGGCGTGGCGACGATCAACGGCGAATTCACCACGAGGGTGCGCTGTACGGGCAGTAGCTGCGTGCCGGGCGGCGAACTCGTATTGCTGAGGGCCACCGGCACGATTTCCGGAACGACCGCGAACCTAACCCTCACGCCGGCCATTCCGGGCGCTGGCGATCTCGGAGACTTCGTGTCCGCGACGCTCACGCTGGTCACGCCGCCGAATAATTCGGTCGCGGCGATCGCGATTCCGTTTCCGGGCTTCGGTACCAATAAACGTAGCGGCGCCTTTTCGGGCGTGGATGTCGATGGCTCAGGGCGGCTTCTTCGCCTCGGTCCGACCGTCGGACAGCCGATGGCGAACGTCGGCAGCGCGCAGAACCTAGTCAACGGATCGGATCCCGCGTACGGTTTGACTTGGGGACATTGGGTCTGGCCAGGACAAAGCTTCGTCGACAGCAATTACCAGAACGTATCGCCGACATTTGCAACGACTACCTTCGGCGTGAATCCCTGGATCACCGGGCAGATTTCTTCATCGATCCCCTCCTCTGGGACCGTCACCTACAGTCCGATTGGGGCGGCTATTAGCTCTGGCTACGGCAAGCTCAACAGTGCCACGCTGACGATCGATTTCCTGAACTTGATGGCGGCCGTCGACATCAATGCCACGAAGTGGATTGGTTTCGAGGCCGGCAACACGTTCCAGATGAATGGCACGTCGGCGTTTTCGCCCGCGACGACCCGCTTCGGCAACAGCTTTTCCAGCATCACCTGCAGCGGTGGGCCGTGTAACGGTGGTGTGCCGCCCACGGGGAGCTTCTCGGGCTTCCTGTCCGGCTCGAACGCGCAGGGTGCAGGCCTTGTGTTTGGTGTCGGGTGGGCAACCAGCGGCGTGGGCGGTTCGGTCGCGCTCGCAGCGGGCGCAGGTCCGATGACGCCTGATCCGCAGTTCACCGGGGTGAAGTACTACAACATCTTGGGGCCGGTATCAATCCCGGCGGTACTGAACGGTTCACCAACAACGGTCACGATGAACGTCGCGACGATCCGCGTCGACTATCGCAATGGAGTTCAGTCCACCTGGGATTTTAATGGCGCTCGGCTGCAGCTCGAGGATGGAACGGAACTCGTCATGCGCACGCAGTTCGGGGCAGTGCTCCCTGCGACAATTGAGGGAAAGAATGTCAATTTTTCCGCCGGAAGTAGCTCTGGTTTCTACTCGGTCATCGGATTGTGCGAGTCCTGCGGGCCGGGCGGCACGGCCGCAAACCTTCAGTACGGGTTCGCGGCCGGATCGATCACCGGTAATACGGCGACGTTCGTCTTCTCCGGTCAGGACAGTGGCGGCAATACCCGGTCGTTCAGCGCGAACCTGACCGAAACCGCGCCATTCACCAAGTGGGGCGGCATCGCGATTCCGACTTCCGACGGCAGCAGCGTTCTGTCGCGAGCGCTGTGGGCGGGAAACTCCAGTGTTGACACCAGCGGCCGGTTGCTCAATGTTGCTCTAGGCGGGACGCCGAACGAGGGCCGTGGCTCGGCTTACGTTGGAACCGCGACGAATACGATTGTTGGGAGCGATGCGTCCGCCGGCAATCTGGTCTGGGGTACGTGGAATGGCGGCGGCGCCGAGCTGATCGGGAGCGATTTTGTCAAGTACACGACCGGGCCGACCGCGGTGCAACCATGGATCACAGGGACCTTGCCGAGCGCATTTCCCAACTCGAACAGCGTGACCTACAGCCCGGTCGGTCAAGTAATCAACAATGGATTTGCGACGCTAAACGTTGCAGTCATCAACGCGAATTTCGTGAATCGATCCATGGTCGTTGGCGTCGACTTTACCCGCACGTCCGGCGAGCTGAATAGGTGGATCATTACGGGGGGGTCCGGCGTCGACGGGGCAGGCCGATTCGGAGGAGGCATTCCGACCGCGAGTATCTCGTGCTCGGGAGGGCCTTGCACCAGTGCGGCCAGCGCGACCGCGGGATTCGAGGGCCACTTCTCAGGCCCAAACGCGGAAGGCGCGGGTCTCGTGTTTTCCGTCGGCTCTGGAATCGGCAACGGCGGCACCGGCGTGGTGGGCTTTACACGCCAACCCCAGTAAACATGCGCGCCGCGTAGC
>JAQBFV010000300.1:0-22681 GCA_032123035.1 Betaproteobacteria bacterium | reverse complement strand
GATCGCCAAGGCATCGTATGGACGACTGGCAACGGCAACGGCACCATCGGACGGCTCGACCCGGCGACCGGGAAGATCACCGAGTTTCCGACGCCCTCGGGCGGCGGCGGACCGCACACGCTGATCATAACCGACGACGGCAGGACGATCTGGTTCACCATGCAGAGCGGCGACAAGGTGGCGAGCCTGGACACCAAGACCGGCGCGATCAAGGAATATCAGAGTTCGGGCGGTCCGTACGGGCTCGCGCTCGACAAAGCGGGCAACCTGTGGTTCTGCCGGATGGGCGACGACAAGATGGGCAAGCTCGACGTGAAGACCGGGAAGATGAGCGAGCTCGACATGGGTCCGCGCTCACGCCCGCGGCGCGTCGCCACCGCGCCCGATGGCTCGCTGTGGATCACCCTCTACGGCAATGGCAAGCTCGCGCAGGTCGATCCCGTCGCGATGAAGGTGGTCAAGGAATACCCGATGCCGGGCGGTAACGCGGGACCGTACGCCGTGACTATCGATGGTGGCGGATTGGTGTGGGCGAACGAGATCGACACGGACACGGTGGTGCGCCTCGACCCGAAGACTGGAAAGATGGACGTCGTGAAGCTCCCCTCCTCCAACGTCGGCATCCGCAAGATGGTGGTCGATGCACGCGGGCGGCTGTGGTACATGGGCTCGCACAACGGGCGGCTGGGCGTGGTTGAGTAAACCGCAAAACAATTTAGCCGCAGATAAACGCAGATAAACGCGGATCGGAATAGACAGAGATCGCAGAAACCGTTTTCTTATCGGCGTGTATCGGCGTCCATCGGCGGCTAATAAACCTGGTCCTGGGTTCCTTGTATTCGCACATCTGTGTTTATCTGTGTTTATCTGCGGTTAAATGTCTTGGTTTTACGATTCACGTTTCACGATTCACGTTTCACGATTCACGGATTCTTGGCCGCCATCTCCAGCAGCAGCTGATTTATCCGCCTGACGAAACCGGCAGGATCCTCGAGCGTGCCGCCCTCGGCGAGCAGCGCCTGGTCGTAGAGGACTTGCGACAAATCCTTGAACCGCGCCTCGTCGCTCTCGACTTTCAGCCGGGCCAGCAGGCGGTGGTGCGGATTGACCTCGAGAATCGGCTTCGACGCCGGCGCCTTTTGTCCCGCCGTCTTGAGCAGGCGTTGCAGGTTGGCTGACAGATCGTGCTCGTCGGCGACGAGACACGCCGGCGAGTCGGTGAGCCGCAAGGTCACGCGCACATCCTTAACGCTCTCACCCAGGGCTGTCTTCATCTTCTCGATGAGTTCCTTGAACTCGCCCGCCTCCTTTTCCTGCTCCTTCTTCTCGGCCTCGTCCTCGAGCTGGCCGAGCTCGAGCCGGCCCCGCGCGACCGACTGCAGTGCCTTGCCCTCGAACTCGGTCAAATTCGACGCGACCCATTCGTCGACGCGGTCGTACAGCAGCAGCACCTCGACGCCTTTCTTGCGGAACACTTCGAGATGCGGGCTGTTACGGGCGGCGGCGAAGCCGTCGGCGGTCACGTAGTAGATCTTCCCCTGCTCCGGCTTCATGCGCGCCACGTAATCCGCGAGCGATTCGCCCTGTTCCTCCGCGTCCTTATGCGTGGACGCGAAGCGCAGGAGCTTCGCGATGCGCTCGCGGCTCGAAAAGTCCTCCCCGACGCCCTCCTTGAACACCCTGCCGAATTCCTTCCAGAACGTGGCGTATTTGTCCTTGTCCTTCTCAGCGAGATCTTCGAGCATCGAGAGCACGCGCCGCACTGACCCCGCGCGGATCATCTCCACATCCTTCGATTCCTGCAGAATCTCGCGCGAGATGTTGAGCGGGAGGTCGGCCGAATCGACGACCCCGCGCACGAAGCGAAGGTACGCCGGCATCAGGTGCTCGGCGTCGTCCATGATGAACACGCGCCGGACGTAGAGCTTGATGCCGCGCCGATGGTCACGGTCCCAGAGGTCGAAGGGCGCGCGCGAGGGAATGTAGAGGAGCTGCGTGTACTCCTTCGTGCCCTCGACCCGGTTATGAGAGTAGGCGAGCGGCGTCTCGAAGTCGTGTGCGACGTGCTTGTAGAATTCGTGGTACTGCTCTTCAGTGATCTCCGACTTCGGCCGTGCCCACAACGCGCTCGCCTGGTTGACGGTCTCGTCCTCGCCCGTGGTGCGGTAGACCCGGTTATCCTTGTCCCACTCCTCCTTCTTCATCACGATCGGCAGTGTGATGTGATCGGAATACTTTCTGATGATGGAGCGCAGCCGCTCTCCGTTCGCGAGCTCGTCCTCCCCCTCGCGTAAATGCAGCGTCACCTCGGTGCCTCGCCCGGCGCGCTCGACGGTTTCAATGGTGTATTCTCCGCTCCCGTCCGATTCCCATTGCACGCCATGCTCGTTCGTGAGCCCGGCGCGGCGCGTCGTGAGCGTCACCCGGTCCGCGGCGATGAACGAGGAATAGAAGCCCACGCCGAACTGCCCGATCAGGTGCGCGTCCTTGGCCTGATCACCTGTCAGGCTCTGGAAAAAATCGCGCGTGCCAGACTTGGCAATGGTGCCGATGTTGTCGATCACCTCTTGGCGCGACATGCCGATGCCGTTGTCCGAAACCGTAACGGTGCGCGCCTTCGGGTCAAGGCTCACGCGGATCCCGAGCTCGGGGGTGTCCTCGTAGAGCGCCTTGTCGGTGAGTGCCTCGAAGCGCAGCTTGTCGCACGCGTCTGAAGCGTTCGAGATCAGCTCGCGCAGGAAGATCTCCTTGTTGCTGTACAAGGAGTGCACCATCAAGTCGAGCAGCTGCTTGACCTCGGCTTGGAAGCCGAGTGTCTCGCGGGTCTGGGTTTCGGTCATATTTCCCTCCATGAAACAACCTCTTAGATGATAAGGGCGGCCGGCCGGATTTCAAGGCCGTGCCCCCGAAGGCGCGCGCGGTGAGGACGCCCGACAAGGCCTGCCGGGCTCGCCAGGGGCCGGGATCGACCCCGGCCGGCTGAAGCTGCTTTCCGGTGATGGGTGACGGACACCCGAAGTCAGAAGGGTGAAGGATGAATAGAATCAATGTTACCGAGAGCCCCTAACAAAATGACCATCCCTGCATTACACCCCTCCTTTTCAAGGAGGGGTGGATGCGAAGCAGACGGGGTGGTTGCGTCTGCGACCCTCGCTCCCACCACCCCACCCGCTTGCGCGGGCACCCCTCCTCGGGCAGGAGGGGATTCATCTTGTTAGGCGCTCTTAGTGCCTATCCGCCATTCGCCATCCGCCATTCACCATCCGCCATCCGCCTTCCGCCTTTCGCCTTCCGCCTTCATCGTTGCCTGATGGCGCGCCACCTCGCCCACCACAGCACCGGAACGCCCGAGAACACCATGCAGATGCCGATGATGGCGCCGATGCTGCCCGGATCGAGACTCATTGCGTAATTGAAGCTCGAGTAGAGCATGTAAGCGCACGCCGCGACAAACAGCAGCGGGGTCACGGGGTAAAAAGGCACCCGGAACGGGTCGCTGTTGACGGGCGCGTGGCGCCGCAGGAGAAAGAGGGAGACTGCGGTCAGCATGAAGAACAGCCAGAATGCCGGCGCAGTGTACGCCACCATGGTCTGAAACCCGTCCGGCGTAAAGGAAGCGAGCAGTATCAGCGTGAGCGCGATTGCGCCCTGCACCAGTAAGGCATTTACCGGGGCGGCCGCCTGCTCGCTCCAGCGCCCGAGCGCGCTGAAGATGGCGAAATCCCGCCCCAGCGCGTAGTTCGTGCGCGCGCCGGTAAAGATCGTTGCGTTGAGCGTCGAGAGCGCGGCAGACACGACGACGATGGAGAGCACCCATGCGCCGCCATCGCCCCACGTTGCCCGCATCAGGTCCGCTGCGACCGCCTTGGAAGACTGCATCCCGGCCAGCCCGAGTGCGTTCAGGTAGGCAAGATTGAGCAGCAGGTAGAGCAGCGTGATCACGAAAATGCCGATCAGCAGAGCGCGGACGATGCTGCGCTTCGTGTCGCGCATTTCCGAGGTCAGATAGGCCGCCTCGTTCCAGCCGCCGTAAGTCAGCAGCACGAAGATCAGCGCGAGCCCGGAAAACCACGCTCCGCCCTTTGATGGATCGGGTGCCGGCGCTGGCGGAGCCGGCGCTGCCGCGAGACCGCCGACCACCACCGCCAGCACGCTCAGCGCCAGCGCCGTGGTGAGCACATTCTGAACCCACTTGCTCTGCGTGGTGCCGGAGACGTTGAGCGCCGTGACGCCAAGCACCGCGAGGCCGGCGTAGAGCGCGGAGCTGTGCTTGCCGAGCGGAAGGAGTGTCGTGGCGTAATCGGCAAAGACAAATGCGATCGCAGCAATCGCGCCGGTCTGAATCACCGTCATCCGCGCCCAGGCAAACAAAAACCCGAGCCAGTCGCCGTAGGCCCGGGAGAGAAAATAGTATTCACCGCCGGCGTTGGGATGCGAGCTACCCAGCTCGGCGTAGCAGAGCGCCCCGATCAGCGAGATTGCGCCGCCAATCAGCCAGAGCGCGATAAAGGCGGCTGGGGTCGCGACATTGCCCGCGACAATGGAAGGCGCCTTGAAGATGCCGACGCCCACGACGATCCCGACGATCATTGCCACCGCGTCGAATACGGTAAGCGTCGGACGCGGCGTGGCGCCGCTCCCCGCGGAGTCGCGGTCGACCTTCATTGGTTCATCATGCGCCGGAACGGACGCGCGGGATGCCCGTCGCCGTAGCTAACGTCCTTGGCCTTGACCAGCCTGGCGACCCATGGCTGGGTGCGCTGCGCGTTGCCTTCACCAAAAGTAACGGTGCCCTCGATGGTGTCATTCTTGACCTTCCCGCTGAAGCGGTGCGTGCGCACCCGCCCTGCAACGATCAGGCGCGCGGTGAACTCAGCCTGGTCTCCAACGAGCTTGAACTCGCGAACCTTTCCCTCGCGTTTGTCGACCCGCACCATGCCCTCGACGAACTGAAAATCCTGGTCGAAGAAAAAGTCGTACGGCACCGCTTTGCGTCCGTGCTCGATCTGCGAAAGCCACTGGCCCGCCATCTTTGCGGGCACGATATACAGGAAAACATAGCTCTTCCCCTCTTCCCCCACTTCCTTGTCGGGCACGGATATGACCTTCTGTGCGTCGGGGAACCAGTTGTCCATATCGTAGTCGTGCGTCACCACGCGCGTGCCGGGCCTGAGCCCCAGGATCTTGGGGCGGAGCTTGAAATTAAGCTCGGGCAGGAGATAACTCGTGATGACCGTGGCGCGCGTAAGATCGGTCTCGAATAAATCCTGCTCGGAAAAATGCGCGCGGTCGGCGACACCCGCCAGACGCGCGTTCTCATTCGCCCTCTCGAGCAGGACGCGGTCGAGGTCGACACCAAAGCCTCGCGCCCCGAATTCCTTCGCGGCCGTGATGACAATACGCCCGTCGCCCGACCCGAGGTCGATGATGTAATCGCCAGGGCCGACCTTTGCCATGTTCAGCATCTCGTCGACGACTTTCTGCGGCGTCGGCACGTAGACAACGTGGCCTTCGCCTTCCTGGGCGCCGAGCCCGGGCGCGGCCAGTAGCAGCGCCACCGCCAACACTCGTTTCAACCGTGCTGCCAGATTCATGTCAAATCCTCGACTCAAAAGTGAATGGTGAATGGTGAATGGTGAATGGTGAACGGAAGAAACAACACACACCGCACCCTATTTCCTATTTCCTATTTACTGGGTGATCTGCGTTCATCGGCGGCTGTCGTCCGGGAATGCTTGAGATCGCTTCCAGTCAGCCGGTGCTGGCGTGATATCGATTGCCGCGCGCCGGATCTGCCTTGCGCGCCAGTCCCGCTCCACGGCGCCGGCCACCCTCACCTTCCCGCTGATTGCATCCCCGCTTACGTGCCCCTCGAACTCATGACGAATGCCGCGGCCCTCGACCTCTGCGATCAGCGTAAAGCGCAACGCGTCACCGCGCAGCCTGCCGCCCTGAAGTCGGCCCCTAGCAGTACCCACCCGCGCTGTTCCGGACAGCATCTGGAACGTCTGCATGAGCTCGGCGTGGAATTCGAGAGTTCCCTCCTCCGTCCTGATGCTCCCGCGCCACGTGCCCGCTGCATTGGCAGGAATGACCCACAGATAGACCTCGCTCTCCGGCGCGCCGTAGGGCTTGTCGGGAACCGGGACGGTAATCCGCGCATCTGGTCGCCACAAGTCCATTCCGAAATCGTGCGAAACCACGCGCGTGCCGGGCTTGAGCTCCGCGAACAGTCGCGGGCGCAACTGTACATTAATTGAAGAGTAAAGGTACAGGGTGAGCACTGTGGCCCGGGAGATGTCCGTGAGGAAAAGGTTACGCGCGAAGAATTGAACGCGTTCCGCCACGCCCGCTCGCACCGCCGCCTCCTGGGCGCGGGCGACCAGGTTCTCGTCCAGTTCCACGCCGAAGCCGCGCGCACCATGCTGCTTGGCTGCGGCAATGAGAATACGCCCATCCCCGGATCCGAGGTCCACCACGTAATCTTGCGGCCCGACCTTGGCGATAGCGAGCATGGCCTCCACGACATTGGGAGCCGTCGGCACGTAGGGCACGTCGGGATCGGGCGCTGCAACCGCGCTGGCGGTTACCGTAACAAGAAAACATACCGCGACCGCCCCCGCTAGCGCGGCGTGCACCCGTTGGCTGTAATGGTTCACTGGCTCACCCGTACTGCGCGCCATTTCGCAACGGCTCGTGCCTTTCCGACGCCGCGCGTTACCTGCCCTTCAATCGCATCGCCTGCTATGCGCCCCTCGAAATAAAAGCTCGCCTCGTTGTCTCGGTTGGTGGTATCGACAAGGATGAAGCTCATCCGCGCGCCGTTCAGCTGTGCCTCCCAGACTGGCGCCGGCACGCCGTTCAGCCGGGCGCTGCCGGAAACCTCCTGGTAGCGCTGCGTGAACTCGATTTCGATCAGGCGCTCGATCGGCGGCAGCGCCAGCCGGATCTGCCAGCGGCCGGCAACCCGCGCCGGGACGATCCACAAGAACACGTTCTTCCGGATGGTGCTCGTTCGGTCGGGCCGCCAGTCGCCGAGGTCATAATCGTGCGATACGACGCGCGTACCCGGCTTCAAAGTGAGCAGCCGAAGCCGCAGCCTGCGGTTTACTTCCGGGAACAGATACATCGTAATGACGGTCGCTGGCGAAAGGTCTGTCTTGAAGAGATCCTGTTCGACGAATTTGACCCGAGCCTCGACGCCCGCCTGCCGCGCGCGCTCCTCGCTCAGGATCAGCATGTGTTGATCCAGCTCCACTCCAATCCCGCGCGCGCCGAATTTTTTTGCAGCGGTGATCACCACGCGCCCGTCGCCGGAGCCCAGATCCATCACGAAATCGTCTGGACCGACATTCGCGAGCCTCAACATCTCGTCGACGAGGACCATTGGCGTGGGAACGAACGGCACATCGAACTTGGGCTGCGCGAGCGCCGGCCCGGCCGCAGCGCCTGCCACCAGGAAGGAGACCGCGGCAAGAACGCGAGGGCAGCGATACGCGATCGTTACCCGCCCGCGCCCTCTAAGATCGTCCGTCATACGCCATCCATTGCCTAGTCTTCTTCAAGGTTCTGTGTTCTGTGTTCTGTGTTCTGGGTTGTTAGGTGCGTTCGAAGCCTTGATTTCTCCAATCTTGAACCTTGAACCCTGAACTCCGAACCCTGAACGCAGAACTTTGAATTTTTGAACCCAGAACTCGGAACCCTGAACCCGGAACAGATCTTAGTGCCCGCACGGCACGCCCAACTCGCGGCACGGTGACACTTTCAGCAAGGCAACGTGCCGGGGGTCCCAGACTTCGATGCGCGCCGCTTCCCACGAAAAGTCCTGCCTCTGCTCACCACGAATGATGCGTCCCCGACCTTCGATCACGTGGTTGATGATGCGCCCCGAGAATTCGTAGCGCGTGCGCAAAGAGCCCGCTTCGCTCACGGCCACGAGCTGTATCCGGTCTCCCTCCAGCGTGGCGCTTTCCAGTGCCGCACGACGCGCCCCGATCGTAAGCGTGCCGGCGAGTTTTTGAAACGTCTGATCGAGCGTGAGTTCGAACACCGCTGGCTTGCCGTCCCGCGTCACTGTCCAGTACCAGCGTCCCGCGGCATTTCCCGGCACCATCCAGTAAAAAATCTTGCTCCTTTTGCTCGAGCCCACTGTCTTCCCGGGCGCCTCCAACTCCGTCTGGTCGTCCGGCGCCCACACGCCCATGTGGTAGTCGTGCGAGACGATGCGCGTACCCGGTCGCAACGTGGCGAGCAGCTTGGGACGGACCATGAGGTTCACCTCCGGAAGGAGGTAAAGCGTGACTATAGTCGCCGGGCTGATGTCGGTCTCGTACAGGTCGCGCGTGTAGAACACCGCGCGATCCGCCACACCGGCCTTGGCGGCATTGGCATTGCCGAGTTCGACGAGACGCTGGTCGACGTCCACGCCGAAGCCGCGCGCGCCATATTCCTTCGCGGCGGTGATGACCAACCGTCCGTCGCCGGAGCCCAGATCGATTACGAAATCATCGGCGCGCACCTTGGCAAGCTTGAGCATCGTGTCCACGATGTTCCGGGGCGTCTGGATATAGGGCACGTCACCGTAGTCCTGGGCAACCGCAGCAGCCACCACTCCGGCGACCAACAGCATGCCTCCCACGCGCGCCAAGGCTGGACCAACGGGAGTGGGAAAAACCATCAGTGGGGCAAGGCCGGGTGGCGCAGGAACCAGCGGCGCCCTGTTTCGTCGGTCCGCACGTAGAGGCCACGGGATTCCGCCGCTGCAACCGGCATGGCCGCGGCGGCAGCCAGAAGCGCGCCGCGCAACCTGTCGCGAATGGGCGACGATACCGGCTGACGAGAAGGGGTCTGCACTGGCATTCTCCTATCGAGCTTTGCGTAAATATTTTACGCCGCTCAGCCCTCACCCCTTCCCCCTCTTCCAGAGGGCGAGGGGGAAGGTACGGTGCGGAAATGGTATGTCAACCATTTCCGCAAATATCAAAAGAAGAGCTGCTCTTCTCGCCCGAGCCTGGGTTATATTGGCAAATTCGAAAGTGCGGGATTATACCCGACCGATGCTTACGCGCGCCTGACCATGCTGCTTTACGCCATCCTATTCGTCTCGGGCGGTGCAGTACTGGCCCTCGAGCTTCTGGCCTCACGCATCATGACTCCCTATTTCGGGGTCAGTCTCTACATCTGGACGGGAATCCTGTCGATCACGCTGGTCGCCCTGGCAATCGGCTACCGGTTGGGCGGAAGGCTTGCGCGCGGCCGTGGCAACGCGATTGCGGGCGCTGCCCGCCTCGCGCAGCTCTACATGATTCTTCCCGCGGTTGCCGCATTCGCGATCATGCTGGCTTGCCTCGTTTACCCTCATCTCTTTCCTGCACTGGCACGCGCCGACCTGGTGCTGGGCTCGTTCGCCGCGTGCCTCCTGCTGCTGTTCGTGCCGCTGGTCGCGGCTTCGGCGATGAATCCGCTGCTGGTCGCGCTCCTGCTCGCGCGCGGAGCGGGCCCGACCGGTGATGCCGGGGCGGGCACCGTCTTTTTCGTGAGCACGATCGGCTCGGTATTCGGGGTTTTTATCACGGCTTTCGCGTTAATTCCGGCGCTCAGCAACTTTTCGGCCACACTGGCGGTCGCGCTCGTGCTGGCTTTGGTTTCGCTGGCGGCTGCGGCGCGGCCGCCCGCTCCCCTCTTGGCGCGCCGCAAGCTTGGCATCACGGCTGCCTGCGCGACGCTGTGCGCTGGGCTGCTGTTGTGGCAAGCCGACGCCTACATTGCGCGCATGTGGCCCGCGACCTACGCCGGCCAGGTTTGGCGGATCGAGGCGCGTTTGACGTCGCTCTTCGGCACGGTAAAGATTTTGCGCAGCGAGACCGACCCCGAAACCGGCCGCTTCGCGCGCATGTACTTCCAGGACGGCCTGATCCAGAACACGGTGCGCTCGGACGGGCACTCCCTGTCGTTCTACACCTACGCGCTGGAGTCTCTTGCCTTCTCGTATCTGCCGCGCATCCGATCGGCACTCGTCCTCGGGCTGGGAGCCGGGGTGGTGCCGCGCCGCCTCGCCGCACAAGGCATCGCCGTCGAAGCGGTCGAAATCGATCCTGCGTCGCTCGCGGCGGCGCAGCACTTCTTCGGCGTCGATCCGCGGCGCGTGCGCATCCATCTGGAGGATGCTCGTACCTACCTGCGCCATTGTGGCCAGCGCTTCGATCTCGTGGTGGTCGATCTGTTCTACGGGGACGGGACTCCGGAATACCTGATCACCCGTGAATTCTTTCGTGATCTGCGCCACTGCCTCGATGTGAACGGAGTGGCGCTCTTCAATACATTCGCCGACCTCGACATGCCGGACGCCTATGCGCACTTCCTCACCACGCTGCGCTCGGAGCTGCCTTACGTCACGCTCTATCGTCCGGACTGGCCGGGTGCGGCTCACGTGAACAGCTTCGTCGTGGCGGGACTGCGCCCGCTACCCGACCCGCGTGCGGTGACGCTCGACTACGTGCCGCCGCGGCACAGCGCTGCGCTCACCGCGATGCTCGCGCGCCCGCTGGCCCTCCATCACGACCTGCTCGATCATGGCGAGATCGTAACTGACGCGTACAACCGCGCGGTGCACGACATGGCACAAAGCCAGCTCGTCTACCGGCAGGGGGTGGTGCGGGCGCTGCCGGCGGCTTTTCTCGTCAATTGACAAGCCGTGACGTCGTCACGTCGTGACACGGCATCGTGTCACGTCTTCAGCCGCACGTCGCCTTTGCCGCGCCCGCCATCAGAACGCGAGCTTTTCACCCGGTTTGATTAGAAAGACTTTGGTCGGCGCGTTGCCGAGCGCCTGCAGGTAGTCTTTGGGCGTGCCGGTGAGCACCGGCAGCGTTCCATAGTGGATCGGGATGGCGTACTTGGGCTTGAGCCATTCGCGTGTTGCATAAGCCGCATCCTTGGGGTCCATCCCGAAGTGCCCGCCGATCGGAATCATGATGAGGTCCGGCTTGTAATAGTCCCCGATCAGCTTCATGTCCCCGAACAGCCCCGTGTCGCCCATGTGGTAAATCTTGAAGCCGTTTTCGAGCTCGATGATGAAGCCGACCGGCTCTCCGCCAGGATGCGTTTCCTTCTTTTTCGTCTTGGGGTTGGTCCACAGCAGCTCCGAGCTGTGCTCGGCCCGTACCTGCGTGATTTTTACGCCAGGAAACGGTGTGATGGTGCCACCCTTGTTCATGAGAGGCGCGAGCGCCGCCGGCAAGACGCCCAGTGTGCGCAGCGTCTGGTTCAGCCCCGCCGGCCCCCACACGGGCGCCTTGTGCCGTCGCGCGAGCGCCGGCGCGTCACCCAGGTGATCGTCGTGCCCATGGGTCACCAGGATCAGGTCCACCTTGCCCAATGCGCCGCGCATCCGGTACTCGCGCGGCGTCTTAGGGTTCTTGGCAATCCATGGATCGATCAGGATTACCTTGCCCGACACCGTGGTGACGCGTGCCGCGGCATGTCCCAGCCAGAGCACCTCGATCTTGCCTTTCTCCTGCGCCATTGCAACGGACATCGGGAAAAGCACCAGCAGGGCGGTGACCCAGCCGATCGCGATAAGGCGGATTGCTTGCATGTTGTCCTCTGATTCCGGTTATTTACTTTGCCCGGCTTTCCGGACCGGGATCGATAGCCTGCCATCCTGGCATGCCTCGTTGACGTCGTGTGGCGCGTAAGCGCCCATGAAGGACTCGCGAATGAGAAGCCGGATGAATTCGAGCTCGATTGGCGTAAAGCGGCGCTTCATTACATCATCCTCGGTTTCGGCAAGCAGGTTTGGAAGCGACGCGCCCTGATCGCGCAGTTTGATGGTTTTCTCGGAAATGGCGACGAGTTGCTCGCACGACACCTCCGCCCGCGCCAGGGCAAACGGGAAGAGGAGGAGGATAATTACGGCGAACGGTCGTGGCATGGCAGTCGGGACATAGTTTAATCCACGACACCGCAAAACAGTTAGCGTGACGGGCATTCGCCCGTGTTCCGCTCGTCAGCGGGCTGCCACTGCCGCGGCGCGCAGTTCGCCCTGCCGCGCTGTCAGTACGCAGGCGAGTCCGACGCCCGCAGGAACGGCGAGCAGTGCGAAAGTGAGCGCGTAGCTGCCGCTTGCGAGATAAATGGTGGTGAAGACGATGGGGCCCAGCATTTTTAAAACATTCACATACACGAGCGAGCCGCCTGTCATGCGCGATACTGCCGGGCGAGGTGTTACGCGCACGACCTCCGCCAGAAACGCTCCGTTCCAGCCGCTGGCGGTCGAGCCAATGACGAAGAACAGCGCGCAGGCCGCGAGAATCGACCAGCCTGCGGTAATGAAATAGGCGAGCAGACAGGCCGCAAGCATCACCGCCGCAA
Organism: Betaproteobacteria bacterium; assembly: GCA_032123035.1. GTDB lineage: Bacteria > Pseudomonadota > Gammaproteobacteria > Burkholderiales > SG8-41 > SG8-41. Next base: position 10,309 of record JAQBFV010000300.1, on the reverse strand, counting down.
GCACGGCCAGGACCCCGAAGCAGCTGCGCGTCACGTCGGCCATCCAGCCCCAGAATACGCGCCCGGCGACCCCGCCCACCTGCGAGGCGGTAAGCACGATGCCGGCCTCGATGAGCCCGATTCCCACCTCTTCCGCGAAGAACACGACGGTAAACGTGCTGAGGCAGATTTGCACAATCACGAAGCAGCCGCCGGCGATCGAGAGCAACCTCAACCCGTCGTGCCGCCAGATCTCGGCAACGTTCGCGAACGGATTGACGCCGATGCGCGCCGCAGGATCGCGGTCGTCGTCCCAATGTGGCCGACCGCGTTGCAGCAGCAGCACGAGCCCGCAGAGAACGACCGCGTTGCCCGCCAGCGCCCATTGCCAGCCAAAAACCACCGCAACCGCAGGCGCGATCGCCGCGGCACCCACGCCCCCGAGGGGCACACCGGTCTGCTTGAGCGAGAAGATCAGGTTGCGCCGATTGGCCGGCGCGAAGCGCGCCAGGAGATGAGATGCGGATGGCGTGAGCAGACCGTAGCCCAGGCCTAGTGCAAGCGCCGAGCCGAACATGAATGCGGCATCGGGAAGGATCGCAACGAACGACCCGGCGACGAGCAGCAAGAGGGCTCCTTGCTGAACCCGACAGGCGCCCCAGCGCGTGGAAAGCTGGCTCCCCAGCGCCAGCGACACCAGCATCGCCCCGGCGAGTATGCTGATCTGATAGCCGATCAGCGACGAGTTGATGCCATAGGTCTCGGCCACCTTGGGCGCGACGACGGGCAGCGTCATCGTCGCCATCGTGCCGAAGCTCTGGGCAGCCAGCATCGTTCCGACCAGGAACGACAGCGGCGGCGCGGCGGGCGGCGCCGCGTCGACCTCCACACCGCGAGTGTTGGTCATTCAGGGAACACTACAAGAAGCAAACTAGAAATGCGTGAATGGTGAATAGTGAATCGTGATCGTAGGTTGTTTCTCTCGGCGTTCTCGGCGGTTCAATTGTTGTTCTTGGTTTTGATTGTTGTTATATCTGCGTGTATCTGCGTTTATCTGTGGCTAATATTGTTTTTCAAGCCTCGCCTTCGAGCCCCACTTTCGCGCGCCAATCCTTCTTGCCCTTGAAGATGAGCGGCTTGATTGCAAACCCGAAGAGAACGAGGCCGAGCGCGAACATGGTGGTCGCAATCGGACGCTCGATAAAAATGCCGTAATCTCCGGCGCTCATCGCCAGCGACTGTCCCAGCGAGATCTCCAGCATCGGCGAGAGCACCAGCCCCAGAGCCACCGGCGCCAGGTCGTAGTCGAACTTGCGCAGACCATAACCCACCGCGCCCATGATCAGCATGATCCAGACATCCATCATGCTGTTGTTCACCGAGTAGCACCCGACGATGCTGAAAGCGAGGATGCACGGATAGAGGTAGGCGTACGGGATACGCAGCAGGTTGACGAACAATCCGACCATCGGCAGGTTGAGTATCAGAAGCACCACGTTGCCCACGTACATGCTGGCGACGAAACCCCAGAAAAGTTCCGGCTGATCCACGATCAGCAACGGTCCGGGCTCGATGCCGTGCACCATGATTGCGGCGATCATGACCGCGGTAATCGGGCTCGTCGGAATGCCCAGCGCCAGCATGGGCACGAACGCGCCGCTCGCCGCGGCATTGTTGGCCGATTCCGGCCCCGCCACACCTTCGATCGCGCCTTTGCCAAAGCGCTCGGGATGCTTCGACAGGCGCCGCTCCAATCCGTACGACACGAACGACGAGATGATGTGCGCCGAGCCGGGAATCACGCCGATCAAGAAGCCGAGCAGACTGCCACGGGCGATCGGGCCGACGGAAAGCCGGAAATCCTCGCGCGAGGGAATGAGCTCGCGCAATGTGGGTTTCTGGACCTTGGGCGGCTCTTCCTGGCCGGCCGTGAGCAGGATCTCGGACACGCCGAACAAGCCCACTGCAACCGGCACGATGCTGATGCCGTCACCCAACTCGACCAGGCCGTACGTGAAGCGGGTAAACCCGCTCATCTGGTCTATGCCGATCATGCCGAGCAGCAGCCCCAGCCCGGCCATCGAGAGCGTTTTCAACATCGAGCCGCCGCTCATGTAGGCAAGGATGAACAACCCCATCATCAGCAGTGCCGTGAATTCCGGCGCCCCGAAACGCAGCGCCCATGCCGCCAGCGTGGGCGCCAGCAGCATGAGCCCGATAACGCCGAAGGTACCCGCAATAAAAGAACCGATCGCAGCGATCGCAAGGGCTGGCCCCGCCCGCCCGTTTTGCGTCATCGCGTAGCCGTCTATGCAGGTCATCACCGAGGCGGCTTCGCCGGGAATGCGCATCAGGATCGACGTCGTTGAGCCCCCGTACATCGCGCCGTAGTACACGCCGGCAAGCAGCACCATTGCGATGATGGGATTAAGGCCAAAAGTCGCGGGGAGAAGAAGACTGATCCCCGCCAGAGGCCCCAGCCCCGGCATCATGCCCACGAGCGTGCCGAGAATGCAGCCTATAAACGCATAAACGAGTATCGACGGCTGAAGAGCGATCGAAAAGCCGAGCAGCAGGCCGTCTAACGTTTCACCCATATGCCGTGAATCGTGATTCGTGAATCGTGTTGCGGTTAAACCCCGAATTTAGCCGCAGATAAACGCAAATAAACACAGATACAACTCAAAAAAACTGTTTCCGCCATTCGCCTTTCGCCTTCCGCCTTCCGCCTTCTAAAAGCCCCACGGGCTCCGCGGCAGCGGCACCAGCAGCAAGTCGGCAACGACGTAATACGACGAGAAGGCAAAACCGATCGACAGGATGGCCACAATGAATGGCGGTTTACGCTCGATCACGCCCATGAGAAAAACCAGCAGCACCATGATGGTGAGGCGGTATCCGACCGCTTCGAGCGCAACCACGCCCACGACGGCCGCAAGCAAGATCGTGACCGCGCGTTTCGCTTCGGTCCAGCGCATCTCGATGAGGGGGCGAGAGCGGGCGCCCCCCACAGCGATCAGCAGCCCCACCGAGCCGAGGAATATCGCCAGCGCCAGCGGCATGAAGCCGGGGCCCGGCACATGGACCGTGCCGGTCGGATAAACCTGGTTCGCCCACGCGACGTACAGGGCGAACGCGACCAGCATCAAGCCTGAAAACTGGTCGCTTCGTACGCGTCTTTTTGACGTGGCCTGCGCGTCGTCCTGAGCCATTTCAGACAATCGCCACAGCCGGCCTACTTCTTGCTGTCGACTTTGCCGACCATTTTCACGATGCCTGCGAGACGCTTGGCATCAGTGTGCCAGTATTTGTCGAAATCCGGCGCGTCCTTGTAGACGATTGGCGAGTTCAGGTTCTTCATGGCCTTCTTGAAGTCCGCGGACTTCATGGCCGTGCGCGTGGCGTCGCGAAGAACCTTGATCACCGAATCCGGCGTGCCCGCTGGCGCAAACATCCCGGCCCAGATGTAGTACACGATGTCGTAGCCTAGTTCCTTGAAGGTCGGGACCTTCGGATAGGCGGGATGCCGCTCAGCGCCCCAGCTTGCCAGCGGGCGCAGCTTGCCGCTCCTGATATGCGGACCGATCGCCGCGGGACCGCCCGCAGTGAAATCCACGTGCTCGCCGAGCAGCTGTCTCAAGGCCGGGGCGCCACCCTTCGTCGGGACGTGACGCAGCTTAAGGCCGCCCGCCGAAAAGAAGAACATCTCCATGGGCATGTGCAGGGCGCCATAGATGCCGGAGGATGAAAAAGAATAGTGCCCCGGCTTCTTCTTGATGTCATCGACCAGATCCTTGACCGACTTCCAGTCGCTTTTCGCAGCCACGATCAGAATCATCGGGTCGGCGGAAATCAAAGCGATCGTTCTCAGCTCATCCAGCGTATAGGCCGGCTTGCGGTTGAAAAGCTGGTCTGCCGCCGGGATCACCGACACGCTCGAGAGCAGCATGCCGATGGTATAGCCGTCGGGTTTGGCATGCGCGACCACCGCGTTGCCGACCGCGCCGCCGGCCCCTGGCCGGTTGGTGATTGGCACTGGCTGTTTGAGCACCTTTTCGAGTGCGGCTGCTGTCGGCCGCGCGTTCTTGTCGGCCACGCCTCCCGGCGGGAACGCGACAATCATCGTGATGGGCCGGCTCGGATAGGCGTCCTGCGCGTGAACGACCGCGCTGCCGAGCAGCGCGAATGAAACTACGGAAAATAGGGCTAAGCGGATCAACATGAGCTCCTCCTTGGTTCTGGAATGTTATGCAAAGTTATGGATTTTATTTCCGGGCGGTCGCCTCCGAAGATCGCCCGCCAGCTACGATCGATGCCGGTGATCTGCGGATTTCCCGATACGTCCAATCCCTCGCCGCAAGAGTTTGTTCGACCATCGCCCCCCCTGCGTTTGGGGGTGCAGCGCTCCTTATTCTATACGGGAACGGCGAACTGCCGAATTCTGTGTTTTCACGGCCATTCAGGCCGCTACCACGCGATTTTCCAGCCGTCCGATGTGTTCGATTTCGGAGACCACGACATCGCGGGGCTGAAGGTAGCCTTTGGGTGCAACGACGTCCTTGCGCATCGGCTTCTTCCCGCCCAGCTCCGGGTCGGTGCCCCAGGCCGTGCCCCCGGGAGTCCCGGTCGAGATCACCACACCCGGCCGTAACGTAATGAATGTCGAGAAGAACTCGACCAGGCGGGCACAGTCCCAGATCATCTTTGCGGTCGAGTTGTTCTGTCGCAGCTCGCCATTGACCAGGGTCTTCAACTCCAGCGCCTGCGGGTCCGGGATCTCGTCACGAGTGACGATACAGGGACCGATTGGCGCGCACGTATCGAAATTCTTGCCGGGCCCGAGGTTGTACACGGAGGAGCCGTCCGGGCGCATGGTCACCTGACGATCGCGCGCGGTGACGTCATTCATGATCGAATATCCAAAGATATGCTCCAGCGCCCGCTCGCGCGGGATATGCCGCCCCGGCGCGCCAATCACGACGAGCAGCTCCGTCTCGTAATCGAGCTTCCGGGTCACGCGCTCGTCGCGGACAATTTCATCGCTCGGACCGATCACGCCCAGGCCGGTCTTTAAAAAGAATTCCGGGTCCTTGCGCGTCACCTCGGGCTTCTCGTCGCGATGGTCCCAGTAATTCTCGCCACTGCACAGGATGAGCGACGGATCGAGCGGAGCCTTGAGCTTCGCATCCGCAAGTGGCGTCCTGCCGGCGCCGCTCTTGCGCGCGCCTGCAAGCGCCGCCCCGGCGGCCTTGAGACCTGCCTCGCCCGCAGCGATGAACCGCGTCATGTCGCTCATCGCCGCAATGACGGCAGGTGGTGTTCCCGTCGGACACGCGTCGAGCAGGTCGATGACGTGCTCGCCGTCTATCATCCCGAGGCGCAGCGCGCCGTTTCTGTCGTAGCGGATTAGCTTCATAACTTGTGACCCGTAACCGGTGACCAGCGATCGGAAAATGGTGATGAGAAATGGTGACGATTACTGGTGATGATTAATGGTGATAGGCGGCATTCTCCACCGTTTTTCATCACCGTTTTTCATCACCATTAATCATCACCACTTTCTGCTAAGCTACAGGGTTCTCGAGGGTGCCGATAGGCTCGATCGTGATCGCCACCTTGTCCCCGGGCTGCAAGTACTTCGGCGGCGTGAAACCGATGCCCACGCCCGCGCAGGTACCGGTGGCGATCAGATCGCCCGGTTCGAGCGTCATTACGCGCGAAAGCGTCTCGATCAGCGTCGGGATATCGAAAATGAGCTGGGTCACGAACGCGCTCTGCCGCAGCTCACCGTTGACCTTGGTGACCAGCTGCAGCTGCGTGACGTCCTTCACCTCGTCGGCGGTAACGATGCATGGCCCCATTGGACAATAGCCGTCCAGGCTCTTGCCGAGAAACCATTGCCGGTGCCGGTTCTGCAGGGTGCGCGCCGAAACGTCGTTGATGATCGTGTAGCCATAGACGCGGCTGTAGGCCTCCTTCTTGCTGATGTTGCGCCCGCCCTCGCCGATGACCACCGCGAGTTCACCCTCGTAGTCGGTCGAGTTCGTATAGTCATTTGCGCTCGGAATCGGTTCGCCGGGACCGATCACCGAGTTCGGCCACTTGGTGAACATGACAGGCACTTCCGGAATGGTTTCCTTCCCGGTCGCGTCGACGCCGCTCGCATGGAATTCCAGTGCGTGGTCGTGGTAGTTCTTGCCGACGCACAGGATGTTCCTTGCGGGACGCGGAATCGGCGCGTGCAACTTCACGCTATCGAACGGAATGCGCCCTTCCCCGCTCCTCACTGAACGTCGCGCGCGTGACAATCCGTTCTTGCCGAGCGCAATGAAAGCGTTCATGTCCTGCGGCAGCCGCGTGCCGGCCGTCAGGTCGACAACGCTGTTGGACTCCGGGTCATGCACGCCCACGCGCGCGCCCTTGTCATCAGAAAAAGTAACCAGACGCATGATCGACTGCGATCTCCTGTACGGGACGCGAGAGTATCGTATCCTCGTCGGCCTTCGTCAACCGCGACAGGCGGGCCCGCCCGCTTGACGCTACACTGTCGGCTATGTTCCGAGCCCTGAACGTTCGCGCCCACGAGTGGCCAGCGCTCGCGTGGTCGTTCGTTTATTTTTTCTGCGTGCTGTGCGGCTACTACGTCCTGCGGCCCGTTCGCGACGAGATGGGCATCGCCGGCGGAATCAGCAACCTGCCGTGGCTGTTCACGGGAACGTTTCTCGCCATGCTCGCAGCGGTCCCGCTGTTCGGCTGGGTCACGGGACGGTTCCCGCGCCGGGTCATGCTCCCTGCCGTTTACGGCTTCTTCATCGTCAATCTTCTCGTGTTCTACCTGTTGATGCTCAGCGGCGTCGCACCCGGGCTCATCGCGCGCGTCTTCTTTGTGTGGGTGAGCGTCTACAACATATTCATCGTTTCGGTGTTCTGGAGCTTCATGGTGGACCTCTACACCAACGAGCAGGGCAAGCGCCTGTTCGGCATGATCGCGGCTGGCGGCACCGCCGGCGCGCTCACCGGCCCCACGCTCACGGCCACGCTGGCAGTCCCGCTGGGCGTGCCGAACTTGCTTCTCGTTTCGGCGGTTTTCCTGGGCATCGCGGTGCTTTGCATCCTGCGCCTGCTGGCCTGGGATACGCAGCCCGAAGCCCGCCTCGGCGCGGCACGCCAAGTGTCGAACGGCCCGCTCGGCGGCAGTGTCTGGGGTGGCATTCGCGCAGTCGCCGGATCGGGCTATTTGCTCGGCATCTGCCTCTACGTCACGCTGTTCTCGCTGCTTTTCACCTTTCTTTACTTCGAGCAGGCGCGGATCGTGGCAGCGAGCCTTGCTTCCGGCGCCGAGCGCACGCGCCTCTTCGCCTACATCGATCTGTCGGTTAACCTGCTTGCCCTCAGTTTGCAGGTGGCCGTCACCGCGAAGCTGCTCAACCGGCTCGGCGTTGCGGGCACGCTCGTTCTGCTGCCGGCGCTCTCAGTGGCGGGGTTCGCCATGCTGGGTGCCTATCCCGTGCTGGCGGTGCTGGTCGTCTTCCAGGTCGTGCGCCGTGCAGGCGAGTACGCCGTCGCGAAGCCGGCCCGAGAGCTTCTCTACGCCGTGCTCGACCGCGAGCGCAAGTACAAGGCCAAGAACTTCATCGATACCGTGGTGTTTCGGGGTGCCGATGCCGGGAGCGGATGGCTGCTCGCGGGCCTCAAGGCGCTCGGTCTCGGCGTCGTCGCGCTCGCGGTGGCGGCCGTGCCGCTGGCCCTCGGCTGGGCCACGGTGAGCTGGCTGCTCGGCAAGCGCCAGCAAGCGCTCGCGGCCAAGAAGTGATGAAGAGTGGCGATGAAAGGTGGTGATGAATAATGGTGACGAGAAATGCTACAAGCGTTACCCATCACCAGTTGTCATCACTATTTTTCATCACCAGTTTCCATCACCTTTCAGGACGTTGACGTAAGCATCCTCAGGACGGGTCCGACGACATCGTCGGCGATCTTCGCGAGCTCCTCGGGCGTGCGGTTCTGAATCGGATGCGGCACATAGACGACCCCGGGGTCAAAACCCAGCGCGCCCGACTGCTTTTCCACCGCATCGGTGAAAGCCTGCGTGACGACGGAGACGCCGGGACGCCCCCGGGTGTCGAAGTTCATGAGGTCGTGCAAACTGCACGACGTGCATGACCCTCAGTCGGATAAGCCAATTACCACGACGTCGGCTTCGTCCGCGACCTTCTGCAAATTTTCCGGCGTCGCGACCTTTGCGTTCGTTGGCTTGCCGAAGCGCTTGACCTTGAGTCCGCGCTCCGTGAAACGTTTCTCGATCTGGTTGAAGAACTCGTCGCTCCGGGTCTTGCCGATGTCGAACAGCCCGACGGTGAGGCCTGCGAGTGACGCCGGCGGTGCTCGCCGCGCACGCTTCACCGATGAGGTTTCTGCCGTCGGATCACGCATCCAGTTTGTCATTTCAAATCTCCCAGTCTCGTTACGGCCAAAGAATCTTAGACACAAAGGACACCAAGGACACAAAGGAAAACAAAGACAGGATGGAATCAGAACAAAACCGGGTTGAACCGCCAAGACGCCAAGAGAATCAAGAATAACAAATGAACTGTAGTAGTCGCGACTTGATCTGACAGGTTGCCGTTTTGGTTAGAAGTATTTGTCAGGTCAAATTCTGTTCCTGGTTTTCCTTTGTGTCCTTTGTGTCTCAGCTTTTGATCCTATTCCCGTCCTTGTTTCTCTCGGCGTCTCGGCGGTTCAAATTTGTTGTTGGTTTTCCTTCGCGTCCTTCGTGTCTCAGCTTTTGATCTCTTTGGTCACTGGCTGCAATTCCAGCCGATTGCGCCCCGCCAGCCAGCCCGGCAAGATCGCCGAAAACAACCCCGCCTTCCCTCCCGCACGCACCACCATCAATCCGTCCTCGTGGAACTTGGGAACCATTTCCTCGGCACGGCTTGCCGGCACGCCTTCGCCCACGCCGTCGAGCCCGGCAAGAATCTCCCGGCCCGGACGGATCGTCGCCTCATAAAGCGCGCGCTCAATTCGCTTGCGATCCCACCCCGCCTCGCGATAAATGGCGTAGTGCTCCGGCGAGAGCACGAATACCGCTCGCGCGCTCTGGATCAGACGGGTGTGGCCGATTTTGACGAGCGACATTCCGATCGATCGCGAGAGTCCTTCGGGCGTGCGCGACTTCTGGTCGACTTTCAATGTACGGGAAGCGCTTTCCAGCAATGCTGTGGATATCAACCAGCTTACCGAGCAGCTGCGAACCTTCGTCGCAGAACAGATTCCCCGAGGGGCTAGGAGCTTCAGCCCTCGCCCCGATCGTATCTGACTCGATCAGAGTCTCAGAGAGACATAGGGGAACACCGTTTGAGCCAATTCGTCCGTACAGCTCTTCAGCACGGTCAGGGGCTCATCACTACGCTTCACCAGCACTTTGAGGAGCTGCACAGAATCCGAAAACGTGATGACGGCCTCACGTTCATCACCCTCGACCTGTAAGAGGCGCAAGCCGTTGATCGCGACGCTGGCTTCGGCCGCCTGCACCATCGCCGGATAGCGCGTCCGACCACGCAGCCTCTGGAAATCGACTTCACCACGCTCGGTGATTGCCAGAAAATCATCCACTCGATCCACCACCACGCGGCCGTAGAGGCAGGCGGCAGGGAGAACAAGCACGTTAGGCGCAAATCGATGTCCGCCCAGATGATTGACCTGCCAGGCTCTCGATCCAACACGTTCGCGCAAGGCGGCATAGAGAGGCAGCCCGAATCTGGCGCAGCAGAGATCCCGCTGGCCATTGGTGCAGACGAAGTAGAGTGGCTCCACATTCGCCGGTGAATCTGATTGGCGAGTCTCACGCAGGACGGCTGGGATATCCAATCCGGACAGAAAGTCATAGCCCACACCTGAAAATTCGAAGAGCGCATCGTCGCTGGCAACCAGAAGGCGCGTTCTGCCGTCATCGAGTTCCGGGCGACGGATGAACTGCGGCCGGGCGCGATAACCGGCAGCCGCGAGCACCGCCAGCGTCTGTTCGAGCCACTGTCGAACAGGAGCCGCCAAGTCGTTATCCACCAGAGCTTTCGCTCTCCAGACTGGCCGATACTCGAGCAGCAGCCAAACGTCGACCGCATCCCCGGTTCCCCAGAGTGGCTCGGATTCATTCAATTCAGAACAGTATTCTCGAGCGCTTTGGCCCTGGGTCTGATTGTGCAATGATCCTCCTTCGCCGGGTGCAATTGTTCGGGATTCCAGCCAGGCAGCGCAAGAGCCCGTTCTGCGGTGGGGAATCCGCCAGAGTAGAGACAGTTCGAATGAATGATAGCGAGGATTTCCGCAG
>JAQBFV010000299.1:0-16124 GCA_032123035.1 Betaproteobacteria bacterium | reverse complement strand
ATCATGCCGGGGCCCATGCCGTAGCCGCCCATCATCCCGGGACCCATGCCGTAGCCGCCCATCATCCCCGGGCCCATGCCGTAACCGCCCATCATCCCGGGGCCCATCATTCCGGGACCCATGCCGTAGCCGCCCATCATCCCGGGGCCCATGCCGTAGCCGCCCATCATCCCCGGGCCCATCATTCCGGGACCCATGCCGTAGCCGCCCATCATCTCCGGGCCCATCATGCCCGGCCCCATGCCGTAGCCGCCCATCATGCCGGGACCCATGCCATGACCCGGTCCATATCCGCCGCCCTGTGCGGGCCCGTAGCCGCCCATCATCCCCGGGCCCATCCCGGACCCGCCACGCTGTGGGTCAGCATGGGCCGTCGCGCCGATCGTGGTCGTGCCGATCAGCGCGGCGGCGATCAATGTCTTACGAAAATTCATCCGTTTCATGGTCAAGCCCCTTTCCTGAATCGATTCAATACAAGCCGATGGTTCCTGGTGAACGATAGACACGCGCGGGCGCGAGCAAGTGGCCGCCGCTTCACTGCGGACGCCCACTGCGGTCTCGCGACGGTCAGCTGCGGAAGTTAGCGAAGAGAATGAAAGCCGGCGGACCCGCCGGTAAAGCCCTCGGAACAGCGAGGATTGACATCGCGCGACGAGGAAGTGCAACAACGACACCATCGTCTGACACCGCGTCCCGAGACTCGGGCGACCACCCGGAAACCATCATCCGAGCGGCTGCGGTGAGCGTATGACAATGAGGGGCACTGTTTTTTCCGCTCGCGGCGTATGTGCAGAGGCTTTCGTCTTGCGCGTGGTGGCATCCTGCCTGCTGCGCAACCGGGTCGTTCAAAACCGAATCGTGCATGCCGGCGGCGTCCGCCGAGAACGCTTGGAGGCCGACCAACAATATCGCCGCGATGGCCGCACACCGCACAATGACCCCAATTCGATCCGATGGTGATCTCATAACAATGCTATGGATGCTATCAGTCGCATTCTGCCCGCAGGTTGATATAGATCAATTTGGTTCCCGCGCTGCGAATAGCAGAGCTAACCCGATCGCAATCAACCTCCACACGCCTATTTCGGAAGGAAATCCACGTTGCACTGCGAATCTGTTCACCTCGCCTCCTGTGCGTCCGGTTGGGCTCTCTTTAGAATGAATGCCGTGGCGCCGCCCCTCACGGCCTTTCCGGGAAACGACTCGGGCAAAATGACCCGGGAGCGGCGGACCGAAGCTTCGTAGGCTATCTTCCAGCGGCCGTCTTTCATAACCCAATACTGCCGTTTCCGCGATCGACTCTTGAAATTGCTCGAGCGGTAGTCCTGATCGAAGGTCACCGCAATCAGATCCTTCTGGCCCGGGCTGCGATAAGCGCTGACGTTATCGAGGGCGACCTTGATCCAGGTTTTTCTGGAGTTGACCCGCTGCTTGTGTTGCCGCCACGCCGTTAGGTCCATTTTCTTGGAGCGGAACTCGCGCGCATAGTGCGACAAATATCGTTCTGGATCGAGACTCTCCCAGTCCGCGCGCCACGCTTCCAACTCTCGCATGAAGGCGTCGCGGTCGGTGCGCCAGACCTCGGGGCGGGACCATTCAACACGCTTCGCGATGATGACGGGCGTGATGCCGGGCTGCATTCGCTTTGCGAGCATTGCTATGTCGGGATTGGCGAGTACCATGCAGCCGTCGCTCGCCAGCGGCGGCCGCGCATAGGTGTCGGACGGAACCCCATGCAGCCAAATTCCGTACCCAGTCTTGCGATTCAAGCGATCCCATTCGTTGGGATAGTTGATTGGGAACGCGCCCCAGCCGTAGAGGTCGGGAAGCTTGCTGCCGGGAATTTTCGTAGTGACGTTATACACACCAATGGGCGTCTTCTGGTCTCCCTCGACGACCTTTTCAATGCCGCGCTTGCCGATGGTCGTGTAATAGTCTTCGACGAGCCGCGGCACTCCCTTTCGATTTTCGTAGACGTAGATGCGCGAGCGGCTCGCATCGACCACCACCGCGATCTTCTGCTCTGGCGCGAACTGCAAGAGGTAGCGCGGGACCAGATGCTCTGGCGGTCGGTCCGTATACGCGCGCACTCGCGCATAAGTTTCAGACCGTAGCTCCTCCAGGCGGTCAGGCGCGGCGTGACCGGTGTTGCCGATACCGGATATTGGCCTGGCTCGCGCCAGCAAAAGATCGCCCCGGACGAGATGTCCGAGGCGGAAGGTTGGGAAGGCGGCCGTCAATCGATTCGCCGCTTCGAGCGCTGAGTCCAGCTTCGTTTGTGCGATTTCGTCGAGAATACGCTGGAGCTGGCCTTCGGCGCCGGCGGGATTAGTCCTTGTTCGCGGCCCCTCCGCCGAGCCTGTCCCCGGGGCGAGGACCATGAGTGCTACGCCGAACAAAAGCCCCGTCGTTGAGGCCGAACAGTGTCGCGTGGAATCGATCATATTCCTATGCGCTGTAGATTCGGATCCCTGCACATAGTTCCCTGAAATAGTACCCGGCGAACGCAAGCATGTGGGTCACCCGTGCCGGTCACACTCGCATGACGCGGGTACGGCTCGGTCGAGCGTAAAATCGATGCGGCGCATGAGGCGGGATTGATTTTCTCGTCCGCTCCGCGCCGATGAACGCGGTTGCGCAGGTGTTTCGTATCCTGCAATGTCGAACTGGATGTTCGAGGTACCGCTCAATATCTGAGCGCACACTTGCGTGAGCGCGGTGCGCGGCTGGAACGAGGCCGTACCGACGACCTCGCTCTAGCCGATTTGCCTGCGCGACGGCCTGGTAAATAACGCGGTGCCCGCTGATCTGAAGCGTAAGCGATCGGTCTTAACACTGACCAAGCTGGTAACGTCATAAAGGAGCCATAGGCCATGTTTGCCCGGCTTCTCATCCTGCCGATCTGGCTGGCCGCGCTCGCCGCCAGCCTGTAAGCATTGGCGGGGAAATCGGCGTATCTCGCGTGGTCGTATCGATTATTTCCGATGTGCGTCATTATTTGCAGCCGCTTTGGCTGAAGCTTACGGAGTTTGGAGCGGCGTGAAACGCGCCTGGATCGGTGCGTGGCCAGGCAGTGTTACCGACACCACGACTTTCATGTCGGGCACCGGCTGAAAGGTGCCGCTGCCGGCGAGCGTGTTCTCGCCACTCGGCTCAAGCTTGACGTTCGAAATTACTTTGCCCGCCAGCACAGTCGCGCTGCCGCTCGCGCCCTTGGTCGCGACCTTTACATTCTTGGCATTGCTCACATAGACCGTCAACGCGTTTTCCTTGACCACAAGTTCGAGATGATGCTTGCCGGCATCCTTTACTTGGCCGCCATTCGGGCCGCTCTTTTGCCCATCGGCGTAAGTCCCCGGTGTAAATGCCAGCGCGAAGACCGCGATGGCGAAAAGTACGAGCGTACGCTTCGCAGGAACGTACGGCGCGGCGAGGGTTGTTGAGTTAAGGCGCATGGCCATTCTCCTTTCGCAGATCAGAATGCCTGTTGCGCATGCTCCTCGAGCAGGCGCTTGAGCGGTTTTTCGCCCCACAGCCAGAACATCGCTGGGGTGATGATGGTGTCGAGGATCGTGGAGCTCACCAGCCCGCCGAACAGCACCACCGCCACGGGGTGCAGGATTTCCTTGCCCGGCTCGTCCGCAGCGAGCATCAGTGGGACCACCGCGAACGCCGCCACCAGCGCGGTCATGAATACCGGCGTGAGCCGCTCGAGCGAGCCGCGCACGATCATCTCCTTGCCGAACTTTTCGCCCTCGAAGGCGCACAGGTTGATGTAGTGGCTCACCTTCAGAATGCCGTTGCGCGTGCTGATGCCGGCGAGCGTGATGAAGCCGATCATCGAGGCGACCGAAAGCGGCTGGCCGGCGATCTTGAGGGCGATGACGCTGCCGACCAGCGCGAGCGGAATGTTGCCCATGATCATCAGCGACAGCGCAGTGGAACGGTAGCGGGTGTAGAGCACGATGAAGATCAACAGCAGCGACATCACGGAGAGCAGGGCAATCTGCCGCGTCGCTTCCTCCTGCGCCTGGAACTGGCCCTCGAGGCTGGTGAAATAGCCGGTGGGCAGCGGCTGGACGGCAATTTCGGTGCGGATGCGCGCCACGATCGTGGCGAGGTCGGTGCCGTCGGAGTTGGCCGAGATCGCGATGCGTCGGCGCGTGTTGTCGCGCGAGATCTGGTTGGGACCGTCGCTGTCCTCGATCTCGGCGATGCGCGAAAGCGGGACGTGGCCGCCGGGGGTCTCCACCAGGAGCCGCGCGAGCGACTGCGGGCCGCGCGCGGAGTCGGGCAGGCGCACCACCAGATCGAAACGCCGGTTGCCCTCGATCACCTGCGCCAGCTTCTCGCCGCCCAGCAACGTTTCGAGCGCTTTCAGCACCGATGAAGGCGTCACGCCATAGGCGGCCGCCTTATCGTAATCGAGGCGCACCTTGAGCTGCGGGATCAGCACCGCCTTCTCGATCTGCAGATCGGTGACGCCGGGGACCGTAACCAGCCGGTCACGCAATTGTGCCGCGAGGCCCCGCAGCGTGTCGAGGTCGTCGCCGTAGATTTTGAGCGCGATCTGCGCGCGTACGCCCGACAGGATGTGGTCGAGCCGGTGCGAGATCGGCTGGCCGGCGTTGATCACCGCCGGCAGCACGGCGAGCCGGTTGCGGATGTCCTGCAGCACGGCGTCACGGCTGCGCTGCGAGTGTTTCAGGTCGACGTCGATCTCGGCGGAGTGCACGCCTTCCGCGTGCTCGTCCATTTCCGCGCGCCCGGTGCGGCGCCCGACGTGGATGACTTCCGGCACCTGCTTGATCAGGAGTTCCGCCTGGGCGCCGATGAGGTTCGATTCGCCGAGAGAGGTTCCCGGATTGAGCAGCAGGTTGATGACGAGCGTGCCCTCGTTGAACGGCGGCAGGAACGCACGCGGGAGGAACGGTACCGCCGCGGCGGCAAGCAGCACTGCCGCAACGGCGCCCGCCAGCAACCCTCTGGCGTGATCGAACGACCACTGCAGGATGGCCGTGTCCCAGGCTTTCAGCTTTTTCACCAGCGGACTGTATTCTTCCTCGGCGCGCAGGTTGAAGCGCAGCGACCACCACGATGCTTTCGCATCGTCGCCGGGGGCCGCCGCGCCCCGGGCGAGCAGGTAGTAGCACAGCACCGGCGTGAGCGAAACCGAAACCAGCATGCTCGCGAGAATCGACACGATGAACGCCACGCCGAGCGGTGCGAACAGGCGCCCCTCGATGCCGGAGAGCGCGAACAGCGGCACGAACACCAGCGCGATGATCACGGTGGCGTAGACGATGCCCGACAGCACTTCCTTGGTGGCCGCGGCGATCACTTCCAGCGCCGGCTTGAGCGCGCCGCCGGCGACGTTGCGCTTGAGCCGCCGCAGGATGTTCTCGAGCCCGACGATGGCGTCGTCCACCAGCACGCCGACCGCGATCGCGAGTCCCCCGAGTGTCATGGTGTTGATGGAGAACCCCATCAGCTTGAACACGAGCGCGGTGATCAGGATCGACATGGGGATGGCGGTGAGCGAAATCAGCGTGGTGCGGACGTTGAGCAGAAACAGGAACAGCACCACCGCCACCATGATCGCGCCGTCGCGCAGCGCCTCTTCGACGTTGGTGATGGAGGCTTCGATGAAGTTGGCCTGCTTGAAAATGATCTGCGGCGGCGACATGCCCGCAGGCAGAGACTTGCCGAGGTCGGCCATCGCCGCCTCGATGTCGCGCGTGAGCTTCACGGTGTCGGCGGTGGGTTGCTTTTGCACCGACAGGATCACGGCGGGCTTCGCGTCGTAGCTCGCGTCGCCGCGCTTCACCGCGGCGGCAAACTTCACCTCCGCCATCTGCTTGAGCAGGATCGGCTGGTTGTTTTTTGCGGTAATGGCGAGATTCTGCAGGTCCGCCAGGCGCGAGGTGCGGCCGATGTTGCGGATCAGGTACTCGCGCGCGCCACTCTCGAGAAAGCCGCCGCTGGTATTAGCGGCGTAGTCCTTGAGCGCGGCCTCGATCTGCTCGAGCGTCAGCCCCAACGCCTGTATTTGCGCCAGATTGGGCTCGACGCGATATTGCTTGACCTCGCCGCCGATTGAAATGACCTGCGCCACCCCCGGAATGGTGAGCAGCCGCGGGCGCATCACCCAGTCGGCGTACTCGCGCACCTGCATCGGGTTCACGCGCGCCGGGTCGGCGGGCAGCGCGATCAGCATGATCTCGCCCATGATCGAGGCGATCGGCCCCATCTGCGGCGCGATGCCCTCGGGTACCTGTTCTTTCACCAGCGACAGGCGTTCGGCGACCTGCTGGCGGTTGCGGAAAATCTCGGTGCCCCAGTCGAATTCGACGAACACGATCGAGAGCCCGATGCCAGAGACCGAACGCACGCGCGTCACGCCGGGCATGCCGTTCATCGCGGTTTCGATCGGGAAGGTCACCAGTTGCTCGACTTCCTCCGGGGCCATGCCGCCCGCCTCGGTGAGCAGCGTCACGGTGGGCTTGTTCAGATCCGGAAAGATATCCACCGGCATCTGCCGCGCGGTCAGCCCGCCGTAGAAAATGATCAGCAGCGAAGCCGCCAGCACGAACAGCCGCTGCTTGATGCTCCAGTCGACGATCAAATTAAACATGGCGCCGCCTCAACGCACTTGTGGGAGTACAGAGGCGCCCTGGATCACTATGCGCTCGCCCGTGGCGAGCCCCTCGGTGACCGCGGCGTTGGCACCATCAAGCGCCTGGAAGCGCACTTTCCTCGGAACGAATTGTTCGGCGCCGGCGTGCACCCAGATCACGGTTTCACCAGAACGGTTCCGGGTGAACGCCCCGAGCGGCACCGCGATCCCCTTAATAATGTGTTTGGTCTGGGCCACGATCTTGAGCAGTTGGCCGACCGCGAGCGGCGGCGAGGGCGGCTTGATGCGGAACAGCACCGGCAGTGCCTGGTCGCGAAATTGTCGCGCGACGCCAACGAACACGAGCGGTAGCACCGCCCCGGCGGGCAGCACGCCGATCGCGCTGGCGACATCCGCCACCGCGATCGGATCATAGGCGAGCGCTTCCACCATCAGTCGCTGCGGATCGACGATTTCGAACAGCACTTCGCGCGCTTCGACGACCTGCCCGGCCATGGCGGAGGTGGCGCTGATGACGCCGGAAACGGGAGCGATCAGCGCTTCACGACCGCTGAGGCTGCCGCTGACGGCGGCTTTCTTCTCGGCGAGGCCAGCGAATTCCGCGCGCGCCGTGTCGATTTCCTTCTGCGGCACGCTGCCTTCGAGCGCTTCGAGGCGCGTTACCTTTTTCCCGGCGAGCCCATACTGCGAGGTGATTTCCGCCAGTTGCGCGCGCTGATTGCCGAGCTCAATCGCGTTAGCGACCGGCTTGATATACGCCAGCACCTGGCCTTTGCTGACCGTCTGTCCGAGCGTGGGCAGGCCGCGCGGGCCGGGCTCGATGCGCCCGCCCTGGCTCGATTGGACGCGGCCGCCGGCGTTGGGGTCGGCGATCACCCGACCATTGAGCTCGACGCTATGAGCGAGTTCGCGAACCTCCGCAAGCATCGTGCGGATGCCGAGTTGGCGCTGCACGGGTTTGGGCATGAACACGCCGCCGTCGGCGAGACGCTGCGGGGTGGCGTTCTCGCCTGCACCAACCGGGGAGTAGTCCGCGGCGCCTTTCTTGTCTGCACCGTGACCTTCGTCCGCGTGCAACGAAGTTGCGACCGCAAGCAACACCGGGACGACGGCAACCGCAACCAACGCCACTGCCAGTGTTGTGCGCGTCATTCTGCGGCGCAATAGCCACGCAGTGCCGGCCAGCGCGACCAGGGCGCCGGTGATCCAGACCAGCCATTCGTCCCAGCTGTGTGGGTGGCTGGAGGCGCCTGGCGGCGGGAGAACGCCGAGCGTGCCGTTGAGCAGGTCGCTTTCACCGGCGGCCCGTATCGTGAACACCAGCGGGTACTGGCCCGGCTTCGTCAGCGCGGCGGCGGATGCAGTGTAGATGCCCTCGCCGCCCGGCTGCGCCGTTGCCTTGAACGCGCCGCTCTCGATTTCGATCGCCGCGCCTGTCACCGGCTCGTTGGTAGCGAAGAGATCGAGGTAGAGGGTGAGCTTGCCGTCTCCGAGCACCCCGACCAGCTCGAAAATCTCCGATTGCGCTTCTACACGCGGCGCGAGCGCGATGTCCGGTGCCGACGGCGGTGCGCCGTGACCACCGTGACCTTCGTCAGCAAAAACGGTGACCGAGAATAGCACCAGCATCGATCCGAATAACCATTTCATGGCAATACTCCCAGAGCCTGATTCATAAGGGCGACAGCGCGTGCTGCCTCGAGCTTGGCGCGCGTGAAACTGAGTTCGGACTCGAAGCGCTCGTTTTCGGCGCGCAGCCGCGAGACCAAGTCAAGCTCCCCCATTGCGAAGGCTTTGGCGAGCAGGCGCTGGGTGTCAGCGGAGAACGTGAAGCGCGCCTCCGTTAATTGCACGACAGCCCGCGCCTGCTCCAGTTCGCGCCGCGCTGCTTCAATCTCGGCTTCGACTTTGGCACGTTCGACGCCGTACGCGGCCTGAGCCTCGATCATTTCCGCGTTGGCGGCAGCGATGCGCGGCTTGTTGCGCGCCTCGGTCCCAAACGGGATCCGCAACCGGACCATAAGGGAATTTGCAAAGGGCTCGGCGGAGTTATGACGTTCCCGCCGTACGCCGAGCTCGAGCTCCGGGGTGTTGCGCAGGCTTTGCGCGGCCTGACTGAGCTTGGCTTGTGCGGTCGCCACGGCGCGCTGCAGGGACGTGAGCAGCGGATGATCGTCGAGGGCGGAACGGGTTGGCGCGATGGTTTCTTCCTCCGTCGGCAAAGCGGCCATGCCGGTCAGCACCGCAAACGCCCGCCCTGCCTTGAATGCCTTGATCTCGGCTCCGGTCAGGGCCGCGCGCGCCAGCCGGTCCGCCGCCTGCGCTTGGTTAAGGTCAATACGAGCCAGATCACCAGCCTTGACACGGCGCTCGACGTCCGCCGCGAGCGCCGCCGCTTCCTCCACTTGGCGTCGGGCCAGCGCAAGCTCGTTCTCAGCGAGCCGAACCTGCCAGTAGGTGTCACGCACTTCGCCGGCGATTTTCAGCTTGGCCGCCGTCAAGTTGGCGTTGTATTGGTCCCGTTCGGAACTGACGATTGCGTTTTGCCGTCCTTGTTCCCCGGGCAGCCATAGCGGCAACGCGATTTCCGCTTCCCACTCAATTGCCCCGTCGTTACTGTTCAATTTGTCGTTGCGATTGAAGACGCTTAAGCTCGGAGGCTCGGGAAACAGCGCTTCCGCCGCGTCGCGTCTGGCGGCGAATTCTTCGCTGCGCGTCGGCTGCGAACGCGCGGTAGGCTGCCGCGCCCAGGCGCGCTCGACTGCATCGCGCAGCGTGCCATCGGCGCACACCGGTGGCGCGAGCAGCAGCATGATGATGATGCAAACACTTCTACGCATGGTGTCCTCGTCGTTGAGGTCTCCGCACCGCGCGAACGCAATGTGGACGGATGCACGCATTAAGCGCGCCAGCGCGGGTTTACCCGCGTGCGACGAAGATCAGGCTAGGGGAGGCCGCTGGGGCCGGTCGGGAACGAAAAGGTCGGGCAAGCTGTGCGACAGCGACGCCCACACCGGGAAATCGGACACCGTGGTCGGCGGCGTCACTGCCGGCAATATGGAAACCAAGTGATGGCAAGAGAGATGTTCGTGTTGAATGTTGGCGCCGTCGTCGTCGGGGTGGCTGTCACGCTGCGCGCCATGGTCGTGGCCGTCGTTCGCATGCGCGACATGCGCTGTTTGTTCTTTACTGTTCGCATCGCAGACGAGACCGGAGAGCGCGGCGGCGAGGCCCTGCATCGGTAACATTACCAGTGCAAGTAACAGTACGAATCGTTTGGCACCATTCAACATAAGCGGGCGCAGTCTATCCGAAAATTTAGCGTCTCGCAACGACGCGCGCGTGGAAGACAGCAGAAACGTGACGGAGTTCCGACCGGATGATGCTGCGACGGCGTGGCTCAGGCCGACGCCATCAAGTTGAGCATCATGCCGCCGTCCTCGCTCTTGCCGACTTGCCTGCGCGAGGGTCTGATAATTTACGCAGTGCCCGCCGAACTAAGGCGTAAGCGATCGGTCTTATCACCGATCAAGCTGGTAACGTCATAAAGGAGCCATAGGCCATGTTTGCCCGACTTCTCATCCTGCCGATCTGGCTGGCCGCGTTCGCCGCCCAGCCTGTCTTTGCCCAAGGCCAGCCGTCCGGACTGGCCACAGCCACCTTCGCTGCCGGCTGCTTCTGGTGTGCGGAGGAGGCCATGGACAAGGTTCCCGGCGTGATTTCAACGACCTCCGGCTACATCGGCGGAAGCAAGAAGAACCCGACGTATCGACAAGTGTCTTCGGGCTCCACCGGCCACACCGAGGCGGTGCAGGTCGTGTACGACCCAAAGAAGGTCAGCTACGAGCGGTTGCTCAAGCAGTTCTGGGTGAACCATGATCCCACGGTGATCGACCGGCAGTTCTGCGACGCCGGCTCGCAATACCGGCCTTCGATCTTCTGGCACGACGAGGAGCAGAAGCGTCTTGCTGAAGCCTCGAAGGCAAAGTGGGAGAAGGAAAAGCCGTTCAAGCAGCCGATCGTGACGCCGATCGTGAAGGCTGGCGAGTTCTGGCCGGCGGAGGACTACCACCAGGGCTACTACATGAAGAACCCGATACGCTACAAGTTCTACGTCAACGGCTGCGGCCGTTACGCGCGGCTGGACGATCTCTGGGGCAAGCTCAGAAAGAAGTAAGGAGACAGGCCATGAGACGCACTCGGAGCTGGACCGGCCGTCGCAGGTTCCTGGGCGCCGCGCTCGCCCTCCCGTTCGTCTCGATCCGCAATGCTTCGGGCCAGACGTTGCTGCTGACACCGGCCTGCGGCGAGAAGCCCGAGCAAACGCCGTCGCAGACCGCGGGCCCTTTTTATACCCCCAATTCGCCGCGGCGTAGCTCGCTGGTCGAGCCGGGCAGCAAGGCGGAACGGCTCGTCGTGACGGGATTCGTGCTTTCGATGCAATGCAAGCCGATGCCATATGTGCTACTCGACTTCTGGCATTGCGACGAGGCGGGCGAATACGACAACAGAGGCTCTCGTTATCGCGGCCACGTGTTCGCCGACACGCAGGGACGCTACAGCCTCGAGACCATCGTTCCGGGCGAATACCCGGGGCGCACGCGCCACATTCACGTCAACGTGCAAGTGCCGGGCGGCCGCGTGTTAACAACCCAACTTTACTTTCCGGACGAACCCGGCAACCGCACCGACGGCATTTACCGCCGCGAGTTGACGATGCGAGTCGTGCGCAAAGGCGCACAGCGCGACGCGCGATTCGACTTCGTCGTCGCAGCGTAGCGTCGTCAACTGCGAGCACGGCCCTTTCCCGTGCGCTGAACTCCTCCAACGTTGAGAAGCGGGTTTTCCCTGCGGGAATCACGTCCGGCGGTTACCTCGAGATTGAGCATCATGCCGCCGGCAAGGCCTGCGCCCGCCGCGCTTGCTCCTGCAGCGAGCCTCGTCCAAGTGATTCGCTCCACTACCTATGCCAGCACTATGACCGCTACCGCGGGCAGCCGTTCGGATCTACGTTCCGAGGTCATGCAGGCGCAGCACCTCCCAGGATCAGCTCTTGCCCGCCGTGAAGACCAGAAAATATTGGTTCGGCAGGAAGGTATGCTCCTGGGCCAGCGCGTAGCCGGTGCTCACGAGTTCGGCCTTCACGCGGGCCGGTTCAATGCGTGCGCTCTTCGGCGGGCCCTCCGGGGAATCCATGCGGAAATCGATGATCGCAATTTGGCCCCCCGGTTTGAGCGATCCGCGGAGTTTCCGGAAGTAGCGCTCGCGATTCTCGATATGGTGGAAGACATCCACCATGATGATCAGGTCGACTTTCTCGGGCAGACGCGGATCGTCCGGGACTCCCGCCACCGCAGTAACGTTGGTCAAGCCCTCACGCTTCGCCCGCTCAGCGAGGTACTTCACCATGTCAGATTCAATGTCCACGCCGTAGACGCGTCCCTTTGGCACCATATTTGCAAGACGCGCCGAGAAGTAGCCGGTGCCTGAGCCGATATCGGCGATAACCGCATCGGGTTTTAGCGCCAGCGCCTGGATCACCTCGTGGGGCTTCTGCCACGCATCGCGCTTTGGATCGTCGAAAATATGCGCCCATCGATCCGCGCCGCTGAAGCTGTGCTGGTGGGTGCTGGGAGCCTGCGCTGCGGCAGGCCCGATCAGCAATGCAGCGAAACCCGCCAAAAGGAAGACTCCTGTGAACAATGAGGCTCGTCGCATCTTTCTGTTTCCTATGTGTAAGCGCTGTCTCAAAAACCCGCAAAACAGCCGCCGATGGACACCGTTCAACGCGGCTGGAAACCGGTGGATAGCGGGTAGCGAATGGTCCGCATGCGTCCAGTCAACGGTCCACCCATCGGACCGCAGAAATTGCCCGCGGTTCCGGGTCGGATGCCGCGCATGATCCCCGGCCCCATTCCGAACGGCCCGGTCGAAGGTTAGATGGTGATCCCAATACGCGCGAGCAGCGGCACCGCGGCCAGGTAACAGACCGCCATCACCGCGATGGAAAGGCTGAGGCTTGCGTAGAACCCGAACCCGTGCCTGAGAAGGGCGGGCAGAACCAGAAACATCGGCAGCGTGGGCAGCACGAGCCAGAAGGTGGCGGTGGAGAGCTCCGAGATCTTGCCGGCATCGTGCGTATCCACGTAGAGCCAGATCATGGTGAGGATCGAGATCAGCGGCAGCGACTTGATCAGTGCGCCCAGCCCGGCGCTGTGTTTGGCGATCTCCGAGACGGCAACGATGATGCCGGCGGAAAGGAAGAGCTTGACGAGGTAGTAAGTCATGGCAGTCGATCCTGTCCGGTTAAAAACAATATGAACCGCAGATAAACGCTGATCAGATCCGTGAATCGTGAATCGTGAATCGTGAATCGTGAATCGTGGATTGTGAATCGTGAATCGTGAATCGTGAAACGTGAAACGTGAAACGTGAAACGTAGTTTGTTCAGAACGCAGAATCGAGCCGCAGATAAACGCGGATAGATCGATACAAGAATCAAAAACCGTTCCGCCTCCTGACTTAGGGTTGGTCCGCCGCCGATGGACGCTGATTAACGCCGATGAAAATCAATTACGAACCGCGGAGGACACGGAGAGAATCAATTCCGGTGTTTTGCCTCGTGTAGCTCTGTGCTCTCTGTCACTAATTCTGACTCTACTTCTAGTTCATCTGCGTGTATCTGCGTTTATCTGCGGCTAAATGTTTCGGTTCTTAACAAACCGGTGTTCAGCGATCCAGCGCGCAGGTGCGGAACCCGGCGAAAACGTCGTTCCGGTCCGGCGTGTAGAAATTTCGCCACGTGTTGCGGATGAGGCGGCGGGTCGTTGCGAAGCTGCCGCCGCGCAGCACCTTGTGCGTCCCGAACCAGGGCTCGGAGTATTCCTTGTAAGGATCAACAACGAATCCGGGGTAGGGGCCGAAGGCCGTCGAGGTCCACTCCCACACGTTTCCCATCAGCTGCCGGCAACCCGAGGCGGAATCTCCCGCAGTGTACGACTCGACGCTGGCAAGACCGGAGGTTTCGAGATTGGCGAGCGCTGTCGCTGGCAGGGCAGAGCCCCACGGATAACGACGCTTCTCGCGCGCAATGGGATCCCAGGACGCGGCATATTCCCACTCGGATTCCGTGGGCAGCCTCCGCCCCGCGAACCGGCAATAAGCGTTCGCCTCGTGCCAGCTCACATGTAGAACGGGCTCGCTCGGGCGCAGTGGAACGACCCGTTCGAAGCGCCGCTGGTGCCAGGCGTTGTCCTGCCGGACCCAGTACTTCGGCGCCGCCAGGCCCGCGCGGTTCCTCCATTCCCAGCCCTCATCGCTCCACCACTCACGCCGGGCGTATCCGCCGTCGTCGACGAAAGTGGCGAATTCGGTATTGGTGACTGCAGTACGCGCCATATGAAAAGGGCGGATCTCGACTTCGTGGGCCCACTTCTCGTTGTCGAAAACGAAAGCGCTGCCTTCATTGGCACCGAGCATGAAGGTTCCGCCGGGAAGCTCTGCGTCGCCGGCAATCGGCTCGAGAGGGCCGGCAGCGCTTTCGTTTTCGGGAAAAGGATTACCGTACCCCAGTGTTTGCCGGGTGTAGTGGAACGCCTCGGAGTGCATGTCCTCGTGAAAAATCGCGAGCTGGACGAAGTAGTGCAGCTCGCGATTTTCCGGCTCGCGCGCAATCCTTCCAAGGACGCGGTCCAGGACCTCTGCCTGATACGACCTCGTCGCTTTCAGGTCGGGGAGCGGCAGGTCCCAGCGGGTGTCGTGCGCTACTTCCGCGGAGTTGTAGAGGGCGTCTGCGCCCGGGACAAGTGGCTCCGGGGGCGTTCCCCGCGCGCTGTCGCGCAAGCACCAGAACTCCTGGAACCAGGCGACGTGCCCGAGCTCCCAGAGCGGCGGGTTGACGATCGTGAGCTTGGGGCCGAGTAGCTGGTCCCCGTCCAGGTCCGCAGTAATCCGGGTAAGATGCGTTCGGCTGGCGCGCAGCTCGGCGGCGAGGAGGGCGGAGTCTATCATGCGTCAGTGCGAATCCTATCGTGCACACGTAATATTAACTGCAGATAGACACAGATGAACACGGACGAATTCAAGTCCACAATTAGACCGGATTAACAGGATTAACGATATGCACATCGTAAGCTGTGCTTATTGATTCCCTTTGGTTTAATCCTGTAAATCTTGTAAATCCTGTCCATTCTTGTTGTTGGATGACAGCCGCCGCATGAAAATCGCCATCACCGTTCCACCGTCCGCCGTGCCTCGAAGCGGAAACCGGCATACCGCCGCGCGCTGGCGTGCTTTCTTGCGCAGCCTCGGGCATAAGGTGCGCGTGTGCACCGATTGGAATGGTGGCGAAGACGACATGCTGTTGGCGCTGCATGCCTACAAGAGCTACCCGTCGATCGCGCGGTTCAGGCAGCAGCGACCTGATGCGCCGCTGGTGCTGGCGCTGACCGGCACCGATCTCTATCGTGACATCCGTGAGCACGCCGAGGCCAGGCAGGCGCTCGGGATGGCGACGCGATTGATCCTGCTCCAGGAGGCAGGGCTCAACGAGTTGACCCCTGCCCTAAGAAAGAAGGCGATGGTCGTTTATCAGTCGTCGGGCGTGAGGTTGCGGCACGCCCCGGCGAAAGGCCGATTCAGGGTCGCGGTCATCGGTCACCTGCGCGGCGAGAAGGATCCGTTCCGTGCCGCCCACGCGCTCGCCCATATTGCGTCCTCGGCCCCGATCGAACTGTTACAGATTGGCGGCGCGCTGGATCCGGCGATGCGGGCGGAATGCGCGTTGTGGGAAAAGCGCGATTTCCGCTACCGTTGGCTGGGCAGCCTGCCGCATGCGACCGCGATGCGGCGGCTGTCCACGTGCCATCTCCTGGTCGTCAGCTCCGTCATGGAAGGGGGTGCGAACGTTATTTGCGAGGCTGCCCGCATCGGCGTTCCCGTACTCGCATCCCGAATTCGGGGAAA
This sequence comes from Betaproteobacteria bacterium, assembly GCA_032123035.1. Classification (GTDB taxonomy): domain Bacteria; phylum Pseudomonadota; class Gammaproteobacteria; order Burkholderiales; family SG8-41; genus SG8-41. The sequence continues at coordinate 523 of JAQBFV010000299.1, read as the reverse complement.
CGTTGGCATGCTGGGCCGTGATTACCCGGGCTACTTTCCGCTGTTCGACGACCGGGCGCTCGCGCGGTTGATCGAGCGCTGTCGAATGGACGCTCGCTTCTACGCGGCGCTCAAGAAGGCAGTGTTGCGGCGGCGTGCATTGTTCGCGCCGAGTGCGGAGCGGGCGGCTTTGAAGCGCTCGCTGCGGGATTTGCCGACCGACGGCCGGCGGACGTAAAAAAGGAATACGTTCCCGCCGTCACCACGCTCGGAGCCGGTGACGATCGGCGAAGAAACCACTTTCACGATGATGTGATTTGGCTTGAAAAAATGCTTGTTCAAGCTGCGCTGCGCGGTCCGAAGTAGATGATGGCCATGCCGAGTACGGTCACCGCGCCGCCGATCAGGTCCCACCGGTCCGGGACGATCCGCTGGACCAGTAACAGCCAGCCCAGCGCGACCACCACGTAAACGCCCCCGTAAGCCGCGTAGGTTCGACCGGCGGCATGCGGGTGCAGCGTGAGCAGCCAGACGAACGCAGTGA
>JAQBFV010000298.1:0-8522 GCA_032123035.1 Betaproteobacteria bacterium | reverse complement strand
GCCCAGCACTTCTTCGCCCCGTCACCGGGCACGTTGTTGACGCGCACCGCCACGTCCAGCAGGCGATTCGACTCCATCACCTTGAGCAGTGCGCGCGCGGCGCGGTCGAGCCCGCCGCCGGGGGGCGTCCCGGCAACGATCTCGATTCCGCGCTCCGGGCGCCAGGGGTTCACCAGAACATTTTGATTCATGCGCCGGCAATCACGATCGAGTGGGCGCGTCGGTCTTGCCCGTGTCATTCGCAGCAGCGTCGGTGGATGCAACGGTAGCCGACAGATGGCGAATCGCCTGAACGCTGGCGAAGGTCGACACGCAATAGGGCACGAGGAACGTCAGCATGATCTGTATCCAGGTTTTCGGCGTTGCGTTGCCAAGCAACAACACGTCCCCCTGATTGATGATGATCAGGATGGAGCCGACAATGGCGGCGACCTTGAGCGCGCGCTGGCGGATGGAGCGTTGAATGGCAATCTCGAACCAGGCTCTCATTGATTTGATACCGAAACACTAAAGGCTGTCTCAAAAACCCGGAATGAAGCCGCCGATGAACGCCGATAAAGAACAAGTGTATTGATTTACGCGGGGGTTCCGTCTGCGTTTATCTGCGGTTAATAAATTTTTTCGATTTTTGAGATACGACTTAATCAGGACGACTGGCCCAGCGGGCCCCCAGCTATCCGGCCCGGACGGCTGCTGCCTTCTGCCGATGGCCGTCCGGCATGAAGAAAATGAGCAGGTTCGCGCAGACGATCGTTCCGGCCAGGAAAAGAAAGCCGGTGTAGATATCGTAGGCGTCCGCGATCATGCCGACGACCACGGGCGAAATGCTGCCGCCGATCGCCGTAATGCCAAACTGCAGACCCACGCCGCTCCCCGCAAGATGTTTCGGTGTGCATTCCACGGCCCAGGCCTGGAGCACGGGGCGCAGGGCGTAGAGAAAGAATCCGACCAGCGCGACGAAGAGGATGAACAATACGCTGCGCCCCGCAAGAGCCATGCCGAGAATCGTGACACCGGTCAGCACCATGCTCGACATGACGATGCGCTTGCGCCCCCACTTGTCAGAGAGGTGGCCGGCGACCGGCCCGGCCACGAAACCGGCGACCTGGAGCAGGGTGAGACAGACCCCGGTGACGAGCGGCGAGTAGCCGAGCTCGTAGGCGAGGTAGACCGGCAGGAACGTCAGCAACCCGACTTGGGTCATGGTGCGGAACGCCGCACCGATCGAGACCAGCATCAGGCCTCGGTTTTTCAGCAGACTTGCAAAACCGCGCAGGTAGCTCTTGAAACTGCGATCGCCTGCGCCACCGTCGATTTCATCGCGACTCGTCGTCATGGAAAACGCGCCTAGCATGACGAGGATCAGGACGGCCATCACGATGCCCGGCACGACGTTGACAACGACCACGGCACGCCAGCTCATCCACGCGAGAAGCGCGCCGACCACGAGCGGCGCGAATGCCTCGCCCAGGTTGCCGCCCATGCCGTGAAAGGAGAGCACGAGACCCTTGCGGTCGGGGTAACGCAGGGCGAGGGTCGGGATCGCGGCGGGGTGCCAGATGTTCCCGCCGATGCCAACCAGCGTGACGCAGACCAGCAGCATCCAGAAGTTGTGCGTGACGCTCATTAGCGCGTACGGGAAGCCGACCCAGAAAAGCGAGGCGGCCAGGAGATAGCCCTTCTTCCCCACCATGTCCACGAACATGCCGCCCGGGAGGTTCGAGATTGCACCGATCAGGTGCTGCGTGGTCATGATGAGGCCAATCTCGGTGTACGAGAGGCCGAGCTCCTTGCCGATCAGCGGCAGGAGCAGGTAGAAGGTCGCAGTGTACCAGTGCGTGAGGGCGTGGCCCGCCGAAATAAGCCACACTTCCTTGAAGGAACGCGGGCCGGCGGCGGTCGTCGTTGCGGCAGTGTTCACAATGCGGCCTATTGCGTGCGGAGGGCACGCGAAGCATAGCACCGGGGACAGGCCCGACCAAGGGCAGCGTATAATTTTGAACTCTCCACGATAAGAACTTTCCAGGAGTTTGTCGGACTTGGCTTCGACAAACTCCTTATGCAAAACCGGCACTGGAAAACTGCACGAACGGATGACGAATATGCAAAATCACCTTCGCTTTTCTGGACATTCGACCTGTTCGGCCGTGTTTTTTGCTGAACGGTCGGCCGCTCTTGCTGTTAGCGGCCGGTCGGGCTGTTAATTCCGGCAGGCTGCCAGGCGGCGCGGCATGCGAACCGACCTCGAACGCTTTTTCAACCCACGCGCGATTGCGATCATTGGCGCGTCGCAAGATCTCAATACCATCAGCGGCCAGCCGCTCCGGTTTCTCAAGGGTCACGGCTACGAGGGCACGCTTTACCCCGTGAATCCGCGCTATGAGGAAATCGCGGGTCTGCGCTGCTACCCTGCGCTCGCGGAAGTGCCCGAGATTCCCGAGCTCGCGCTCATCCTGGTGAACGCTGCGCGCGTTGCCGACGTGCTGCGCCAGTGCGGACAGAAGGGCGTGCCCTACGTCATCATCTTCAGCTCCGGCTTCTCCGAGATGGGGGGCAAGGGCGTGGCGCTGCAGCAGGAGTTGATGGCGATCGCGCGCGAGTACGATATCGGTGTCATCGGGCCGAACTGTCAGGGGATGATCAACGTCGCGGCCCAGGTCTACGCCGGCTTCGGGTCGGTGTTCAATGCCCATTACAGCCCGGGCCCGGTCAGCATGGTCTCGCAAAGCGGCGGGTTTGGATTCTCGGTGATGAACCTCTCGTCCCTGGAAGGTGGGCTGCCGTTCCGGCAAATGGTCACGACCGGCAACGAGATCGGGGTCTCTACGCTCGACTTTATCGAGTATTACATCCGCGAACCGCAGACCGAAATCATCGTCGGCTATATCGAAGGGCTCAAGGATGCGCGGCGGTTGATCGAAGTCGGCGAGAAGGCGTTGGCCGCGAGGAAGCCCATTCTCATGTGGAAGGTCGGCAACACCGAGCAGGGACAAAAAGCCGCCGCTTCGCATACGGCCAACCTCGGCGGCGCGATGACACTCTACAAGGCGGCCTTCCGGCAGGCCGGCATCATCCAGGTCGAGGACATTCAGGACGTGGTCGATTATGGGCGCGGGTTCCGCTGCGGGCGGCTGCCCGAAGGCAACCGCCTCGCCATTATCACGATCTCCGGTGGCGCGGGGATCCTCATGACCGACGAGTGCATCGGCCGCGGGATGCAGGTGCCACCGCTTTCGGCGGAGACGGCCGCGAAGCTGCGCGAATTCGTGCCGAGCTTCGGATCGCTGCTCAACCCGGTCGACGTGACCGCCGCCATTTTCAACGACACCAGTCTCATCAACCGCACGCTCCAGGTTATCGTGGGCGATCCCAATGTGGACTGCGTCGCGATGATCAACGCGTCGCTTCAGGGCGAGCTTGCCGAGAAGATTGCGCGAGAAATCGTCTCCGTGGCGGGCAACACCACCAAGCCGATCTTCATCGCGTGGAGCGCGCGCGAGATCGTCGCGCCCGAGGCCTACGCGGCGCTCGACGCCGCGCGTATTCCGCACTATCGCTCGCCGGTGCGGTGCGGCCGCGCGCTGGCGGTGCTCTCGGGCTACGCCGAGTCGCTGCGCCGCTACGCCCAGACGCGCAGCGAGGCGCCGCTCAAGCTTTCCGTCGATGCGGCGCGCGCCGCGATGTCGAAGGCGACGGCCGATGTCAGCGAGCACGCAGCGAAACAGCTGCTTGCTCGCTACGGCATTCCGGTAACGCGCGAGGAACTTGCGACGAGCGGCGAGCAAGCGCTCGCCGCGGCCCGGCGCATCGGCTACCCGGTTGCGCTCAAGGTTCAGTCTCCCGATATCCCGCACAAGACCGAAGCGCGCGCGGTACGGCTTGGTCTGGCGTCCGACCAGGAGGTTTTGCCGGCGTATGACGAAGTGCTTGCAAACGCGCTCGCTTACAGGAAGGATGCCCGGATAGAGGGTGTGTTGGTGCAGGAAATGGCGGGGAAGGGCATCGAGGCGATCCTCGGTGCGGTCAACGATCCCCTATTCGGGCCGGCCGTGATGTTCGGATTGGGCGGAATTTTTGCGGAGGTGCTGCGGGATGTCGCCTTCCGGCTTGCTCCGCTCACGCTGTCCGAGGCGCGACGCATGATCGAGGAGATCAAGGGCTACCCGGTGCTGGCAGGCGCGCGGGGCCGCGCCGCGGCGGATGTGGACGCGCTCGCGGATGCGCTCGTCAGGCTGTCCGCGGCGGCGGTGGATCTGGGAGAGAATTTTGCGGAACTGGATGTGAACCCCCTGTTCGTATACGACAAGGGCAAAGGCGTTAAGGTCGTCGATGCGCTGATCAAGCCCCGGACTGCAAAGACCGACAATTCAGCCGCCGATGAACGCCGATAGACGCCGATCAATCGTCGTAAATCGTAAATCGTGAATCGTGAATCAGGGCTCGTTTAGACCCCAGGGATTAGCCGCAGATTAATGCAGACAAAGAACACCACAAATCAGTAAACTTCTTTTTCATCGGCGTTCATCGGCGTTCATCGGCGTTCATCGGCGGCTAAATAAATCGGGTTCCGGGTTTTTCGCTTTTTTTGTATAGGTTGATCTGTGTTTATCTGCGTTTATCTGCGGCCAATGATGGTTTTTGACCGCTCTTAGTCACACCTTTGCGATAAGCCATGCCGATACAGCTCTCTCCCGAAGTCCGGCAATTTTGCGAAGCGGCGCGGCGGTTCATCGAGCACGAGGTCGAGCCTCGCTCGCACTGGATCGAGGAGCACGACGCGATTCCCGATGAGCTGCTGCAGATGGCGCGCGAGCTGGGGTTCTTCGGGATCACGATTCCCGAAGAGTATGGCGGCGCTGGCTTTGATCTCGCAGGCAAATGCGCGCTCGAGGAGGAGCTGGGCAAGTCGAACTACGGCTTCGCCAGCGTGATCGCCAACCATACCGGGATCGCGACCACGGGAATCGTGGTGCTCGGGAGCGAGGCGCAGAAGCGCCAGTACCTGCCCCGCATGGCGACGGGCGAGCTGATCGGCTGTTTCGCGCTGACCGAGCCGCAGGCCGGGTCCGATCCGGGCTCGCTGAGGACGACGGCGGTGAGGCAGGGTGACCACTACGTGCTCGAGGGCGAGAAAATCTACATCACCAATGCCGGCATCGCGCAGATTTTCACGGTGATGGCCGTTACGGACAAGGCGAAGGGCACGAAAGGGATCTCGACCTTCATCGTTGAGCGCGGTTTTCCCGGGCTCAAGGTCGGCCGCAACGAGCTCAAGATGGGCATGCATGGCGTTACCACCGCGCCAGTCGTCTTCGACCGCTGCGAGGTGCCTGCGGAAAACCTGCTGGGCGCGGAGGGCATGGGTTACGTGCAGGCTTTGAAGACGCTCACGTGGGGCCGGGTAACGATCGCCGCGCGCTGCGTGGGCATGATGGACAAGCTGATTGCTCGCAGCGCCGCGTACATGAAGACGCGCGCCCAGGGCGGGCGCAAGCTCGCCGAGCATCAGGGGCTGCAATGGATGCTCGCCGACATGGGGGTGGCGCGCGATGCTTCACGGCTGCTCGTCGAGCGTGCGCTGGAAGCCTTTGCGCGCGGCGAGCGGGGCACGCTCGAGGCTTCCGTCGCGAAGCTTTTCGCCACCGAGGCGCTCGGCAAAGTCGTGGACAGTGCGGTGCAGATCCACGGGGGGATGGGCTACATGCGCGAGGCAGGCATCGAAACCATGTACCGCGACGCCCGAATTACGCGGATCTACGAAGGCACCTCCGAGATTCAGCGTAATATCATCGCGCGCGAGCTGCTTAAGAGTCCCTAACATAATGAAACACACGCTGCGCTGTCACGATTTTGGCGGGGCATCATGCGTGATGTCCTGCGGAGCTAAAGGGGTTGATTTTTATGGCGATGACGTGGGCGGACCTTGGCCAAAATCGTGCCAGCCCACAAGAGGTTGCGGCCAGAATCGCCGCTAGCTTTGTCGCTCGGCTTGCCAATACAGCAAGTATTGGACGCACCTCGCTTCGCGCTATCGACGATTCTGGCCACAACGCACGCGCGTTTCATTATGTTAGGGACTCTAAGGACGAATAACGGAAATGGCAGTCACGATCAAACGGGCAACGCCGGCCGACGCACCGGAAATCGCGCGCATGGTGAAAGCGCTGACCGACGAGATCATCGAGATCATCGGGCAAGAGCACTTCGACGTCGATGTGCAGACCAGCGCAGCACTTTCCCGGGAGTGGATTGAGCTTGGCTCGTACGCTGTCTATGTCGCGCTGGACGATGCGAGTGCGCGCGCGATCGGCGTGGCGACGCTTTGCGAGAGCCGGGCACTCTACGCCCAGGGCGTGTTCGGAATCATCCAGGAATTCTATGTGGCCCCGCAGTGGCGCTCGCGGGAGGTCGGCGCGCGCCTGGTGGAGGCGTGCGTCACGCACGGCCGCGCGGCAGGATGGAAGCAGATCGAGCTGGCGACACCGCCTCTGCCCGAGTTCGCGCGGACGGTAAGCTTTTACAAGGACAACGGGTTCGAGTCGACGGGCGGGCGCAAGATGAAACGTCTCTTGTAGCAGTAGCCGTGCGGGTTACCGTTCTTTTTCTCTGTGATCTCTGTGTTCTCTGTGGCTGATCTGGGTTGGGGGGTTGATGGCAACGATTAAGGAATTGATGAGTCTGGACGGGCGCGTGAGCGTCGTGACCGGGGGGGCGACCGGGCTCGGGCTGCAGATGGCGACGGGGCTTGCGGAGGCGGGGTCGCACATCGTGGTGTGCTCGCGCAAGCTCGAGAACTGCGAGCAGGCCGCGCACGAACTGGAGAAATGCGGGGTGATGGCGTTGGCAGTCGCGGCCGATGTCACGAAGCCCGATCAGGTTGAAGCCGTTAAGGCCGCCACGCTTAAGAAATTCGGGCGGGTCGACGTGCTCGTCAACAATGCGGGACGGGCATGGGTTGCGCCACCCGAGGAGATGCCGCTCGAGCGTTGGCAGCAGATCATGGATCTCAACATCACCGCACCGTTCATCTGCGCGCAGGCTTTCGGCCGCGAAATGATCAAGGCGAAGCGCGGCAAGATCATCAACATCGCATCGATCGCGGGGTTGATCGGGCGCAACCCCAAGGCCTACAACTCGATCGTCTACAGCACAAGCAAGGGCGCGCTGGTGCAGTTCACGCGCGACCTCGCGATCAAGTGGGCGCAATACAATATTCACGTCAACTGCATCTGCCCGGGGTTCTTCGTGACGCCCATCAACCAGAAGCTCTTCGAGCGCGGCGCCGAGCAGATACTGCGCGAGATTCCGCTGGGGCGCACCGGCGATGCCGACGACTTAAAGGGCATCGCCGTTCTGCTCGCCTCCGATGCCGCCAATTTCATCACCGGTGCTGTTATTCCGGTCGATGGAGGCACCATTGCCTGGTGACGAATGAGGGATGAATGACCGTTCCATGTTCCATGTTCAAGGTTTAAGGATTCGAACTAAGATCACAGATTTTGAACCTGGAACTTGGAACCTGGAACCTTGAACAGGACTCTCGTCAGTTCGTCAGTCGTCATTTTTCTGGAGATTCGAGATGGTGAGCAAGGGTCGGCAACTGAGAGAACTGATCAACGCACCCGAAATTCTGGTCGCGCCCGGCGTCTACGATGGCTATAGCGCGCGTCTCGTAGAGCGCATGGGCTTCAAGTCCGGCTCGATCACGGGCGCGGGCACGTCCGAGAGCCGGCTGGGCTGGGCTGACCGCGGCGTGATGGGGCTGGAGGAAAACGTCTCTAACGCGCGACGACTTGCGGACTGCACCAGCCTGTTGTTACGGGCCGATGCCGATACCGGCTATGGCAACGCGATGAGCGTTTATTTTGCGACACGCGCGTTCGAGAAGGCGGGTGTCGCAGCCGTCATGTTCGAGGACCAGGTCTGGCCCAAGCGCTGCGGTCACATGGCCGGCAAAAGCGTGATCGGCGCCGATGAAATGGTGCAGAAGGTGAAGGCGGCGGCAGATGCCCGCGTCGATCCCGATTTCATCATCATCGCGCGCACCGATGCCGCCGGTCCCATCGGCGTGGACGATGCCATCCGCCGCCTGAACCTTTACGCGGAGGCGGGCGCGGACTGCCTCTACGCCGACGCACTCCTTTCCAGGGAGGACATCGCCAAGGTGGCGAAGGGCGTGCCCAAGCCGCTTATCGTCAACATGGGTCTTGGCTTTCGCACCCGCAAGACGACGCCGCTCATGACGCCGAAGGAGCTCGAGGCGCTGGGCGTGGCGGTAGTGAGCTATCCACGGTTGCTGACGACGGCAGCGGTGAAAGGCATGATGAACGTGATGGAAGCGTTCAAGGAAGAGACGCTCAAGAATAGTCGCGTGGTCGAGCGCCCGGAGCTTCAGGTCTCGTTCGAGGAGATCAACGATCTGATGGGCATGGCGCAGCTCGACGAGCTGGAGCGCCGCTACGCCGGCGGCTAGCGCCGCCGGCCGCCGGGTACTGGTGATGAGTACTGGTGATGATTACTGG
>JAQBFV010000297.1:0-6287 GCA_032123035.1 Betaproteobacteria bacterium | reverse complement strand
GCCGATGGACGCCGATGAACGCCGATCAGGTCCGCGAGTCGTGAAGGGTGAGTCGTGAGCGGATTGATCCTGGTGGCATGGCGGTCGTTGTTCTTTCCGTTCACCGTTCTCGATTCACGATTCACGATTCACGATTTACGTTTCACGTTTCACGAGTCACGTTTCACGAGTCACTTCTTGGTCTGCAGGTATTCGCGCTGCCACTGCTTGTAGGCGGCGCCGCTGACCAGTTCGTCCATCTCTTTCGCGGATGCAATCTTGTCCTTCAGATCGGCCGGCGCGCCGCCCGCAAAGAGATGAGCATAGGTTTCCCGCAGCGCCTTCACCGCGGCAGCAACCGGCTGATGACCCTGGAGCAAGACGCGCGCGCCTGCGGCGGCGAAGTCCTCGCGCCTGATCGAGGCCGGAGCCGAGCCGACCATGATGGGAAGCTTTGCGGCCTCGCGCACCGCTTTCACCTGATCCGCCGATTCGACGCCGACGAGGAAGATCGCGTCCACACCGCACGCCGCGAAAGCCTTCGCCCGCTTCACGGTGCCTTCAGTACCCTCCACCTTCAGCGCCGCCGTCCGCCCGAGTATGACCGTCTCCGGATCGCGGCGGGCCGCAACCGCGGCCTTGAGCTTGCCCACCATCTCATCGAGCGAGATCAGCTCATCAGTGCCCTCGGTCTGGCCAAAGCGCGTCGGCAAGGCCGTATCCTCGATACTCATGCCGGATACGCCTGAATGCTCCAGCTCTTCCACGGTGCGCATGACATTGAGCGCGTTGCCGTAGCCGTGGTCAGCGTCCACGATCAGCGAAAGCTGGCTCGCGCGCATGATGCGCCGGACCTGATCGGAAAATTCAGTGAGCGTCAGCACGATGAGATCCGGCGCAGCAAGCGTCGTGTTCGACGCGACCGAGCCGGCGAGCATCCCGATTTCGTAGCCCACTGCCTCCGCCACACGCGCCGACAGCGGATCGGACACGCTCGCGGGCGACACGCATTTCGTTCCGGCAAACACGGCGCGCAGCCGCTTGCGCTGTTCAGTATGATTCATGCTTTCTCCATTCGTTAGAAGAAATCTGAACCACGGAGAACACGGAGAGAATCCTGACTGGAGTGTTGTCTCCCCTGTCTCCTCGCGAAAGGAGAGGCACGACGGAAGTCATCGTTTTTTTCCGTGAACTCTATGGTTAAAACATTTTTAGGTTAATGTCTTATCTGCGTTTATCTGCGGCTAAATATCTGCCATTAATTTTTCCGCCCCTTTCCATTCGTCCGATTCACCGTCGGCGCCATAGCAGCAAGCAATCGCGATTCCGCCACGATCCGAAACAGAAGCGCCGTCGGTTGCTGGCGGTATCGAGCCAGTCGCGGTCGATGGCAATGTTGGCGCCATCTTCCGCCGGCGAACGGAGGCTGCTGATTTGCCCACCGGGCACCCGGATTTCACGCCGCCAATACGGATCGAAGAAGTAGAGCCGCTCGTCGTCCGCGCGCAACGCAAGCAGGTAATGCCAGTCGCCGCGGTCATAGGTGATGCTGCACAGCGCAACGCCGCCGTTGTTGAGGCATTCGACGATGCGGTTACCCCGGCCCAGGTTGACCTCGCGCCCGGTTAGAAACTCGGTGCCAATCCGGAACGTCTTGGTCGTGAACTGCCGCAGCCACTCCGAGAGCAGGCGCACGCTCTCGTCGGAACTGCCGCGGCCGGCCGTTCCCCGCCGCCCGACGCCGTCGAGCGTGTACAGATAGATGCGCTGCAACACCTCGGGCGGCACTTCGTGGCGTTCGTACAGATACCCGATTGCATTGCTGATGGTGGTCGGTACGCAGTCGTACTCGGATAGCTGGTAGCGGAAGGGAATGTGTCTTCTGGCTTTCACGGCGTTGTGGGAAGCAAATCGGCTCTGGCACGGGCCCTGGACGGCCGCACTACAGCGAAAGCAGGCCCATGAATTCATCCACCGGCATCGCCTCGAGCCGCTTCTGGTCGAGGCACGCGCGAAGGATCGCGTCGCGCTGGCGGGACGCGAAGACCCGCGCGACGTTCGTTTCGAACTTGTCCATCAGCACCGGGACAGCCTCCTTGCGCCGGCGGCGATGGCCCAGCGGGTAGAGCACTTCCGAGAGCGGCAGGCTGGTGCCATCCCTGAAATGCACCTTGATGGAATTCGAGTTGGTGCGCTTCGCGGGGTCGAGGTAGTCACGACTGTAGGTCCGGTCCTCGCGCAGCACCATCTTCGCCCGCAGCCGGTCGATGCGCGGGTCGGCGGCGATGGGGTCCTCGTAGTGCCCGGCCGTCATCTCGCCGAATATCATGCCGATCGCGATCATGTACTGCATGCAGTGGTCGCGGTCGGCGAAGTTGTGGAGCGGCCCGCTTTTGTCGAGGATCACCATCGACGAGTTGTGACAGCGCACGTCGACCCGCTTGATCTCATCCAGCCGGTCCTTTACCAGCGGATGGAGCTTGATCGCCGCCTCGACCGCGCTCTGCCCGTGGAACGCAGTGGGATAGGGAATCTTGAACAGCACATTCTCCATGACGTAGCTGCCGAAAGGACGCTGGAAACGGAACGGGCGGCCTTTGAAGAACACGTGGTAGAAGCCCCAGGTCTTCGCCGTGAGTGCCGCCGGGCATCCAATCTCGCCTTTCACCGCCATCAGCGCAAGCCGCACGCCGCGGCTGGCGGCATCACCCGCCGCCCAGGACTTGCGCGGACCGGTGTTGGGCTTGCGCCGGAAAGCGGCGAGCGCGTGGCCGTCCAGCCAGGCGTGGGACACCGCGTTCACGGTCTCCTCGCGCGTGCCGCCCAGCATCTGGGTCAATACCGCGACGCTGGCGATCTTCACGAGGATGGTGTGGTCGAGCCCGACCCCGGTGAAACCGTTCTCGATACCGAGCCCGCCCATGATCTCGTAAGCCTTCACCGCCGACTCGAGGACCTCGCGCATGAGCAACGGCTTCTTGCCCGCCGCGACCCGGGTGCGGGATAGCCAGTCGGCCACAGCGAGGATGCCCGCGAAGGTGTCCGAGGGATGCATCACGGTCGCGCCGTAGAAGGCGTCGTTGAAATCGAGCCAACGGACAAGGGCGCCGATGTTGAATGTTGCCCGCTCCGGATCGAGCACGTAGGAAGTGCCGGGGATACGGCTGCCGTTCGGCACCACGGTACCCGGCACGATCGGCCCGATCAGCTTGGTGCAATCCGGATAGGACAGCGCCTCGAAACCGCAGCCAAGGCTGTCGATCAGCGCAAGCCGCGCAGTCTCGAGCGCAAGCGGGCTCCTGACCTGGTAGCGGGCCGCGTAGTCTGCAATCCGCACCAGCACCTCGTCCGGCGCGGGACGCACGTTGGATCCGGTTTTGGGCATAGAGATGGGCTCGAAAGGGTTGATCCGGGCGCTTTGCCAGGAATTATATGACACTCGCCCCCGCGAACCGGCCGGGGCCGGCCAGCTTGAGAGAGGCGAACCCCGGCGGCGCCATCCGCAGCAGAGCGAGCATCGTGTAAAAAAAACGCCCTCCCCTTGGGGAGAGCGCTCGATAGGGTCGGACGCAGCGATCGACGCGGCGCCTGGCGAGAGCCTTATCGCAACGGGATATTGCGCGCCTTGATCAACGCGGCATATTTCTTGATGTCAGCTTCGAACAGATCACGCAGCTGGGCCGGCGTGCTGCCAACGGGCTCCAGGCCTTGCTGCGCGTAGAACGCGTTGATCTTCTTGTCGGCCAGCGCCTTCTTGATCAGCACGGGCAGCTTGTTGACGATCTCGGACGGCGTGCCTTTCGGGAAGAACATCGAGTACCAATTGGCGATCTCCACACCCGGAACGATGGTTTTGATCGCAGGAAGGTTCGGGAAAGAACGGTTCCTCTCGGCTGTCGTTACCCCGAGACAACGCACGCGCCCGGTTTTCAGGGCGCGGGCCGCGACCGGACCCGTGGCAAACAGCATGTCGATGTCACCCGTGATCAACCCAGCCATCGAGGGTCCACCGCCCGTGTAAGGAATGATCACCGTCTTGATATTCGCCTGCTGCGCCAGAAGCTCGCCGGCGAGATGGCTCGTGCTCCCGGGGGTGTTAACCCCGTTGTTCAGCGTGCCGGGGCGCTTCTTGGCAAGCGCGATCAGTTCCTGCACCGACTTCGCCGGCACGTTGGGATGCACGCACAGGACGTTCGGTGCGTTCGATACCTGCGTGGACGGCACCAAGTCGGTCCGGGGATTGAACTTGAGCGTCTTGGAATACAGCGTCGTGTTGATGGCCAGCGTCGCCGTCGTGAACAGCATCGTATAACCGTCGTTACGCGAATTAACCACCAGCTGCGCACCGATCAGGCCGCCTGCGCCACTGCGGTTGTCAATCACGAAAGTCTGTCCCGTTTGCTGTCTGAGACTGTTGGCGAGCAGCCGCGCCTGAATGTCGGTGCCGCCGCCCGTGCCGAACGGCACGATCAGCCGAACCGCCTTGTCGGGCCACGCCGCCAATACGACCTGGGAGCCAAAAACCAGCGCGGCAGCAAACATTGCCGTGCCCGTATGACGCAAAACGTTGCGTAGTTCCATGGAGCCTCCTCACATAATTGTTATGGAAAAAGTCTTGTGCAGTCTGCCATGCCCCCAGTCAGGCCGCGGATATTGCATGGTTCCACACGATGTCCGATCTTTCAACCCCATCGTACAGCCGGCCGCGCGTACTTCCCTTTTAAATTCAATAAGATAGAGAGCAATTTCGGCCCGTTTAACACCCTTTTCACGCCCGCCGGAGAGACGGGGACGAAGGTGGGCGCGCGCGATGAGCCGCGCGTTCCGGCAACTACGCAACTACTGGACCGTGATGTTGCCAGCCTTGATCACCTTCGCGTAGCGGTCAATCTCTTTTCTCAGATGCGAGGCCAATTCTTCCGGCGAGCTGCCCACGGGTTCCAACCCTTCACTCTGGTAGAAACCGCGCACCTTTTCGTTACTCAATGCTTTCTTGATCTCGGCATTCATCCTGGCAACAATTTCCTTCGGCGTCTTCTTGGGAAAGAACATGGCGTACCAGTTATCGGACTCGAATCCCGGTATCACCGAATCCATGGTCGGCAGGTCCGGAAACGCCGGCGATTTCTTCGCAGTAGTTACTGCCAACGCCCTGATCCGGCCCGACTTCAATTGCGGCGCCGCCGTCGGTGCCGTGGCGAACAGAAACTGGACTTCACCCGAGACGACCGCCGCCATCGACGGCCCGCCGCCCTTGTAGGGGATGATCGCAGCGTCGATCTTGGTGAGCTGATTCAGCATTTCCGCTGACAGATGGCTGGTGCTCCCGGGAGTGTTCACGCCGGCATTAACCTTTCCTGGATTGTTGCGCGCGTATTCGATCAGCTCCTTCACCGTCTTGACCGGGACTTTCTGATTGATCACGAGAATCAGGGGCGAGGACGAGATCAAGCTGACGGGCTCGAGATCGTTCACCGCGCTGAATTTCATGCGCTTGCCCATGAGCGTCGTGTTGACGGCGATGGTCGCCGTCGTGAAAAGCAGCGTATACCCATTGGGGACAGCGTCGACGGTGACCTGCGCACCGATCAATCCACCTGCTCCGCTCCGGTTATCGACCACGAATGACTTGCCCGTACTGGCTTGAAAGCTCCGAGCGAGGAGCCGCGCCTGAATATCGGTGCCGCCGCCGGTTTCGAAGGGAACGATCAGGCGCACCGGTTTTACCGGCCACTTCTGCGCACCTGCCGTGAGAGGTAACACGAGCGCTGCAGCGACCAGCGCGGCTGTCCCGAACAACCGTCCAATGTTCATTTCGATTTTCTCCTGAATGTACTCGCCGCCCGACGGGCAAACGAGATGCGGATTATCAGGGTCCCGGCTTACGCGCACCTTACGACGCGAGCGCGCCGTCCGGAGAATGCAAGTGCTTGCCGCGAAGAAGAAAAGAGCAGGACGGCCCAATTTGCGCCGCGCGCGGGAGCGCTTTGGTCCATCCCGCGCGCGCGGCCGTCCCAAATCTACCCGCGATAGATCGGCTCCGGCTGGGAAAAGAACCCGAGCAGGATGTGGTAGACCATGAGGTAGTTGATCTGATGGAGGCTCGAGTGCGAGATGCCTGGCATCACCACGAATTGCTTGTCGGGGTTGGGCAGGCGCTTGAAGAACTCGACGAGGTCGTCGAAGCCCGCGATGCCGTCGAACTGCCCGCGCATGATCAGCGTCGGCACGTTGATCTTTGCCGGATCCACCACCGGTAGCTTCGAGCACATGTCCAGGTAGGTGCCGGTCGGCACCGAGTCATCGAG
>JAQBFV010000296.1:0-4358 GCA_032123035.1 Betaproteobacteria bacterium | reverse complement strand
TCGAGAAGGAGATGTACACCTTCGTCGATGAGCTGAACGGAGAGAACCTGGCGCTGCGGCCAGAGGGGACTGCAGCCTGCGTGCGCGCGGTGATCGAGCACAACCTCCTGTATTCGGGGTCGCAACGCCTTTGGTATTGGGGGCCGATGTTCCGCCACGAGCGGCCCCAGAAGGGACGCTATCGCCAGTTTCACCAGGTCGGAGTGGAAGCGCTCGGCTTTGCCGGCCCGGATGTCGACGCGGAGCACCTCGTGATGTGCGCGCGCCTGTGGCGCACGCTGGGCCTCGACGGAATCGAGCTCGATCTCAATACGCTTGGTGACAGCGAGGCGCGCGTGCGCTATCGTGCGCGCCTCGTCAAATACTTGCAGGGGCACGAGGCGCATCTTGACGGGGATTCCCGGCGCAGGCTGCATTCGAACCCCTTGCGGGTCCTGGATAGCAAGAACCCGGCGTTGCAGGAGCTCATTGCAGGGGCTCCCGGGCTCGCCGACGATCTCGACGAGAACTCGATCAAGGCGTTCGACGAGCTGCAGGCGCTGCTGCGCGACGCGGGCGTGAGGTTCCGCATCAATCCGAGACTGGTTCGCGGGCTGGACTATTACAACGGCGCCGTATACGAATGGGTGAGCGGCCAGCTGGGTGCGCAAAATGCAGTATGCGCGGGGGGCCGCTACGACGGGTTGGTCGAGCAAATCGGCGGGAAGCCGGCCCCGGCGTGCGGGTTTGCGATGGGAGTCGAGCGGCTGCTGGTGCTCGTCAAGGACGGCGTTAAAGTACGCTCGCGCGCACCGGACGTCTACCTGGTGCGTCAGGGTGAGCTTGCGGAGCGCTTTGGCGCGCGCGTGGCGGAGGCGTTGCGAGACGCGGGTCTCCAGGTACTCCTGCACTGTGGGGGTGGAAGCTTCAAGTCGCAGATGAGGAAGGCGGACGCGAGCCAGGCGCGATTCGCGGTGATCGTAGGTGACGACGAGGCGGGCGCGGGCGTCGTGAGCCTGAAGCCGTTGCGCGAGGACGCGCAACAAGTGCGCGTCCTGATTGATGAGGCAGTGCGCCTCATCAAGAATGTGAAGGGGTGAAGGCATTGAGGAGTGCAAGAGTGAAAGGGGTTTCGATTGACGTACCTGCGAATGTCCGCTCCGGCGAACGCCCGGCGCGATACAGCGCGGCGGGCTGGAATGGAGCGTTATGTATTCACATGGTCATCGACTCAGTGAAATGAAAACCTATCTGATTGGCGAGCCGCGCTGATGGCATACGATCATGAAGAAGAGGAACAGCTCGACGAGCTGAAAGCGTGGTGGAAGCAGCACGGCAAGCTCGTGATACTGTTTGTTGCAGCCTTTTTTGCGAGCATTGCGGCGTTTCAGGGCTGGCGCTATTACCGCGATACTCAGGTGATGGCTGCCGTCACGCTCTACGGGCAGCTGGAGCAGGCTGACCATGCCGGAGACGGGAAAAAGGCGCGGGCAATTGCGACACAGATCGTGGCCAAGTACAGCGCGACCACGTATGCCGTTCTCGCCTCGCTTGTTGCCGCGCGGCACGCATTCGCCGGTGGCGATCTGGGCGAAGCCAAGGCCCGACTGCAATGGGTCACCGAGCACGCGCGCGAAGAGGAGGTTCGCGACGTGGCGCGGCTGCGGCTGGCAGCCGTCCTGCTCGACGAGAAAAACTATGCAGAGGCGTTGAAGCTGGTCGAAACAAAGCCGGGGGACGGCATGGCAGGCCTCTATGCGGACCTGAGGGGCGACATCCTCCTGGCTCAGGGCAAGGCGCCCGAGGCGCGCAGTGCCTATCAGTTTGCGCTCGACAAGAGCCAGGCAAACAGCCCCTATCGCGCGACCCTTCAGCTCAAGCTCGATTCGCTGGGCGAGGCCCGGTGATACGGGTGCGCAATGCGCTCGTCGCGGCCGCTATCGCCCTGCTTTGCGGTTGCCAGTGGATGGGGGACACGTACGACAGCGTCTTCGGCAGCTCCAAGCCGAAGATTCCGGAGCTGTCGCCGATCAAGCCGACCGCGACAGCGAGGATCCGGTGGCAGGCCAATGTCGGGGCCGCCGAGAAAAGCGTTTTTTTTCCAACCGTGCTTCGCGGCGTGGTCTACGCAGCAGGCAGAGAGGGCCGGATTACGGGTTTTGACCCGGCAACCGGAAATGGCGTCAGCCGCTTTGAGGCCGGACAGCGCATTGCAGCCGGCGTTGGCGTCGGTAGCGGCCTGATACTGGTCGGGACGGACAAAGGGGAGGTGCTGGCTTTCAACAACCAGGGAAAGCCCGTTTGGAAAGTGCAAATTCTGGGCGAGCTGTTGGCTCCCCCGGTAGCCGACCAGGGCATCGTGGTCGTGCGCGCGGGAAACAATAAAATTTACGGCTTGAATGCGGCCGATGGCAAACGGCGCTGGATATATCAGCGAGCGACGCCCAGCCTGTCGGTGCGCACGCACTCGGGCGTGGTGGTGTACCGCGGGGCCGTATTCGCCGGTTTCGCCGGAGGGCGCCTCGTTGCGCTGGCGCTACCGACCGGCGCTGTGGGGTGGGAAGGCGTTGTGGCGCTGCCCCGTGGCACGACCGAGCTCGAGCGAGTCGCCGATGTCACAAGCTTGCCTGCAATCGACGGGGATCAGGTGTGCGCCGTCGCGTTTCAGGGCCGGATCGCCTGCTTCGACCTGATTCGTGGCACTCAGCGTTGGGCGCGCGGCGTGTCCAGCGTGGCCGGGCTCACGGTCGACGCGCGCTATCTCTACGTCACCGACGATAAAAGCGCGGTGCTGGCGCTGGACAAGACGAGCGGCGCCAGCATCTGGCGCCAGGACAAGCTCGCCGGCCGTCGGCTGAGCGCGCCGCTGAGCGTCGGCACGCACGTGGTCGTGGGTGACGTTGAGGGTTACGTGCACGTTCTCTCGCGCGACAGTGGCGCGTTCGAGGCGCGTCTTCCAACGGATGGCAGTGCCATCATGGCGCCGCCGGTGGCGCTGGATCGGGCGAGCTTCCTGGTGCAAACGGAAGACGGCGGAGTTTTCGCGATCACCGTCCAGTAACTTCAAAAACCGCAAAGACGCCAAGACGCAAAGAGAACGCGAAGCTTCTCCTATTTTTTGTGTTCCCTCGCGTCTTCGCGCCTTTGCGGTAGAGCTCTTCCAATATGCTTCCAATCATCGTCATCATGGGCCGCCCGAACGTGGGCAAGTCCACGCTGTTTAACCGGCTCACGCGCAGCCGCGATGCCATCGTCGCGGATGTAGCCGGTTTGACGCGCGATCGTCATTACGGGCGCGGCCGCGTCGGAGGAAAGCCTTATCTGGCGGTCGATACGGGCGGGTTCGAGCCGGTTGCAAGCGAGGGCATCTTCTATGAAATGGCGCGTCAGACCCGGCAGGCGCTGGACGAGGCTGACGCGGTATTGTTCGTGGTGGATGCGCGCGCCGGGCTGGTCGGGCAGGACCAGGCGATCGCGTCCGAGTTGCGCCGTAGCGGCCGGCCGGTATTTCTGGTGGTCAATAAAGCCGAGGGCATGAATCCGGACATCGCCTGCGCCGAGTTCCACGCGCTCGCCATCGGCGAGCCGGTTTCAGTTTCGGCCGCGCATGGCGAGAATGTCACTGCACTCATGGAGTACGTGCTGGCCGGGCTTCCCGATGCGGAGGAGGTGTCCCCGCGGGAAGAAAGGCACCCCAAGATTGCGGTTGTGGGCCGGCCTAACGTTGGCAAGTCCACACTGGTGAACGCTCTCATTGGCGAAGAGCGCATGATCGTCTTCGATCAGCCGGGAACCACGCGGGACTCGATCTACATCGAGTTCGAGCGCGGACCCCGCCGCTATACCCTGATCGACACCGCGGGGTTGCGCCGGCGCGGCCGGGTCACCGAGGGGGCGGAGAAGTTCTCGATGGTGAAGACGATGCAGGCCATCGAGGACGCGAACGTCGTTGTCCTGGTGCTCGATGCGCGCCGGGAAATCGCCGAGCATGACGCACACATTGCCGGATACGTGCTGGAAGCGGGACGCGCCGTGGTAGTCGCGGTCAACAAGTGGGAGAAACTGCCGGACGAGGATCGCGAGCTTACCAAGCGCGCGCTCGTGCGCAAGCTCAATTTCCTGGCTTTTGCGCGGCTGCATTTCATTTCCGCACTGACCGGTCAAGGGATCCCGTCTCTCCTCAAATCGGTCGATGAGGCCTACGCGGCCGCGATGGCGCGCCTTTCGACGCCGCGGTTGAGCCGTGCGTTGGCGCAAGCCGTGGCGCAACAGGCCCCGCCCCGGGCGGGGGCCATCCGGCCCAAGCCGCGCTACGCTCACCAGGGGGGCGTAAACCCGCCCCGCGTCATCGTCCACGGCAGCGCACTCGACCACGTGCC
>JAQBFV010000295.1:0-4031 GCA_032123035.1 Betaproteobacteria bacterium | reverse complement strand
GTTCGAGGTGCTGGTGGACACCGCGGACCGCACGAAGGTGATGCTGTTCGAGATCTACGACGACGAGAAGGCGTTCGAAGCCCACCAGCAGACGCCGCACTTCAAGAAGTACGTCGCCGAGGCGGTGCCGCTGCTCGAGTCGCGCGAGCGGCACATGCTGCAACGGGCCCTTCCCTGACTCCAGATGGCGAATGGCGGATGGCGGATGGCGAATGGCGAATGGAGTTAAACCCCGTGTCAGTCAGGTTGCGCCCTTTTCATTTCTGCGCAGCGCGCCGATTTCGCTAACCCAGGGCAGCGCCGACCGCGTCCAGTTCTGCACCTTCGGAACGAGCCGGTCGCGCTCGCGCATTGTCCCGACCCGTACCATATACGAAGCTGGCGGAGCGTCACCGGGGGTTGTCGAGTAGATCGGCGAGCCGCATCTGGGACAGAACGCTTGCGCCCGCGGATTCCCACTGTCGGCGGTGGTCTTGATGTAGATCGAAGGCGTGCCGGAGAGCATTTTGAAATGTTCGCCCGGCACCCGAATGTTGGTCCGAAACGCCGATCCGGTGCTCGACTGACAATCGGTGCAATGGCAAATTGTGACCTTCTCGGGATCGGCGTCGGCCTCGAAGGTGATGAATCCGCAGCTACAGCTTCCGTGGAGCTTCATGACAAGACTCCTTCGCGATGAGTCAGGTTCAAGGTTCAAGGTTCAAGGGTCACTGCGTCAACTCCATTCACCATTCACCGTTCTCTGGTCACCGGTCACGGGTCACCGTAGAAATCACCGCCGATGAACGCCGATGAAACGTAAAGCTTTACCGCCGAGGACGCGGAGGGCGCCAAGGAAGAGAAAAGCTTTACCGTGAAGACCGCAAAGGCCGCGGAGGCAATCTACTCAAAAACGGCATCCCAAGGGCGCGAAGACAACGCCAAGGGGGCTCTAGGTAACACCAGCGGCCATTTAATCAGCTGTGTCTTGGTCGACAGAAAATCGACGATAACCGACCGAATCGATTATTCTTTTAATGGGCCTGTCCCCATTTAGGACGCGCTGCGGCGGGAAACGACATTAGCGGAGAAAGAGCGGATTATGGAAAAGAATGGGTGGGGACTTATAGGCACGGGAAGAATCGCCGACGAGCGGATTCTCCCCGGGATCCAGTCCCACCCTGGCAACGATCTGGTCGCGGTCGTGAGCCGGGACAGAATGCGCGCGAATGCCTTTGCGGAAAAATTCGGCGCCCGGCACGCCTACACGAGCTACGAGGACATGCTGCGCAATCCTGACGTGACCGTCGTAGCGATCCATACGCCCAATTCGCAGCATGCGGAGCAGATCATTGCCGCCGCGCGAGCCGGCAAGCACGTATTCTGCGACAAGCCGATGACGACGAGCACAGCAGACGCCGAACGCGCGTTGCGCGAGTGCGAGAAGGCAGGCGTCAGGCTGGGGATCAATTTCCACAACCGCTTCATGCCCGGCTTCATCGAGACGAGACGGACCATAGAAAGCGGCGAGATTGGCGAGGTTCATCTCGTCCAGATGGAGGCCAGTCCCGGAGCGCGGCCTGGTGGAAGGCTCGGAACCTGGCGCCTGGATTCCGCAATCGCCGGCCTGGGCACCACTTACAGCATCGGCGTGCATATCTACGACATCCTGCGCTACCTCATCGCGTCGGAAGTCGAGAGGGTGTCGGCGTTCTTTGATACGCCGCGCGGCGTCATGGAGGAGACCAATGTAGCGCTGCTACGCTTCGGCAGCGGCGTTCTCGCACAGTTGAGCGTCCACGAGAAGTCGCCCTTTCCACATAACGATTTCGTGATCTACGGCAGCAAGGGACGCATTACCGGGCGAGGACTGACCCGTAGCCGCGACGGAGGCGTGCTGGAAATCGTGAATGGGAGCGGCGAGTCGCGCACCGCGGAGTTTCCCGCCATCAATGCCCATGGCGCGTGCGTTGCAGCATGGAGCGATTCGCTACTTGAGGGACGCGAATTCGTGCCGTCGGGAATCGATGGCTTGCGCAGCGCGCAGCTCACGGATGCCATGGCGCGCTCCGCGCACGATGGACTGCATGTACGGCTGGCGTATTAGCGCAGATGGAACTTTATGTTTATTGCCGCCGATGATCGCCGATCAACGGTCGTGAATCGTGAATCGTGAAACGTGAAACGGAACCCCATTTAGCCGCAGATACACGCAGATCTACTTATACGAAAAGCGTAAAACCCGTCCATTTAGCCGCCGATGGACGCCGATGGACGCCGATCAATTATCGTAAAACGTGAATCGTGAAACGTGAAACGGAACCCCATTTAACCGCAGATACACGCAGATCTACTTATACGAAAACCCAGAACCCAGAACCCTGAACCCCGAACAGCTTAATTTGCCGCCGATGGACGCCGATGAACGCCGATGCATCGTAAAGCTTCACCGCCGAGGCGCCGAGGTCGCTAAGGAAAAGCTTTACCGCGGAGGCCGCAGAGGACGCGGAGGAGAAGAAAAGCTTTACCGCCAAGAACGCAAAGGCCGCGGAGGGAATCTACTCAAAAAGCTACAACCCAAGAACGCGAAGACAACGCCAAGAGTGGCATACAGGGAACGCCTTCGGTCCTCCTTCCAAAGAAAATCCGAACCTAGCCCCTTTTATTGCGGGTGCGTCGTCTCGCTGAAGGATTTGCGCGCGAAGAGCTGCTCTGCGAGTCGCGCGAGATTGGGGTGCGTCTTGCGCCAGTCCTGCTCCGGCAATCCGAAGTCGAGGTAGCCGAGCGCGTAGCCGGTCGCGATGTCGGCGAGCGTGTAGCGCCCGCCGAAGCAGAACTCGCTCGCGCCGAGGTCTTTTTCCATGACGGCGAGGCCGCGGTCGATCTTCAACTGCTGGCGGTCGTACCACTCCTGTGAGCGCTGCTTGTCCTTCGGCTCGCGCAGCTCGTGGTTGATTGCCACCACCGCCTCGGTGACGCCGTCGCCCAGCGCTTCCCAGCGCTTGACCTCGATGCGGTCGGCGAACCTCTCCGGTATCAGCCTGGGCCCTTCACCCTGCGCGTCGAGATACTCGACGATCACCGGGGAATCGTAGAGCCCCTTGCCCTCGCCGGTCACCAGCGTGGGAACCTTGGCGAGCGGGTTGAACTCGGGTACGCGCGATCCCGGGTCGCGCCCGCGCTGGACGATGTAATCGTAGGGGATGCGCTTCTCTGCGAGGAAAATCCTCACCTTGCGCGCGAAGGGGCTTCCCGGTGTGCCGTACAGTTTCATGTCGATCCTTAAAACGACCAAGCGTCCCCCGCGGCGGCTGCCGCAGACGCGAGAGCGGCGATTATCGTCGAGCCGGGTGCTTGCGGCTACCCGCGCCTGGACCGAGCGCCACTGCCGCCGGATGCTGAATGAAGTCGCCGAACCCCGTTATTTAGCCGCCGATGGACGCCGATGAACGCCGATCAAACGTAAAGCTTCACCGCCAAGACGCAGAGGGCGCTAAGGAAAATAAAAGCTTCACCGCCAAGACGCCAAGACCGCCAAGAGAATCAAGGACAATAATTGAACCGCGGAGACGCGGAGAGAAGCAGAACCAACATTGAACCGCCAAGAACGCCAAGAGAAGCAAGGACAACAATTGAATCACCGAGACGCGGAGGCCGCAAAGGCCGCGGAGGAGATCTTCTCAAAAAGCGATAACCCAAGGACGCGGAGACAACGCCAAGAGGGATGTAGGCAACGGCCGCCGTCATTCAATCGGCTGCGTTTTGGTCGACAGAAAATCGACGATAACCGACCGAATTGATGGTTCTTTTAATGGGGTCTGACCCCATCTATTTTTACGATTGCAAAGCAAGCCGCTTAATGGCCAACAGGTCGAACTGGCGCCGGCAGAACCCGAGAATGTCCAAGGCCTTCGAGGCCGACAAAGCGATTGGGAGCTGGCGCGCGAATAGCCCATTATGGTCCTGCATCCAAACCGGATGCTGTTGTTAGAGACCGGATATACGTGAGCAGTCGTACCTCAACGCCAAAGAACGGAGTGCTTGCAACCGAG
>JAQBFV010000294.1:0-3454 GCA_032123035.1 Betaproteobacteria bacterium | reverse complement strand
TGCCCTCCGGAGAGCGCCATCGCGTTTTCCACCTTGCGCAGGAGCGAGGCGGCTTCCCTGAGTGTGGCCGGACGGCGATATTCAAAGGCATGCATGATCGTCTCCTAGCAGCCTGTCGGACTTAAGTGTCCGTCCAGGCTGCTAAACGCAAAACCGGCCGATAACCTCGATAGAAGAACCCCAAAGCCGTCAAGCCCGAAGAATAGTGTGTACGAATTCGTTTGTCTGTCACCGTTTTTTGCCCTTTTTCCTGCAGCCGGTTTTGCCTTAGGAGTTTGTCGGAGCCGAGTCCGACAAACTCCTAGCGGATTTCCTCTTTTTGGCTTCCGGTATTGCGCGCCACACGCGCTCGGACGTGGCCGGCATTTCGATGTCGCGAACTCCGAATGGTGCCAGCGCATCCACGATAGCGTTGATCACAGCGGCCGGCGCGCCGATGGCGCCGGCCTCGCCGCAGCCTTTGACGCCCAGCGGGTTGTGGGTGCAGGGCGTCTCCTTGGTGCCGACCTTGAAGAAGAGCAGGTCGTCCGCGCGCGGCATAGCGTAGTCCATGTAGGTGCCGGTCAAGAGCTGCCCGCTCTCGGGATCGTAGACGCAACCCTCGAGCAACGCCTGGCCGATGCCCTGGGCGAGGCCGCCGTGCACCTGGCCCTCGACGACCATGGGATTGATCACCTTGCCGAAATCGTCCACCGCGGTGAAGTTGACGATCCGGGTGTGGCCGGTTTCCGGATCGATCTCCACCTCGCAGATGTGGCTGCCGGCGGGGTAGGTAAAATTGGTCGGATCGTAGAACGCGGTCTCGTCCAACCCCGGCTCGAGCACGTCGAGCGGGTAATGGTGCGGCACATAGGCGGCGAACGCCACTTCGGCAAATGTTTTCCTGCGGTCCCTGCCGGGCACCTCGAACGCGCCGTCCTTGAATTCGATATCGGCCTCGGAGGCTTCGAGCAGGTACGCGGCGATCTTCCTGCCCTTCCCGATCACTTTGTCGAGCGCCTTCACGATGGCGGTGCCGCCGACCGCGATGGAGCGCGAGCCGTACGTGCCCATGCCAAACAGGATCCGTCCGGTGTCGCCGTGCACGATGTCCACGTTCTCGAGTGGGATGCCGAGCCGGTCGGCGACCACCTGCGCGAAAGTCGTCTCATGGCCCTGGCCGTGGCTGTGCGAGCCGGTGAAGACGGTGACCGTCCCGGTGGGATGGACCCGGACCTCGGCGGCTTCGAACAGCCCGGCGCGCGCGCCGAGCGAGCCGGCGATGTTGGACGGTGCGAGCCCGCACGCTTCGATGTAGGTCGAGTAGCCCAGCCCGCGCAGCTTGCCGCGCTTCTCCGCCTCCTTGCGGCGCGCTCCGAACCCACCGACGTCGGCGAGCGTCATCGCCTCGGTCAGCGTCGCGTCGTAATCACCGATGTCGTAGCAAAGCGCCACCGGAGTCTGGTACGGGAATTCCCTAATGAAGTTGCGCCGCCGGATCTCGGCACGGTCGATACCCAGCTCGCGCGCCGCGGTGTCGACGAGCCGCTCCACCACGTAGGTGGCCTCGGGCCGCCCGGCCCCGCGGTAGGCGTCCACCGGCGCGGTGTTGGTAAATACCGCCGTCACCTCGCAGTAGATCGCCGGCGTGGTGTATTGCCCCGCAAGCAGCGTACCGTAAAGGATGGTGGGGACGCACGAGGCGAAGGTTGAGAGGTAGGCGCCCATGTTCGCCGTGGTGGCGACGCGCATCGCGAGGAACTTGCCGCCCTTGTCGAGCGCGAGCTCGGCCCGTGTCAAATGGTCGCGCCCGTGCGCGTCCGACAGGAACGACTCCGAGCGCTCGGCGGTCCACTTGATCGGACGGTTCACCTGCTTCGAGGCCCAGGTGATCACCGTCTCCTCGGCGTAGAGGAAGATCTTGGAGCCGAAACCACCACCCACATCGGGCGCGATCACCCGCACCTTATTCTCGGGCAGCCCGAGCACGAAGGCGGTCATCAGCAGCCGCGCGACGTGGGGATTCTGGCTGGTGACGTAGAGCGTGTAGGAGTCCTCGCCGCGCGAGTAGCTCGCCACGGCCGCGCGCGGCTCGATCGCGTTGGGGATGAGGCGGTTGTTGATGAATTCGAGCTTGGTCACGTGGTGCGCGGAGGCGAACGCCTTTTCCACCGCGGCCTTGTCACCCAGCGCCCAGACGTAACAGGTGTTGTCCGGCGCGATATCGTGCACAACCGGCGCGGCGTGCTTGCGCGCGTCTGCGACGCGCACGACTGCAGGAAGCACTTCGTAATCCACTTCGACCAGCTCCGCCGCGTCCTTCGCCTGGTTGAGCGTCTCGGCGATGACCACCGCGACCGGGTCGCCAACATAGCGCACCTTTTCCTGCGCGAGGGGTGGATGGGGCGGCTCTTTCATCGGCTGACCCTTGACGTCAGTGATGAGCCAACCGCAGGGCAGTCCCCCGACTTTGGCCCTGGCGAGATCGTTGCCCGTGAACACAGCGACTACGCCCGGTGCCGACCGTGCTTTTTCCGTGTCCATGCTGCGGATTCCGGCATGCGCGTGCGGCGAGCGCAGAAAACAGGCATGAGTCTGACCCGGCAGCGTCACGTCGTCGGTAAATTGACCGTTGCCAGTGAGGAAGCGGTAATCCTCCTTGCGCTTGACCGATTGACCGATGATCGGTGTGCTCATGAGCGCCCTCTCTTTATCATTTCATGGCAGCCGCGCCCGCCAGCACCGCTTTCACGATGTTGTGATAGCCGGTGCAGCGGCAGAGGTTGCCGTCGAGTTCGGCGCGGACCGTCTCTTCGGTGGGATTCGGATGGCGCTCAACCAGCTCGATCGCGGTCATCACCATGCCCGGCGTGCAGAACCCGCATTGCAGGCCGTGATGGTCGCGGAACGCGGCCTGCATCGGGTGCAACTCGCCGTTCGCACCGCCGACGCCTTCGATCGTCGTCACCGCGGCACCCGTAACCTGGGCCGCAAAGAGGTTGCACGACTTCACCGCACGCCCGTCTATGAGGACGGTGCAGGCGCCGCATTGGGCGGTGTCGCAACCGACATGCGTGCCGGTAAGCCGCAGATGCTCGCGCAGAAACTGCACCAGCAGGGTCCGGGGATCGAGATCGGAGGTGACTGCTCGGCCGTTGACGGTCATTGAGACAGTGACAGCCATGGGGTCCTCCAAGTGGCTTCGTGACCCGGTTTGTGGCCCCATAACGCGGGAGGCGCTCGTTCCGCGAACAGAGGGGGGTCGCAAAACATGCTAGCGCATGGGATTGGTGCACGCAACCGCGTATGCCTGAATGCTCGCTTGAACCGTCGCCGCGCCACGCTTGAACCTGGGCGCCTATCGCCTCACTTTGATAGATCGGGGTTTTTCCAGACTTGGCGGTTCACTAACTACCGTGAGTCGTGATTCGTGAATCGTGAATCGAGTTTCCTTGGCGGTCTTGGCGTCATGGCG
>JAQBFV010000293.1:0-4543 GCA_032123035.1 Betaproteobacteria bacterium | reverse complement strand
AGTTCGCGCGCATCTCGAAAGCCGAGATTGACGCCCTGCCCCGCCAAGGGGTGCACATTATGGGCGGCGTCACCCACCAGGGCAAGGCGCGCGCGCGTGACATCCGTCACGCGCAGCAGTCGCAGTGGGAAAGCTGCCGCGGGCGTGATAAGCGCGAGCGCGCCGACAGCGCCTCGACTTGCAGCTTCCACCTCCGCGGCCAATTCCTCGCCCGACATGGCAAGAAGCTCGCGCCCACGTTCGTGCGCAATCGACCACACCATGGAAACGCGGTTTCCCGGCAGCGGAAGCAACGCTAGCACGCCGTCGCGGCGGAACCACTGGAAGGCAACGCCGCGATGCGCCTTCTCGCAGGAAAAATTGGCAACCACGCCGAGCTGCCCATAGTCCTTGGGCGTAGCGTCAATTCCCGCCGCCGCGCGGATTCGCGACTCGGCTCCGTCCGCGCCGATCACCAGGCGCGCGCTCAGCTCCGTCCCGTCCTCCAGGCGCAGCGCGGCGGCGTGCGCGTCGAGCTCGAGCGTGCTCCACGTCGCCGGACAACAAATCCGGGCGCCATCGCGCACGACCCGCCACAGGGCGCTCTGCAGCCGGCCGTTCTCGACGATGAAGGCAAGCTCACGCAGCCCGGCGTCGTAGGCACTGAATTCGAGCTCGGCGCGACCGTCGTCGCCGTAAATTCGCATGGTCTCGACGCGCGCAACGCGATCCTCCCGCATGCCTTGCCACGCGCCGCAACGCGCAAGAAATCCTGCCGAGCCGGGACTGATGGCATAGATGCGGCTATCCCACTTATCGACCGCTGGCAGTCGCCGCGGCGCATGCGACTCGACGAGAGCGAGCCGCAGCCCTGAGTCGCGCAGCGCGGCCGCGAGGCTCAGCCCAACGAGGCCGCCGCCAACAATCACGACATCGAGATCGGTTTGCATGCGTGGATGCGGTGCTCGATCATCCAGGAAGTGTAACGCCGCGCTGGTGGAGCGGCCCTTATTGGAAGGTGAGGGCGCCCATCCGCACGGCGCCAAGGCGCGAAGCGCAACGTCTCGCTTGTCATGCTTAGGAGTCCATTTTTATGATATGACATCTATCCTTGCAATCCGGAACGATCGCGAACGAACTCCAGAGCGCTCCACAACCGCCGGATTCTTAACCAAATTATGAAAGGGATTCAGTAGGTTAACTTGACAAAGGACTGCCTGCTACTTACACTCGCCGCCTTCCCTTTGGCGAGTTAGCTCAGCGGTTAGAGCAGCGGAATCATAATCCGTTGGTCCGGGGTTCAAATCCCTGACTCGCCACCCGTTTCCGCGACGCCCGGCGCCCGTGCTGTGGCTCGCCAACGCGTCAAGGCTACAATTGAAGTGGCGGATTTCATCATGATAATGTCGAATGATGCATAAGTGGTTATGGGCCGGATTGCTGGCATTGCTGATCGCCTCGGCGAGCTATGCGCAGCTATCACGGCGGCTTCCTGCGGACGGCAAGCTGGGCGAGCTGGTCGGCCATCAACAACCGTTCCCGCTTCTGCAGATCAACAACAAAGTCGTGCGGCTCGCGCCGGGCGGGCTGATCTACGACCGCCAGAACCGCTCGATTCTGCATAACCAACTCCCGGAATACTCGCCCGTGTTGTTCGTCGAGGATCGCAGGGGCGAGATCGCCCGCGTCTACCTGCTGCGCCCCGAGGAATTCGAGCGCCTCGAGCGCACTCTCAAGCGCTGAGCGCTGTTCCCGAAGCGGTGTCCCAGAAAGTCTACATCAAGACGTTTGGCTGCCAGATGAACGAGTACGACTCGGGCAAGATGGCCGACGTACTGCGCGCCGCGCAAGGCCTGGAGCCCACCGACGATCCCGCTGCCGCTGACGTGATCCTGTTCAACACCTGCTCGGTGCGCGAAAAGGCGCAGGAGAAGGTGTTCGCCGATCTGGGGCGCGTCAAGCACTACAAGCGCGCCAATCCCGCGGTGCTCATCGGCGTCGGCGGATGTGTCGCGAGCCAGGAGGGCGCTGCCATCGTCGGGCGCGCCCCTTACGTCGACCTCGTCTTCGGCCCGCAGACGCTGCACCGGCTCCCCGAAATGATCGACGCGAGACGCGCGACCGGCACGCCGCAGGTCGATGTATCGTTCCCCGAAATCGAGAAGTTTGACCGGCTGCCGCCGGCCCGCACCGAGGGTGCGAGCGCGTTCGTGTCGATCATGGAGGGTTGCAGCAAGTACTGCACTTTTTGTGTGGTTCCCTATACGCGCGGCGAGGAGGTTTCGCGCCCGTTCGAAGACGTGCTCACCGAGGTTGCGGAACTCGCCTGCCAGGGCGTGAAGGAGGTAACGCTGCTAGGACAGAACGTGAATGCCTACCGCGGACGCCTGCCTGAGGGCGATGACGCCGACTTAGCGGCGCTGCTCGAGTACGTCGGGGCGATTCCCGGGATTGAGCGCATTCGCTACACGACTTCGCACCCGAAGGAGTTCACGCAACGCCTCGTCGATGCACACGCCCGGATCCCGCAGCTTGCGAATCACGTCCATTTGCCGGTGCAGGCGGGCTCCGACCACGTGCTGGCGGCCATGAAGCGCGGCTATACGGTGCTCGAGTACAAATCGATCGTGCACCGGTTGCGCGCGGTCCGCCCGGACATTTCGATTTCCTCGGACTTCATCGTCGGGTTCCCCGGCGAAACGCCAGCCGATTTCGAGGCAACCCTGCGGCTCATTGACGAGGTGGGCTTCGACGCCAGCTTCAGCTTCGTCTACAGCCGCCGGCCGGGGACACCCGCCGCCGATCTGCCCGATGACACGCCGCAACACGTGAGGCTCGCGCGCCTCCACCGGCTGCAGGCAAGGATCGAGGAGCAGTCGCGGGCCATCAGCGGCCACATGGTTGGCACGCGCCAGCACGTGCTGGTGGAAGGCACGGCGAAAAGAGACGCCACGGAGCTCGCCGGGCGCACGTCGAACAATCGTGTCGTCAACTTTCCGGGACCGCCTGACCTCATGGGGCGGTTCGCGGATATCATGATTACCGGCGCTATGGCCCATTCGTTGCGCGGCGAGTTGCGGCCCGCACCCCATTGAAGCCCGTCGAAATCGTTTTTGCGCCGGTCGACAATCAGCGCCTCGCAAACTTGTGCGGCGCGCTGGATGAAAACCTGCACCAGATCGAAACGGCGCTGGACGTGAGCATTGCCCGCCGTGGCGAGCGATTTGCGCTGAGCGGAAAGCCCGACCAGACCCGGATCGCCGCGCAGGTGCTGCAAAACTTCTACTCGCAGGCCCAGACCACCCTGACGCTGGAAGATGTTCAGCTCGGCCTGATTGAGGCAGTCAGCCCGCGCGAGGCAAAGGCCGACGACGAGAGTCCTTCGCTCATCACGCGGCGACACGACTTGCATGGGCGTACCCCGCGCCAGGTGCAATACCTCAAGCACATCCTGGGACATGACCTCACTTTCAGCATCGGACCCGCCGGCACCGGCAAGACTTATCTGGCGGTCGCCTGCGCGGTCGATGCGCTCGAGCGCGACGCAGTCAAGCGCATCATCCTGGTGCGTCCCGCCGTGGAAGCGGGCGAGCGCCTGGGTTTTCTCCCCGGCGACATGGCGGCCAAGGTCGACCCCTACCTGCGGCCGCTCTATGACTCGCTATACGACTTGATGGGATACGACAAGGTTGCGAAGGTGTTCGACCGGGGCGCGATCGAGATCGCGCCGCTCGCGTACATGCGCGGCCGCACTCTCAACCACGCCTTCGTCATTCTCGACGAGGCCCAGAACACGACCCCCGAGCAGATGAAGATGTTCCTCACCCGCATCGGGTTTGGCAGCAAGGCGGTGGTCAACGGCGATATCACCCAGATCGATCTCGCGCGCGGGCAAAAAAGCGGCCTCATCGAGGCCCAGCAAGTGCTCAAAAACGTGCGCGGTATCGCTTTCAGCCACTTCACTTCCGAGGACGTCGTGCGCCATCCGCTGGTGCAGCGTATTGTCAATGCCTACGAGCAGCACTCGCCGAAGCGGCGTACGCAAGAGTCCTAGACTCGGGCTCACTGTGCAATACGCGGTCAAGACACCCCATCTGCCGACCCGGGCGCAATTCCGGCGTTGGGCTCGCGCGGCGCTCGAGCGGGACGCGCGGATCACCGTGCGCATCATCGGTAGCCGGGAAGGCCGCGCGCTCAACCGCCGCTTTCGCGGCAAGGACCTTCCGACCAATGTGCTGAGCTTCACGCTGGGAGGCGCGCCGCGCCTGGAAGGCGACCTCGCGCTGTGCGCGCCCGTGATCGCCCGCGAGGCGCGGGCCCAGCGCAAAAGCGGGGCGGCGCATTACGCGCACCTCGTGGTGCACGGGATGCTCCATCTCCAGGGCTACGACCACGCGACCAAATGGCAGGCGCGCAGGATGGAGCGCCGGGAAACGCGCGTCGTCACCAGCCTCGGCTTTCCCGATCCCTACAAAGAGCAAGGATGAAGGCAGAAGGCAGAAGGCGGAAGGTGAGCAACCGCGCGGAGTGGCGGTGTGTTCCTCCATCCTTCATCCTTCATCCT
>JAQBFV010000292.1:0-8238 GCA_032123035.1 Betaproteobacteria bacterium | reverse complement strand
GCGCCGTTCCGCGCCGCTGCAATGCGGGCGCCCGCCAAAGGCCGGTCACACGGAAAATCGAGTCTGATCCTATTTTCCTGCCAGGCTCGCCCTTGCCACCCGGTGTATGCTGCCCCCCAATGTATGCGACCATGAATAGTGGTCGGGTCCATATGCCCGAAACTGCCGAGAATCCGGTTTCGCTGACGAGGAACGGGACCAGCTATGAGTAACGAAGCCCATCACCATCACGACGGCCGCCGCGTAGAGGACGCACGCCTCATCACGGGCGCCGGCAAGTACGCCGCCGATTGGAATCTGCCCGGGCAGCTTCACGCCGTGTTCGTGCGCAGCGACCGGGCGCATGCGGAGATCGTCTCGGTCGACACGAAGAAGGCCGTCTCCTTCACCGGCGTAAAGGCCGTTTTCACCGGCGAGGATGCGGTCCGTGCCGGCTACGTCAAGGCCCCGCACACCATGGGCTTCGTCGGTAAGAACGGCATGAAGGCGCGCTCGCCGGAGCGCCCGGTGCTCGCGCACAAGCGGGTCCGTTTCGTCGGAGAGGCCGTCGCGCTGGTCGTTGCCGACAGTGCCGGCGCCGCAGAGGACGCTGCCGAGCTGGTGGAGGTCGAGTATCGCGAGCTGAAATGCGTCACCGATCCGGAAGCCGCGCTCGCCGAGGGCGCGCCGCTGCTCGCCGACGAGATCCCGGGCAATCTCGCGTGGGAAGCCGAGATCGGCGATCAGCATGCGGTCGAGGCGGCCTTTGCCGCCGCCGCGCACGTGACGCGCGCGAAGATCGTGTCGACGCGCGTCGCCCCGAATCCCATGGAGCCGCGGGCGTGCCTCGTCGCCTACGACGCGGCGACGGAAACCTACCGCATCCACTCCCCGATGCAGGGCGTCACCACGCTGCGCAACCAGATCTCGAACTACACGAAGGTTCCGCAGGACAAGCTCGTCATCGAGGTGCGCGACGTTGGCGGCGGCTTCGGCCAGCGCTCGGGCGCCTACCCGGAATACATCGCGCTTATGATCGCCGCGAAGTCGCTGGGCGCGCCCGTCAAGTGGGTCTGCAAACGCAGCGAGGGCTTCTTGAGCGACGCGCACGGCCGCAACATGATCGCCCACGGGCAGCTCGCGCTCGACCGCGACGGGAAGTTCCTGGCGATGCGCATTGACTGGATCGTCGACCTGGGCGCGTATCTCTCGCCCGGCGCGCAGGGGCACGTGCGCAACACCACCAACTGTATGACCGGCGTCTACCTGATACCGGCGCTCTACGGGACCTACCGCATTCCGCTCACGAACACGACGCCGCTGGCCTCCTACCGCGGGGCCGGCCGTCCGGACGTCGCATACGCCGTAGAGAGCCTCGTCAACCAGGCCGCGGCGGAGATCGGCATGGACCCGGCCGAGCTGCGGCGTCGCAACTTCATTCCGCCGTCCGCGTTCCCGTATTCGTCGCCGACCGCCGGCGTCTACGGCGGCGTCTACGAGAAAGCCGACCTGCCCGGCATGCTGGAAAAGGCGCTGAAGTTTGCCGACTGGAAGGGCTTCGCGGACCGCCGCGCGAAATCGAAGGCGGCAGGGAAGCTCAGGGGCATCGGCATCTCGACCGTCATCGAGAACACCGGACTCGGCAACGCACCCGTGGACGAGGTCGAGATCCAGCTCGACGCGGGCGGCACGGTCACCGCGTTCACGGTCGCCAAGTCGCAGGGCCAGAGCCACGAGACGACGTACGCGCAGATCGTCGCGAAAGCGCTGGAGATCGCGCCCGGACAAGTGAAGATCGTGGAATGCGCGCCCGGCACGAAGCTGAAGGGCAACGGCACCGGCGGATCGCGCAGCACCGTCGGTGCGGGCAGCGTCTGTCACCTGGCGGCGCTCAAGCTGATCGGGGAAGGGAAGGCACTCGCCGCACTCGAGCTCGGCGTCGAGCCATCGCAGGTCGCCTACGGGCGCGGCGAATTCACCACCGGCGCGTCCAATCGCGTCGTGAAGCTCGCGGATCTTGCGAAGGCGAGGACCCTGACCTTCAAGGCGGACGGCAACTTTGGGCACACGTGGCCGAACGGCTGCCATATCGCCGAGGTCGAGGTCGATCCCGACACCGGTGCGACGGAAATCGTGTCCTACTGCGCAGTGGACGACATCGGCACCGTCATCAACCACGCGATCGTCGAGGGGCAGCTCCACGGCGGCGTGGCCCAGGGCGCGGGGCAGGTGTTCGGCGAGAAGATGATCTACGACCCGCAGACGGGGCAGCCGCTCACGGGGAGCTTCATGGACTACTACATGCCACGCGCGGGCCTGATCCCGGAGCTGCGCTGCGAGGAGCACCCGACACCGAGCAAGGTGAGCCCGCTCGGGGTGAAGGGTGTCGGCGAATCGGGTTGCACGGCCTCGATCCCGGTGCTGGTCGGCGCGGTGCTCGACGCGCTGCGGCCGCTTGGCGTGAAGAGTCTCGAGATGCCGCTCACTCCGGCCAAGCTGTGGGGGGCGATCAGCGGAACGGGGTCGCGGTAGCCCACCTCAATGGGCGGAGACCGGGAGATCGAGCGCAGCGCAGTGGCGGTGGGGTCAGGGCTTTGCTTTATTGTTCTCGCGTTGCAATCCAGAGCTGGCTATCCGATCGATTCCTTGAGGGGCCGGTACGGGTCGGAAGCTGCCGTTCGCGAAGGTCCGCTATCGGCCAGGAGCGGACATTCGCGTGTAATCGTTTTAGCGAAGGCCGGAAGATATATAAGTGTACGCGCACAGAGTAACGCGTTGCTTGCGCTGCACGGCGCCACTATTGTTTGGGCGGCATCGGCCAAGTTACATACGGCGGTTTCGGCTCCTTGCTTGATGGCACGAACGCCCGCGCTGGCGCGCCCACTGGGCCAAGCTGCTTGATGAACTGATACATCGCGCGCAGGTCCGGGTCCGAGGTCTCGTTGACGCTCCAGAACGGCATCGGGCCACGCGTGCGGAAAGCCTTCGCATACTTGACCCACTGCTCTTCGCTCATGTCCTTAAGCGTCAGGCGAAGGTTGGACGCGTAGGTCGTCCCCCATGGCCCGCGATAGCCGAGCGGTCCACTGCCGAGCAGCCATTCCTTCTCGGAGACTTTGCCTTCCTTGGCTGCATAGCCAATGGTATGACAGTTATTGCAATGGCCGGTGAC
Organism: Betaproteobacteria bacterium; assembly: GCA_032123035.1. Lineage (GTDB taxonomy): Bacteria > Pseudomonadota > Gammaproteobacteria > Burkholderiales > SG8-41 > SG8-41. The sequence continues at coordinate 5,087 of JAQBFV010000292.1, read as the reverse complement.
GATCATGTAGCGGCCACGCTCGATCTGTTTCTCGCTCGCCGCCGTGTCCGCGGCGCAAGTTGCGCTGGCAACGATGATCGACATGGCCGCAACCGATATGTACAACGCACGCATGTCCGCCATGACTGCTCCTCCCAAGTGTTCGTTCGTGGTGATGGACAATACAGCGCTGTTCCGAATTGCGTCAACCAATACACAGACCCAGTTTCAACGAGTTTTCGTTTGTGTCGCGGACGTCTGCAACGGGTCGAAAGCGGACATCGCGCAAACGACACCAGGTTCAGCTGCATCGGATAGACGGAGTTTCAATCCAGCATCGTTCAAGATACGGAGGGCGCGTTGTGTCTTAATTGTGACTGGGTGTGGTTAAACTGTGGCTGAAACAGGCTGAGAATCGAATCGGCAAGCGTCGCAAGCTACTGATTTAATTAACCGCTAATAACCTGAATCCCACTACGAACCAGGGGGTCGTGGGTTCAAAATTCTGCCGGGCGCGCCAATGTCAAGCAGAAGGCCTGCGGAAACGCAGGCCTTCTGCATTTCTAGCGTTCCTTCTACTTCATGGGGAAGGTTTAGATTTCCTGCTCTGTCGACAATCTGGTTACCACCCCAGGTGTCGTTTAACGACGATTCTCAGCGGCAAAGGCAAGCTGGCGAGACTTTTGCAAAGGGCATGACAGGTTGCCTTTATCCGTCTGCGGAGCGTTGTTAGGCGCCAGTAACGATTGTCGTTGGTGTCCAAATACGTTTGCGCCTCGTTACTCGATCGATCGTGTCCTCAGTACCATAGCTCGCAGGCTCTTCGTCCACCGTAAGCCTACTTAGTCGCAGATTAACCGTCGACCACGTACCCTCATCATCTGAAAGTACTGCACCAAGATAACTTCCGCACACGCGACATATATAGAAATCTGCTGTCCGGAGTGCAAAGCGATACTTTTGTAAGTACTGCTCATCCGCAATTCGAATCGTGACTGATCCCTGTGGATCGGACCAGTTCATCGCGGCATGTATTCGACAGAAACTGCAGTCACAGGCCCGCGCCCGAATGTCTTTGAGCGGCGTTCGTGTCAAAAGCTCAAACGACAGGTTTTTGCAGTGGCACGCTCCCGCAACCGTGTGAGTCATGGTATTCAGCCGCCTGACAAGTGGTAGTTACCCTAAACGCCGGTCTGCTTAGCGGAATTGTGCTCGTCAACCGTCAACGTTAGCTATCGGAAACTACTCCTGAGGGAGTGGCGTGCCTGCCGCAACTTTTTCGGGCCGAAACTCGCTTTCCTGCGAACTGATCTTTGTGAGCCACGATCGGGTGTTCTGCGGGCGACCTGTTTCCAACCATTTGAAGACGAGACTGTGCCACATCACCCGGCGGACATACGCGCGCGTTTCGTTGTAAGGGATGTTCTCGATCCAGATGTCGCTATCGATCACCCGATTCGGAAGCCAGCGCCGCGCGGCGTTTTCGCCGGCATTGTAGCCTGCTAGCGCGACCGGCAGCTGCCCATCAAACTCCTCGAGCACATCGGTCAGGCGAACCGCACCCAACAGGATGTTGACGGCGGGATCGAACAGATCCGCACGCTTCGGAGTCGGCAAGTCCCAGCGGCGAGCGGCGCGGCGCGCCGTCGCGGGCTGTAGTTGAGCGACTCCCAACGCGTCGGCCGCTGACACCGCGTCGGCCCGAAATAAGCTTTCCTGCCTTAGCACGCCATACAGCAAAGCGCGATCGATTTCCGTGAGCGCCGTGGCGGCTGCGACTTCATTTGCATACGGGCGTGGATACAAGAGCTCGTAGTCGTTGAACACGCCATGACTCGTTGCCGTCGCGACGGCTACGTCGTATAACTCCCACATGGCTGCCACGTGAATCGCCTGCGGCTGCAGCTCAGCGACGAGTGCCTCGTAACCGTGACGCCACTCGAGCGTCGCTAGCCTGCGCATGCCTGCAAGTTGCAGCTCGCGTGCCCGCACAAACGGGCTTGCGTTCGAAATTTCTTCGACTTTGTCAGCATCGAGCGGCAGCCGCTCCGTGTGCGGTTCCAGGGGATCGCCGAGCTGCGCCGCCGCCATCGCCGAATAGTAGTTGTCGTCGGCGAGCAGCGACGTGTATAACCCGCGCGCTAAAGCGCGATCCTCGCGTTGATAAGCCACGCGTGCCGCCCAATAGCGCCAAGCCGACTCGCCCTGTTTTTGTGGTGACATCGCCGTGATTGCGCCGTCCGCGCGATCCCAGTCGCCGACCCACAGCGCCGCCCGTGCGAGCCACTCGAGCGCATAATCGTCGAGCTGCGCAGGCGCGACGCGAGCGAAGTATTCGAGCGCTTCGAACCTGCGGTCCCAGGCGAGCCCGAGGGAGAGCGCCAAGGCCAAGCGACTCGCGCGTTCTGCGTCCGGTGCGCGGGCGGCCAGCGGCGCGAAGCGCTTCAGTGCCGCGCCCGGATCCTTGCGCGCCAGCCTCGCCCAGCCGTCGAGAATGGCGTCATAGTCCATGTTGCCTACAGGGCTCGCAAGCCACGCGTCGATCGTGCCCGCGGGATTCTCGAACAACTCGGCCCGCGCCAACAACGGTGCGGCAACGTCCGCCGGAAGCTGCCGCGAAATCACACGCGCGAAAGCCGTCTGCCCACTGTCGAGCAGCAGCGTTGCCCGCCGCACGATCAGCTCATCGCTCAACGAACCTTCGGCGCGCAACCACTGAAATGCCGGCTCGCATTCACCGGGCAGTCGATGTGGTGAGAGCCAACGCTGGATGATCGCCGGCGGTAGACCAGCAATGTCCCCGCGCGCAATCCGCGCGTTGAAAAATTGGCATTCGAGCGCCACGGTTTCCGCCGCAGCGTCGTAGTGATCGAGAAACGCTTGCCATTGCGCGCGCCGGCTCAGGCTCGTAAGCCATGCGCGGCGCAAACCGCGTGCGACCGGCTCCGCGCCGTGAGCGCTTAGAAACTGCTGCGCGTGTTCGTCGAGTGTGCTCCATGAATTCCCAGTCCGGGCAATTGCGTGCTCGATGCGTGCGGCCTGAAGATAGGGATAAAGCACATAGGCTTGCAGGGCGAGACTATCGGTGGAAACGGCCGTGGCCGTCTCCGACGCAGCAGCCTCGTATGCGGCCCTAAATTCACGTCGCGTTTCCGCACGCACGTCGTCGGGCACTGCGATTGGCTGCCCGGCGAGTGGCGGGGAGAGGAGCAGTCCAATCGCGATCAATAAGCGCCGCATGGGTTGAATGCGGCTTAGGACAATCTTTAGACACATAAGCGAAGAATACAGCGAAAGCGTGACGTGAACTGCTACCCCCTAGATAATCCGGCGGCGTTCTACAGGGCCTGAGCGCGCAACAGCATCGAATGGCACGCCTTCCGGAATAAATGGGGTCAGACACAATAAATGGCGTCAGACACCATTTAAAGAGGTAAAACGGCGTCAGTGTAATTTTGTTGCGGCCGGTGCGCTGACGAGGAGAAGAAAAGTTGCACTGACGCCATTTAACCCGCTCGGTCAATGACCGCTTTCGGCCAGAAGCGGACGTTCGCGTGTCTTCCCGACGACAAACGAACAAACCGGTAGTTCCCGCTTCCAGACCGTAGCGTTTTGACCCGGTACAGGCCCTATTTCGGTGCGGGTCTGTTTTGTTTGAGAATGTCTGCTTACGACTTTGACGTGGGTCAAAAACGGTCAGCGCGTATAGGTCTACCGTACTTCGAGGGTTGTTTTAATCGCAGATGGAGAGACGCACCGGTCTCTCTAATCACGGTTAGGCTGACCAGGGAAAATTGCCATGGCTGAGAAAGCGAGGATCAAAGTATGGGATATTGCGGTACGAGTTTTTCATTGGTCGTTGGTCGTCATGTTCTTCGTTGCATATTTCAGTGGAGATGACGAAAGCGTGCTTCATGTCTACGCTGGATATGGAGTGTTGGCGCTCGTGGCATTTCGCATCGCGTGGGGGCTCGTCGGGACGAAGCACGCCAGATTCACAGATTTCATCTATGGCTCCGCGGTGACCTTGCGATACGTCAAGTCCGTTATCGCGTTTAAGCCACTTCACTACCTCGGTCACAATCCGATCGGCGGCTGGATGATTGTTGCACTGTTGCTGAGCTTGATCGGCGCGTGCTGGAGCGGCCTGGAGGTATATGGCAAGCAGGGCCACGGGCCGCTCGCGCAGGTCGAGACCCGGCTCATTTCATCGGCGATGGCAAACGACGACGAGAAAGAGCACCGAAGCGAGCGCGGGAAAAAGAAGGACAAGGCGGAAGGAGAAGAAGTCTGGGAGGAGATCCACGAAGCTTTTTCGGATCTCACCCTCTTTCTCGTGTTCCTGCACGTGGTAGGCGCCCTTATCGCAAGCGCGATACACAGGGAGAATCTCATCAACGCGATGATTACGGGTTACAAGACTCGCCGAATGCCACAGTGATGCTCCGGCACTGGCGCCTAACCGCCGCAGGCAACCGACGCTCGGAAGCGGGCCCGGGGCGTTAATGTCCGTTTCGGGTCGAAAGCGGACGTTAGCGGAGGTCTGCTTTCGGCCAAGAGCGGTCATTAAGGTAACCGGAACCACCTAAACCCAGTGCCCAGATTCCTCCTGTCTGGCGCGCCAAACATTCTAAGGGCTTGCATCGTGCACGCCCTTGTTCTTTTTCGCGGTGTCTGTGATTAGAAAATAAGGATTGCCGTGTTTTTTTGATCAGATTGGTGATTCTGTGCCAGGCTGGCTTTCTTTCGCTCGACGTGGTGCCCATTGGCCCGCTCAGGTCGCAAATTTCAGGCAGTGTCCTTGTAATAAATTGATACAACTTAGATACAACTGGTTACCGAAATATCGCCGCCTCTTTGTTAGACTTATCGCATTCATTGGCACGGGAGTACGATCATGAAAGCGATAAAAGTGCTGGCAATTTTCAGTGTAATTCTGCTGGGAGCCGCGACGAGCGGTTCGGCGCTAGCGGGGCGCGGCGGACATGTGCAGCAGCGCGGTTCGCATTTCGGACATGCGCAGCAGCGCGGTTCGAATTTCGGATATGCGCGCCGCGGCTATTCGCGCCGCGGCTATTCGCGTTTCGGTATCGGCGTCTACCTGGGGG
>JAQBFV010000291.1:0-6834 GCA_032123035.1 Betaproteobacteria bacterium | reverse complement strand
GGTCACTCTCAGTCGTGCTCGTACAACATCGGATTGTTGTTAAGCCAGGTCGCAGGAAGTCCTTAAGCTTCAAACCCCTGCCTGTAATAAAGGAGGTGTTGCATTGACCGGTAGACCCCGAGGCGTTTATCTGCGGCTAATACTTGCGGTTTTGTCGGGCACTCTTAACCTTCGTAGCGGCGCAGCGCTTCCGGGTCGAGGATCGTGACGCTGCGCCCCTCGACCCGAATCAAGCCGGCCTCGGTGAGATCGTGCAAGATCCTGGAAAAGTGTTCTGGCGTGAGATTCAGGCGCGAAGCGAGGATGCTCTTGCTCGTGGAGAGCGAAATTTCCACCGGTTCGCTCTCGGGCTCGCCTTCGGGCATGCCTCGCAGCAGGTAGCCTAGCACTCGCTGCGTGCCGGAGTGCAACGTGTAGGCCTCGAGGTCCGTCACCAGGCCGTGCAGGCGGCGGCTCAGCCCGCCGATCATTTTTCGCGCGAATTTCGGATCGCGCTCGATCTCTTCAAAGACGACAGACTTCGAGACATGCAACAGCAGCGAGTCCGCAATCGCCTGCGCAAATACGGGATACGGCCGTTCCATGAACATGACCGCTTCGCCAAAGGTCTGGTTTGGACCCAGCAACTCGACGACCTTCTCGCCACCATTGGGCGCCGTAAACGCAAGCTTGATCTGGCCGAACACGATCGTGTGGAAGCCGTCAACCCGATCACCCTTGCGGAACAGCGTCTCGCCGCGGGCCGCATGGAGCGTGCGCGAACCGGCGGCAATCCGCTCGATCTCCTGCGGGCCCAATTCCCGGAACAGCGGCAGGTTCGAGAGAAACGACCGGATTTTGATCTGCGGTTGCGACACGATGCGAGCCGGTCAGCGCCGGTCACTCCTCTCGGCAAAAGGCCGTATTATGGGGCGGAATCGGGGTTTGTTACGAGACACCGCCGAGCGGCCGAACCGATGGGCGAATTTGCCGCCATTTCCGTGGTCACTTTCCGTGAGCCGGATCCAATGCGCCCGCGATTGCTCGCGGTTCGCTAGAATCCGGCACTTGGGCACTCGCTGGTAAGCAGGCTGCCTCGCGTCCCGCTCCAGGCCCATGGATTATACGGTCGTCAAAACCCTTCACGTAAGCTGCGTCGCCCTGTCTTATGCCGGCTTCTTAGCGCGCGGCGTACTGATGATCCGCGCGGCGCCGTTGCTCCAGGCGCGCTGGGTGCGGATCGTGCCGCACGTCGTCGATACAGTGCTGCTCGGCAGCGCAATCGCGCTGTCCGCGATGTCGCGGCATTACCCCTTCATCGAGCCGTGGCTCACGGCCAAAGTGATCGCGCTCGTGGTCTACATCGGTCTTGGCATGATTGCTCTGCGTTACGGGAGGTCGATGCGGGCGCGCATTGCTGCCTGGGCCGCGGCCCAGCTTGCTTTTTTCTACATCGTCGCCGTGGCGTTGACGCAGAGTGCCCTGCCGTGGGCGGGGTAAAGGGTTTCGGGCCCAAGGTGCCTTCCGGTAGCTGCGAGCGAGCGTGAAAAAATTCCGTACGCGAACGGCTTGACCCAAGTCATGTTTTACCTCTCTGCAATCTGCTAAAAGTATTACCGCCTGAGAATTGTGCTCGTGGTGATTCGCTCGTTGCGCCTGCTTGTATCGGGACGCCTCCCGACGATTCCGGGTGATTTTTGTCACGGCGACGGGACATTTTTCGCTTCGGACTGTAGTTGTCGCCAACAGGCGACAGATTTCGTGACATGCTGCCTCACCGGGGAACCGACTTTCGCCTATGATCCAAACCGTGACTCCCGCCTGTAACGCCACCTTTGATATCACGCACCCGCTGGAGCTTCTGCGCGCGGGCCATCAGCGCATCCAGCGCGAGTGCGATGCGTTGAGACACCTGATTTCCAATCTCAAAGAGCGGGGATGCGACAGCGCAGCTCGTGAGACCTCGGCGCAGGTCATTCGGAAGCTGGACGTGGTTACTTACCATCACAGGGAAGACGAGGAGCAGGACCTCCTGCCTCGCATGGTGGCGTCGGCGACCAATGGGCGCGGTTCCTCACTGACCAATATGGTGGCCGATATCACCAACGAGCACCGGGTCCTGCAGCGCGCGTGGACGGAACTGCGCGCGACACTGCAGGAGCTCGCGGCCGGAGATCGCAAGTCGCTCGATGCGCTGGCGGTCGACCGATTCGTCAAGCTCTATCGGACCCACATCCTCATGGAAGAAGCGGCAGTGTATCCGCTGGCGGAGATGTTGCTTTCCAACGAGGACCTCACGGCGATGGGGACCCACATGGCGCATCGCCGCAGCGTCAGCCCCGGCTGACCTCGATACGCTGAGAGCCCCACGCGGGCTCGGGGCTCGCTCGCAGGGCTCCGGAATTCCTAATTTCCTTTGTGTTTCTTAGATTGTGAGACACGCCCTAGGTGTGCTGCGAACGGCTGAGCCGGCGCAGCAGGGCGCGCCATGCTGGCGTCTGGTCCGGCCCGCGTGTGTCCACGCTGATCGCGGCGAGACGCTCTTCAGGAACCAGCGGCTCGCGAAACGCGATCTGACGCTCGAGCACTGACAGACCAGCCTCCGACGCGTCCGATCCAGTCGCTGCTCGCTGGGCGACGCGTTCGCGCAGCACTTTTTCCGGCGCATCGAAATCGAGCACGACGAAGGGGACCGCATGCCGGTGCGCGAGCTCACGGAAGCGCTCGCGTTCGGCCCGCTTAAGGAATGCCGCGTCCACCACGGCGGGGTAGCCGGCGCTGATCGTGCGCTCCGCTACGGCTACCAGACGCTCGTATGTGGCTGCGGTCGCCGCCGCCGTATAGATGCCCGCATCATGCCCCGAGCTGCTGCGCTCGAGCGGTCCCATTCCGCGCAAGCGCTTGCGCTCCACATCCGAGCGCACCCGCACCGCCCCGAGCAGCTCGATGAGCGACTGCGTTGCGGTGGTTTTTCCCGAGCCCGACACTCCATGCGTGATAAGGAGAGAAAGGGCCCCCGCTGCGGATAGCCGCGAGGCGAGCCGCAGATAGCCGTGAAATGCGATCTTGAGGCGCGACTTGTCGCTGGCCAGCAGCCCCGGCTGCTGCGAGCGGATGAGATGCACCTTGGCCCGCACCAGCGCACGGTAAACCAGATAGAAGCGCAGCACCGCCAGGCCGTCATAGTCGCCGCTTGCCTCCAGATAACGGTTGAGGAAGCGCCACCCGAGGTCCGGCCGGCCGCGATCATGAAGGTCCATCACGACGAACGCGACTTCGCTCACGACGTCGATCCAACGAAACTCGTCATTGAACTCGATGCAATCGAAGGGAACCGGACGGCCATCGCTCACCACGATATTGCCAAGATGGAGGTCCCCGTGGCATTCGCGCACGTGGCCCGCGCGCTTACGCACCGCGAACTCGTCGTGCCGGGCCCGAAACTCTCGCTCGGTCCATTCGCGCAGAAGCTGGACGGCTTCCTTATCGCGGGCGAGTCGCAGACGCGGCAGGATCTGCTCGAAGTTTTGCAGCGCTACCGCGTACAGGGTCTCGGGCGCGCCGAACCGGTCGGCGGCTCTTGCCGGCGCCGCGGCGGCGTGAAAATCCGCGATCACGGCGGCGAGCGCATCGACTTCCCTGGCGCCGAACTGGTCGCGCTCGAGCAGCCGCGAGGCGAGCGCGTCCTGGGGAAACTCGCGCATCTTTACCGCATAGTCGAGGAGGGGGCCCTCACCCCCGATGTGCGGCGCCGCGGTGGTGCCGCGAACCGGGACTACCGCGAGATAGAGTTCGGGCGCAAGCCGCCGGTTGAGGCGCAGTTCCTCCTCGCAGTAGTGACCACGCATCCCGAGCGTCGAGAAATCGAGGAAGCCAAGATTGACGGGCTTCTTGATCTTGTACGCGTAGTCGCCCGTCAGGAGCACCCAGGAAATGTGGGTCTCGAGCAATCGTGGTTCCCGCACCGGGTGCGGATAACATTCCGGATGCAGAAGGGCAGCGGGGAGAAACGCCGCGCTGTCCTGCCGCTCGGGCTCGGTCGGCTTCATGGTGTCGTTCTGCGACGGTCGCAAGGCACGGGAAAATCTGCCGATAAGCCATTACATCTCACCAACATAGCGGCCTCGTTGATCTGGGTCAACGAGGCCGCCGGGTTTGCGCGCCGCGTTGCGTTCCTGCGGCCAAAGGTCTGCATTAAGGGTTGAAGACCGGATCATTGACGCAAGTCAAATTCGGGCCAGCTATTTTCCTGCTTATCTCATGCCGCTTTGTCTGTTGATCTAGGTCAAAGAAACCGTCCTTGCTCGACCTATCATGGACCTTGAAGGCCAACCGGAGATAGCCATGAGAGTCGAGACGCACCATCCGGCCAGACGCGGGCGTCCGAGCAAGCGCAACCGGTATCGGGCCAGACTGGGCCAAGTAGCTACGCGGCCGATGGCGAAGGCGGAGCCGTATGCATTCGAGATGTTTTCCGATCGCCTCGACGACCGGGTCGAGTACGAACGGATCATCAGGGATTTTGTGTCGGTGCACGACGCGGTGTTCGCGGCTGACGAGTACGACAGCTGAGGGACAGGCGCGGCAACGCAGAAAGGAAGGCGGCCATGGCCAACATAGGCGGGATTTGCAGTCGGGACGTTGTGTTTACCACGCGGGATACGACAGTATCAGCCACGGCAAAGTTGATGCGCGAGCATCACGTTGGGAGCATCGTGGTGGTCGAGCAGATAAACGGGGGCAAGCGTCTGCCGTTGGGTATCGTTACGGATCGCGATATCGTCGTCGAAGTCGTCGCGCCGGGGCTCGATGCCGAGACGATCACGGTAGGCGACATCATGACGACCGAACTCGTGACGGCGCCAGAGAGCGAAGGCCTGCTCGAGACCATGGAAATCATGCGCTACAAGGGCGTGCGCAGGATTCCGGTGGTCGACAGCGCGGGACAGTTGATTGGCATTGCTTCGATCGACGACCTGCTCGAGGTGCTCGCCGAGGAGATGACCGAGCTCGCGAAGATCGTCACGCGCGAGCGGGCGCACGAGGCGCAGGCACGCAAGTAAGCGCCGCTAAGAAAACTCAAGTGGATGGTAGACAGCTCAAGGGGATGCAAAAATGATCATTGCTGACTCGGTCCAGATCACCCTGCGCGGTATTTCACATTCGGACGCACTCGAAGCGCGCATACGGGATAAGGTCAAAAAGCTCGCGCAAATCTTCCCCGCGCTGATCGGCTGTCGGGTGGTGGCGGAGGTGCCGCACCAGCGTCACAATCACGGCAATCAGTTCGTGGTGCGGCTCGACATCACCCTGCCGAAAAGCGAGATCGTCGTCAGTCGCGACCACCACGAGGATATCTACGTCGCGGTGCGCGAGGCGTTCCGCGCCGCCCGGCGGCAGCTGGGCGAATATGCGCGAAGGCGACACGGCGCCGAGTCGGAGAGTTGGGCCGTCCGCACTGGCGCGCCCGAGGAGCCGACCGTTGCAGATGGCTAACGCCTGCATTGTCGTCACCGACGGGGCGCGGGCACGGCTGCTTGTCGCCGTGGCGGATGGCGCGGCGCGGGAGCGGATGAATCTCGTCGAGCGTGAGTGTCTCGTGAACCCCGACTACCGGGCGCACGGCGGGGATTCACCCGCGAGCACGAAGAGCGAATGCGTGAACGATCGGCAGGCCGGGGACGCCCATCCCATCGATGCGCGCCGCGACCAGCACCGGGTCGAGCTGGAACGGCGTTTCGCGCGGGAGATCGCGCAGCATGTAGCGCAGTTTACGCGGGGATGGAGTCATGGCAGTGTCGTGCTGGTCGCTGAGCCGCGGCTGCTGGGCCTCGTGAGGGAACCGCTGCACAAGGCACTGCATCGGGATGTCGAGCTGAAGGAACTGGCTAAAGACTATTCGCACCTTACGGCCGCGGAACTGCGCGAGCACCTGGCGCTCAACCGCATGATCCCCCCGCGCGACTCCGGCGCGCAGTGATCTGACGGCCGTGTCTAGTGTGCTGTCCCGCAAACAACCTGCGAAAGTCCACGCGACAATCGCTGCCATACTTTGTCGCAAATCCTCGCCAGGTGTCCAACCTGGCTGTGGTTTGCTTCGCGTCTGGCACCGATTTCGCGGGACTTTCAATGCGGACCATGCAAAAAAGGAGGCAGACACACTTGGCTCTTGCCTCCGACTTATGCGCGGTGTTTACGGGACAGCACACTAGCTGCCGCTAGCGCTTCCGATCCGCTGTTTTCTCGTCGCGCGTCCAGTCCACGCGCAGCAGATTCTCGCCGTCGTTGTAATGGAACTCGAGGCAGCCCTGATAGGCGTGCTCGAGAGCCCCGCCGAGGCAGCGCGCCAGATGAATGCCCGTCGTGGTGACAACGACGCCACCGGCGTACGGCTCGACCGCAATAATGCGCTCGAGCGGGTGTCCAGCTCTCTCTCTTTCGCCATGATGGCGCACGAGATTCAGGATCTCGTCGCGGTGCTGGCCGAGGAAACCACCACTCAACGTGACGTAGCCGGCCGGAAGGTGATCGCGAATACGATGGCAGGCGGGGCACAGCTGCTCATGAGCCTCGTCGGGCCGCGGCAGCCATTGCCAGCGGCCCTTGTGATACACGGCGCCGCAATCCGGACAGGCAGTAGGTTCGGGCAGCTTGCCCCGCGCCTTGTAGGTGTCGTGGACACGCTCCTGAATTAGTTTGTCGCGCCGCACCGGGCGGAAGCCGGCACGGAAGTTCACGGGTCCGGTCATGATCCCTCCTTCATCTGCGGTAAACGGTAAACGGTAAACGGCGAGACCCGCCTCGTAATACTAATACGTTAGAACACCGTTCACTGTTCACCGTTCACCGATCACG
>JAQBFV010000290.1:0-7188 GCA_032123035.1 Betaproteobacteria bacterium | reverse complement strand
GTTAGGGACGCGCCCCCCCCAGCGCTAATATCCCCTTGGCATAGTCTCCCCAACCTTTATTTTCATCGATATCAGTCGTCTATGGGATATTCCTCCTATCGAAATTAGGCGGGGCCTCCCATGGAGCCACGCACTAGGGAGGGGTAGGCTGATTGAGGTTTAGTGGGCGTCCTCTTGGGGAGGGTCACATGTCACGCATCAAATCATTCGAATCGGCCAAAGGCAATGATTGGGTTCGCAGGGCGGCAATAATCGCCGCGATGAACAAGCAAGCTGAACTGAAATCGAAACGGCAACTGCCCGAAGATTTTTCGGCTAAAGACTTCGACTTCGTTCGTGCGCGTACACTGTCCAGCCAGATCTGATGCTTCGTTGGCGTATCGCCGGCAATAGAACGCGGTGGCCTGGCCCGTCTTGAATATCTGACCCCGCTTCGGCGGGGTTTCGTTTGCGCTGCTATGGATTCTCTGCGCCACGTTCACCGCGGCACGGGGATTTGTTTGAGCTAGGTCACTGTTCTTGCGACAAAGAAGAGAAATTGATCATGCGCTGTCTACTCGCACATAAGTGGATTAGCAAGATCTCCGATAGATCTGCATTTTATTGCAGAATATGTGAACGGTGCGGAAAGATGCAGCGCGGTATTTTTAATCGTTTTCGGAACGACATTGCTTGGGAGACAATAAGAGAGCGGAAGTTCGTTAAGTTGGAGCAACTCCGGATTGTCCGGAAGCCCTCTTCTCGGCTCGACCAATTGGCCCATACACTAGGACTGCGTCGAAGCAGGATGAGCGATGGGAGGGATCAGAAAAACGCTCCGCGCTGACTCAAAGTTAGCTGGCGTAAACGTTACTGCCAACCACACAGACCCCGCTTCGGCGGGGTTTTCGTTTGCTGGTTCTGCCCACCTACTTGGTTGACTGCAATGGGTCGGAAGCGACCCCTCGTCCAAGGCAGGTTCGTCAAGTTGTCTAGGTATCGGGCTTGCCCCCATCGCGCAGCTCGCCGCCCGCCATCTTCGCCCGGGCTTCAGCCTCTCTCGCCCCTGGGTCCAACACCAAAAAGGATGCGCCGGGCCGTGATTCAGGCGGCGTTTGGTCTTTGATGTCGTGCCTGCTGTACAATTATGAAATCCGCTTTGCGGATTTCATTCAGGGTGTAGCGCAGCCTGGTAGCGCACGTGCCTTGGGCGCACGAGGTCGTCGGTTCGAATCCGACCACCCTGACCACTTCTCTCCTGAAATGGTGATGGGTACTGGTGATGAAAGATAGTGATGATTACTGGTGATCTACGGCGTTTCTCGTGTTTTTCATCACCATTTCGCATCACCCTTTTCCATCACCAATATTCATCACCTCTTTTGCATCGTAGGCGATGGCAGCGGACAACTACCTCATCCTCGAGCATTTGCTGATCGCGCTGGCCGCGGGCGGTGTGATCGGATTCGAGCGCAGCTTTCACGGTCGGCCCGCAGGGTTTCGCACGCACGCCCTGGTGTGCGTGGCCTCGAGTGCGCTCATGCTGCTCACCATATACCAGGGTCAGTGGTACCCGGATGCGTTTGCCGGGCGCGTGGTGATGGATCCCACCCGCATGGCGCAGGGGATCATGACCGGTATTGGTTTTCTCGGCGCGGGGGTGATCTTCAAGGAGGGGCTGACGGTGCGCGGTCTCACGACGGCCGCGTCGATCTGGATCACCGCGGCGATTGGGATTCTCGCTGGCATCGGATTTTATTTTCCGTTGGTGGTCACCACCGTTCTGACCATTCTGACGCTCAGCGTCTTCCGCTGGATCGAAAGCAAGGTGCCCGGCGAGTTCTACGCTCACCTCCAAGTACGTTTCCCGCGCGAGGCAGTCATGCCCGAGAACGAGTTCCGGAAATTCCTGGCGGATCACAAGTTCTCGGTTGCCAACCTGAGCTATTTTTACAGTGTGGATGCGCGGTTCTTCGAATACAAGATGGTGATCCGCACGCGCGACGCGGCCAACGCGCGCCGGCTGCAGGAATCGCTGCGCACGACGGCTGCGGTGCAGGAGTTCAGGATGTCGCCGGCCGGCGACTAGCGTTGGTGACTAAGTGACTACGTGACTGGGTTACTAGGTGACTGGGAGTAGAGCTGTGATGCTGGACGTTACTTAGATCCCCTAACAAATGGACTGACCCGGTATTGCTCCCCTCCTTTTCAAGGAGGGGTGGATGCGAAGCAGACGGGGTGGTTTCCTCGGCATTCCTTGCTCCCACCACCCCGCCCGCTTACGCGGGCACCCCTCCTCGGGCAGGAGGGGAATTTACTCTGTTAGGCGCTCTTAGTTACCTAGTCGCCTAGTCACGAATCACGCTTTTAGCGTGAAAGGATTGAAGTCCGTCCTCCGATCGTAGTGATCCTCGCGCTCGGCGCGCTTCAGGAACCCGACGATCTTGTAAGTCACTGGCGTTAGCAGGACTTCGACGCCTACCTTGCCGACGAATTGGGCGAACATGATGAGCGGCAGCTTCTCGTCCGGGATGAGGCCGCTGCCATAGAAGGCGAGGGGATAGAACAAGGCCGAGTCCACGGCCTCGCCGGCGATGGTCGAACCGATCGTGCGCGTCCACAGCCACTTGCCGCTCGTCAGAATCTTCATCTTCGCCAGCACGAACGAATTGACAAACTCGCCGCAGAAGTAGGCGATCATGGAGGCAGCCACGATGCGCCAAGTCGAGCCGAAGACGATTTCGTAGGCTGCCTGGTGCGGCCAGAATGGCGCCGGCGTTAACGCGACGACCACCACGGCCATGAACGACGCAAAGCCAAGTCCCGCAAAGCCCGCCCAGATCACGCGGCGCGCCCGCGCATAGCCGTAGACCTCGGTGAGGACGTCGCCGAACACGTACGAGATCGGGAAGAACAGGACGCCTGCGCCGAAAGTGAGCGCGCCGAGGACCGGGACGTGAATCTGCGCGATCTTCGCCGGCCCGATCAGGTTGGAGCAGATCAGGACGGTGACGAAGGCTGCCATTACGAATTCGTAGTAGCGGTAGCTCCTCTGTTCTGCCATCCCTAGCTCCCAGAATTAGCCCTCAACGAGTGCCGGTCGCACGAGAGTGGTGATGACTAATGGTGATGGAAAATAGTGATGTGAAATGGTGATGAAAAACGCCTGCAAGTTCTTATATCACCAGTAATCATCACCATCTCTCATCACCAGTAATCATCACCAATTCCTGGTCACCGGCAACGGATGACCTCAGGAGAGAGGTGCTGAGCAGTGCTGCTTGAACCCGGGCCGCTCGCTCAGGCGATCGTAATAGGCCTTGAGCTTCGGATAGTCCGGCCGCTCGATCGGCAGGAGGAACCAGCGATGCAGCGAGACGCCCATTGGGATGTCGCCCATGGTGAACGCGCTTCCAGCAAGGTAGGGGCGGCCCGCCAGGGCGTTCTCGACCATCTTGTAGTAGTCGATCAGCTTAACGCGGGAATCCTCGATCAGCTTCGCGTTGCGCTTCTCGGGCGGGGTGCGCACGAGGTTCCAGAACAGCGGCTGCAAGGTGGGCCAAAGCGTCGTGCTGTACCACTCCATCCAGCGATCGGCGTCCGCGTTGACCTTGTCATCGGTGGGCCAAAGGGAGCCCTTGCCGTGAATGCGCGCGAGGTAGCGCACGATAACGTGAGATTCCCACAGAATGAAACCGTCGTCGCTGATGGTCGGGACCCGTCCATTGGGATTCATGGCCAGGTACTCGGGCGTGTCGTTGACCCCGAACTGCCCACCTGCGTCGATCCGCTCGAACTCGAGCTTGAGCTCGGCGCAGGTCCACAGGACCTTCTGCACGTTGATGGAGTTCTTGCGGCCCCAGATTCTTAGCATGCTGACTCTCTCTTCTTTTTTTCGTGAAACGTGAAACGTGAATCGTGAAACGTGAATCGGAAAACCAAGATTATTTAGCCGCCGATGAACGCCGATGAACGCCGATGAAAACAACAACTCAACACGGGTTACAAGGTCAGACCAACAACGTCTAGAACGTTTTTCGCGAAAATCACGATAAACCGGTTGGTCCGATCTGTTAACGCTGTTTGATTAGGATCTTATCGGCGTGTATCGGCGTGTATCGGCGTCCATCGGCGGCTAATATTGGCTTTTTGATTCTCGTTATATCTGCGTGTATCTGCGTTTATCTGCGGCTAAATGACGTGGCAATCGTTGTTCACGATTTTGCGCTGGCGCGCTTATTGAATGCATCGAAAAACTTCCGCGCGATCTTTTTGGCCACGCCGTCGATCAAGCGGGCGCCGACTTGCGCGAGCTTGCCGCCGATCATGGCCTTCGCGGTGTAGTCGAGCTTCGTGCCGGCGTCCTGGGGGCTGAGCATCACGGTCGCTTCGCCCTTGGCGAAACCCGCCACCCCGCCCTGGCCTTCGAACACCAGGGTGTAGGCACGCGGCGGATCGACGTCGCGCAGGGTCATCCGGCCCTTGAACTTGGCGTTCACGGGGCCGACCTTTGCCGTCATCAGGATTTCGTACTCATCGTCGGCTATTTTCTCGATGCTCTCGCAGCCGGGGATGCAATCCTTCAGGACGGCGGGGTCGTTAAGAGCGGCCCACGTCGCATCCTGCGGCAGGGGGATCAACTGCTCTCCCTTCATTTCCATGGGTTTTTCTTCCTTAAAACTTTCGTGAAACGTGAAACGTGAAACGACGTTCGTTCAAAACCTAACATTTAACCGCAGATAAACGCAGAGCAAAATAATATTCAAAAAACAAAAACCCTACGAACTAGATCAGAGCCAACAAGGCGCGCTTGTATCTGTGGCGAATCGGTTTTGTCCTTAGTGTTTTGCTCTTTGATAAGAAATATCCGCGTTTATCTGCGTTTATCTGCGGTTAAATGTTCTTAGTTTTCCGATTCACGTTTCACGTTTCACGATTCACGGAATTTAGGCTTCGGCCGTTTTCTTCACCCCGCGCGCGTAGAGCGGGCAGTCCCGCGCAAGTTTGCTCACCTGGCGCGAAGCCGCCACGCGGTGTTCTTTGACGTAGATCTCGTGATTCTCCTCCACGTCCTCGAGGCGGTAGAGGTAATTCACCATCAGCCCCGCCGAATGCTGCATGCCGCGTTTCGAGGCGTCGGCCAGCCAGTTGATACGTTCGAGCGAGGCGCCGTTGCCCAGATGGAAACGCGCAACCGGGTCCAGCGCGTCGCCATTGTGCCTGGCATGAATCAGGTAATAGGCGCAAAGGGGCACGAGCGCGCTCTCCATTTGCGGGGCGAGCCGCTCGTTCTTGTACCAGTTCGCTTCCTCGAGCCGGCTCAGCGCGTTGGAAAGCTCGCGGCCACCCTCCAGCGCGCCAAGCTCCTTGCTGACCGTACCCAGCCAGGCGCGAAACCCGGGCACGGGGGAGAGCGTTGCGAAATTCTTCAGCCGCGGAAACTCCTGCCCAAGCTGCTGCGCGACCTGCTTGATAAGGAGGTTACCGAAGTGGATCCCGCGCAGGCCTTCCTGGCAGTTGGTGATCGAGTAGAACACCGCCGTATCGGCCGCTTGCGGATCGGCCACGGAGGAGGCCTGATCGAGCAGGGGTCGCACCTTGCTGCTGATGCCTTTGGTCAGCGCGACCTCGATGAAAATCAGCGGCTCGTCCGGCAATGCCGGATGGAAAAAGGCAAAACAGCGGCGGTCCGCCTCAAGGCGTCGGTGCAGATCCCTCCAGCCTGAAAAGGCATGCACCGCTTCATACCGGGCGAGCTTCTCCAGCACCATCGCGGAGGTACGCCAGTCGATGCGCTGCAGCGTCAGGAAACCGCGGTTGAACCACGAAGTGAAGAGATGGTTCAGATCGGCGTCGATGACTTGCCATTCCGGGTGCGCCTTGAGGCCCTCGAGCAGGTGGCTCCGCATGGCGACGAGGGCAGCGGTTGCGCCGGGCGCCGTGTTAATCCGACGGAGCATCTCCTGCCGCGGCGGCTCGACCGCGTGCTGCAGGGCGACCAGGTTTTGGGGCGTGGGACCCTCGCGGTAGCGGTTGAATGCCGCCATCAGTGCACTCGGTTCGGGCGAGAACTCGGAAGCAAGCAAATCGAAGAAGAGGGCGCGTCCCGCCTCGGGCAAGTCGCGATAAGCCGAGATGGCCTCGCGGGCGAGCGCTGCCTCGGAGACCTCCCCGCGCTCCGAGAGCAGGGCGTGGCAGAAAGCGATCGCGTTGCGCGCCTGGCGATCCGGGCTCGCCCGTTCGTGCGGGCCCACGATCGAGCGAATCAGGCGCTGAATGAAAGAGGGGGTTTCCAAGTAAGTCAGTAGGTAAGGTAGCCGGGTCTGTTGCGCCACGTCGGCCGGACGCCCATGGCAAACACGATGCTAGCCTCCCGAAACGCCCAGCGCAACTAAGAGCTTCTGGCATAAGGGCCCTTGGCCCGTGACGCGCGCGCTTGACCCCTCGACGGGCGATGCTCTACCCTTGCCGGATACGTCATATTCCGTGGAATATAACGGTCTTCGGAGGCTCTTTATGGACAGCGTAGACCTGCAAGTTTTGCGAAGCGCCCGTGACTGGGTGAAGGACGGGCGCCGCGTGGTGATGGCGACGATCATCAAGACATGGGGCTCGGCGCCGCGGCCGATCGGCGCGCTCACGGCGATCCGCGACGACGGCATGGTCGTGGGCTCGGTGTCGGGCGGGTGCATCGAGGACGACATGATCGCGCTGGTAAAGAGCGGGGAGCTGGCGAAAGACAAGCCCGAGACCACGCGCTACGGCATCACGGCCGACGAGGCCAAGCGCTTCGGTCTGCCGTGCGGCGGCACGCTCGAGCTCGTGCTGGAGCCTCTGCGCAAGGACAGCGGCCTCGACGAGTTGCTCTCGCGCGTGGAGCGCCACGAGCTCGTCCTGCGGCGGCTCGACATGGAGACGGGCCACGCGACGATCGGGCCCGCCAAGTCAACCGATCAGCTTGCGTTTGACGGCGCAACGCTTTCCACCGTGCACGGGCCGCGCTGGCGCCTGCTGATCATCGGGGCAGGGCAGCTATCGATCTACCTGGCGCAGATGGCGCAGGCGCTCGACTACCACGTGACGATCTGCGATCCGCGCGAGGAATTCGCCGACGAGTGGGACGTGCCAGGCGCCATGGTCAACCGGGGGTACCCGGATGACGTGGTGCTGCAGATGAATCTCGACGGTCACTGCGCAGTGGTCGCGGTC
>JAQBFV010000289.1:0-38600 GCA_032123035.1 Betaproteobacteria bacterium | reverse complement strand
CACCTCGCCGCTGCTAAATCCCCCCAACCCCCCTTTTCTAAAGGGGGGGCTCGATCCCCCCAACGCCCCTTTGCTAAAGGGGGGGCTCGATCCCCCCAACCCCCCTTTGCTAAAGGGAAAGCGAATCCCCCCTACCCCCCTTTTTTAAAGGGGGGTGACGCGAACCTACCTTCCCCCCCTTTGGCAAAGGGGGGTAACGCGGAGCGTGGGGGGATTTTGTTCCTGTTCGATGAACCGACAACAGGACTGCACTTCGACGACGTCGCGAAGCTGCTGCGCGCCTTTCGCAAGCTGCTGGCGGCGGGCAATTCGCTCGTAGTGATCGAGCATAACCTCGATGTCATCGCCGCCGCCGACTGGATCATCGACCTCGGGCCGGAAGGCGGCGACGCCGGCGGGGAAATCCTTTGCACAGGCACGCCGCAACAAGTTGCGGCGTGCCTTACATCACATACGGGAAAAGCGCTCCGGGAGTACGAAGCAGCTCTCGGGAGCGGAACTGACGACGTAAGGAAACATACGTCAGCCGACCAATGCGTTTATGAGGTCCCCGCCTCGTATTCGGGGCATTTCGATAAGGCGCCGCGGATCGAGATCCGCGGCGCCTCCGAGCACAACCTCAAGAACATTGACGTCACGATCCCGCGCGACCGCTTCACCGTGGTGACCGGCGTTTCGGGCTCGGGCAAGTCCACGCTCGCCTTCGACATCGTGTTCGCGGAAGGCCAGCGCCGCTATCTCGAGTCCCTCAATGCCTACGCGCGCCAATTCGTCGAGCCCGCCGCGCGTCCCGACGTGGACGCGATCTACGGGATTCCGCCCACAGTCGCCATCGAGCAGCGCACGAGCCGCGGTGGGCGCAAATCGACCGTCGGCACCCTAACCGAGATCCACCATTTCCTGCGCCTGCTGTTCATGAAGCTCGGCACGCAGTACTGCCCGGATTGCGACGTGCCGATCGAGCCGCAAAGCCTCGATTCCATCACGGCTCGCGTCGTGCGCGAGCACCGTGACTCACGGGTGGGCCTGCTGGCGCCGCTGGTCGTGAATCGCAAGGGCTATTACACCGACCTCGCCAAGTGGGCGCGCGCCAAGGGCTACACACATCTCCGCGTCGACGGCGCGTTTGTCCCGACCGACGCGTGGCCGCGGCTGCCGCGATTTCAGGAACACACGATCGAGCTGCCGGTTGCCGACGTGCGCGCGGCTCCGGAGAACGAGGCTGCCCTGCGCGAAGCGCTCGCGCGAGCGCTCGAGCACGGCAAAGGCGTCGTGCACGTGCTCGCGCCGCTGGAGGCCCTCGAGCGCGCGATGGCGAAACGCGATCCCACGCTTGCCGTTATGACCGAAACGGTGTTTTCCGCAAAGCGCGCCTGTCCCTCGTGCGGCACGAGTTTCCCCGAGCTCGATCCCCGGCTCTTCTCCTATAACTCGAAGCACGGCTGGTGCCCGGGCTGCTACGGCACGGGGGCGAAGCTCTCCGGCTTCGACGACGATCAGAGCGGCGAGGAAATCTGGTGGAACGAATGGTTCGAAGGGGAGCCGATTCCCTGCACTTCGTGCGACGGGAATCGGCTTAATCCCACTGCTTTGGCGGTCAAGTTTCGCGGGCAGTCGATCGCCGATCTAAGCAAGCTGTCGGTATCAGTTACTGAAAAGTTCTTCGTTAATCTCCGCCTGGAGGGACGACAAGCGGAGATTGCGCGCGACATCGTGGCCGAACTGCGGAGCCGTCTCGCCTTCCTGCGCGAGGTCGGGCTTCCCTACCTCGCGCTCGATCGCGCCGCGCCCACGCTCTCGGGCGGCGAAGCGCAACGGATCCGGCTCGCCGCGCAGCTCGGCTCCAACCTGCGCGGCGTGTGCTACGTGCTGGACGAGCCGACGATCGGGCTGCATCCACGCGATAACCGCATTCTGCTCGATACGCTGGACCGCCTCGAGCGCAAAGGCAACACGCTGATCGTGGTCGAGCATGACGAGGAAACGATCCGGCGAGCGGGGCACGTGATCGACCTGGGACCGGGCGCCGGCAATCGCGGCGGCGAGGTGGTCGCTGCGGGCAGCGCCGACGACCTGATCAAGGCGCCCGCGTCGGTGACCGGGCGGTTTCTCGCGCGGCCTCTGCTCCACCCGCTGCATGCGCGGCGTCCTGTCTCGACCGCGACGCCCGCCATCACCGTGGAAGGCGCCGACCTGCACAATCTTAAAGATTTGCGGTTCCGCGTGCCGCTCGGCCGCCTCACGGTCGTGACCGGCGTTTCGGGCTCGGGCAAATCCACGCTCGCGCGCGACGTCCTCTACGCGAACCTCCAACGCCTCCTCGCCGAGCGCCGGCCCGGCGCCCGGCGAAAGTCAGAAGTCAGAAGTCAGAAGGCGGAACGTCAGTCGTTCATACGCAAAAAACCTTCCGCCTTCCGCTTCGCCGGCTGCCGTGCCATCCGCGGCTGGGAGGCCGTGGGACGGGTTCTGGAGGTCGACCAGACGCCGATCGGCAAGACACCGCGTTCGTGCCCGGCTACTTACGTCGGTTTCTGGGACCAAGTACGCCGGCTCTTCGCCGAGTTGCCGGACGCGCGCATGCGCGGCCACACCGCAAGCCGGTTCTCGTTCAATACGGCCGGCGGGCGCTGCGCGGCGTGCGAAGGACAGGGCCTGAAACGCATCGAGATGAGCTTTCTGCCCGATGTGAAGGTCACGTGCGAAGCGTGCCGCGGAGCGCGCTTCAATCCCGAAACGCTCGCGGTGCGTTTCAAGGACAAGAGCATCGGCGAGGTGCTGGCGATGAGCGTGGATGAAGCGGTGGAGTTCTTCGCCGCCCATTCCTCGATCCATCATGCGCTCACGCTCCTGCAAGACGTGGGTCTCGGCTACCTCACGCTCGGCCAGCAAAGCCCCACCCTATCCGGCGGCGAGGCGCAGCGCATAAAGTTAGTTACCGAGCTTGCCAAATCCCCCCGACCCCCCTTTGCTAAAGGGGGAGCAAATCCCCCCTACCCCCCTTTGTTAAAGGGGGGTGACGCGAATTCACCCTACCCCACTTCGATAAAGGGGGGTGACGCGAATTCACCCTACCCCACTTCGATAAAGGGGGGTGACGCAAATCCACCCTACCCCCCTTTGACAAAGGGGGGCGACGCGAAGCGTGGGGGGATTCACACGCTCTACGTCTTGGACGAACCAACCGTCGGCCTGCACATGGCCGACGTGGAAAAGCTCCTGAGCGTCCTGCACCAGCTCGTGGACGCCGGCAATTCCGTGGTCGTGATCGAGCACAACCTCGACGTCATCGCGGAGGCCAACTGGGTCGTCGATCTCGGTCCGGAAGGCGGCGAAGCCGGCGGCCGCATCGTCGCGCAAGGGCCACCGGAATCGGTGGCCCTCAAGCGCGCCGGGAGCCATACCGCACCCATCCTCGCGGATTTCTTGCGCGAGCGCAGCGTCAACAACGAATTAGCCGCCGATGAACGCCCAGCCCTCACTCCTTCCCTCTCTCCCAAAGGGAGAGAGGAAGCAAATGCCTCCCTTCTCCTCCCGGGAGAAGGGTCGGGGATGAGGGATTGAACGCCAATGTCGTCTCGTTTCTCGTTACGAAGCTGCTCTAGCGCAGCGCGGCAGCTTCGTGTATAGTGCGCGCCAAGGTTTCTGTTTCGCGTCACCCGGTTAGCGTCTCAGTCGTTTCACGGTCCATCCTGGATCGTCGAATCACCCAACCTAAAATCGAATCTGCCTGAACCGGTTTGGAAGGCTTGCGTCTTCCCGGGCCGATATTCAGGAGATCATCATTAGTACCTCATTTGCCAATCTCGGCCTGTCGGTCGAGCTGCTTCGCGCTGTCGCCGAGCAGGGTTACACCACCCCCACCCCTATCCAGGCGCAGGCCATTCCGGTTGTGCTCTCGGGAAGCGACCTGCTCGGCGCGGCCCAGACCGGCACGGGCAAGACTGCGGGCTTCACGCTGCCTCTGCTGCAGCGGCTCTCGGCACAGGCCAACGCCAGTCATTCACCCGCGCGCCACCCCGTACGCGCGCTCATCGTGGTACCGACCCGCGAGCTCGCGGCGCAGGTGCAGGAAAGCGTGCGCGCCTACGGCAAGCATCTCAAGCTGCGCTCAACCGCTATTTTCGGCGGCGTGGGTATCAATCCCCAGATCAGTGAGCTGCGGCGCGGCACGGACATCGTCGTCGCGACGCCCGGGCGCCTGCTCGACCACGTCCAGCAGCGCACGATCGATCTGCGCCAGGTGCAGACACTCGTGCTGGACGAGGCCGACCGCATGCTCGACATGGGATTCATTCCCGACATCCGGCGTATCCTCGCGCTGCTGCCGGCGACGCGCCAGAACTTGCTGTTCTCGGCAACGTTTCCCGAGGAGATCCGCAAGCTCGCCGGCTCCTTCATGCGCAATCCGGTGACCGTCGAAGTCGCCCCGCGGAACCGTCCCATCGAGCTCGTTTCGCAGGTCGTGCATCCCGTGGACAAGGACCGCAAACGCGAACTACTCGCGCACCTGGTCAAGACGGGCAACTGGCAACAGGTGCTGGTGTTTACCAAGACCAAGCACGGCGCGAACCGTCTGGCGCAGCAACTCGAGCGCGACGGTATCGAATCCGACGCGATCCACGGCAACAAGAGCCAAGGCGCGCGCACCCGGGCGCTGAAGCGCTTCAAGGACAACGAGCTGCAGGTGCTGGTCGCCACCGACATCGCGTCGCGGGGGCTGGACATCGAGGAGCTGCCGCACGTGGTGAACTACGACCTGCCGAACGTTCCGGAGGATTACGTGCACCGCATCGGCCGCACCGGCCGCGCGGGTTCATCGGGCCAGGCGGTTTCGCTGGTCTGTGGCGAGGACCAGCCGCTCCTCGCTGCGATCGAGCGCCTGATCGGCCGGCGCATCGAGCAACACGTTGTGGCGAGTTTCGAGCCGGGACCGCATCGTGCTCCGGCGGCGCGTGACTCCAGGCCGCGCCAGGGACAGCAGCAACCACGCCGACAACACGGTGATGCGCCGGCAGGCCGCGATTCGCGACGGCACGGCGGGCAGCAACAGCCGAGGCGGCAAGACAGCACTCAGCCCGGACACCGCGCGAAGAAGCGTCACCATCGGCAAGGCCAGCCGGACCAGCGGCAGTACGAGTCGTCGCCGGACCACGGCAGGACGGCACCGGCCCGGCCTCAGGCGGCAGTCCATGCCACCACCCACGCTGAGGAGCCGCGCCCCAGCGCGGCCCGTCAGGTGTTGGCGCTCTTCGGGTCCTTCGGCCGCAAAGTAACCTGATAACCTGACCCCGCGGGCCGCGCGCCGCAAGGGGCGCGCGGGTCACGGTTGCTAGTTGACGATCGGCGCCAGCGCAGCGCCGATGCGCTCATGCACTCGAAGCCGGCCCAGGCATGGACAGTGGACGAACTGGCGAGTCGCGTAGGGCTCTCGCGCTCGGCGCTCGCCGAACGCTTTACCTCTCTCATTGGTCAGCCGCCGATGCAATACCTCACGCGCTGGCGCCTCCAGCTTGCTGCCGATCTCCTGCGCCACAGCCGGCGCGCGATCTCCGCGCCGCCCGCACCTGCTTAGCCCGGGCGGTGACCGGTAAAACCGACCGTTTCTTGATTTTGATCAAGGTACTGTGGTGAAAACCTGAGAAACTACATCGGCTCGGGAAGGTGTATCATTTCTTGAACGAATTCCCAGCAGTTCACAAAAAAAGCCGTCGCTAGGGAGAACATGAAGCTCAACGACACCAATCTTGCATTGCCCCCGCAGCAGGTCACGCTCGATGTGCTGCTCGAAAAATACGCCAAGGGCGACGAGCATGAAGTGGCAGAGGTGCGCCGGCGTGTTGCGCGCGCGCTCGCCGCTGTCGAGAAAGACCCTGCGCGCTGGGAACCCGCATTCTACGAAGCGCTGGAGAACGGCTTCATTCCCGGCGGCCGCGTCAACTCGGCAGCTGGCACGCAATTGCAGGCGACGCTCATCAATTGCTTCGTGGAGCCGGTGGGCGATTCTGTGTCGGAAACGGTGGACGGCAAGCCGGGCATCTACGTCGCGCTCACAGAAGCCGCGGAGACCATGCGCCGCGGCGGCGGCGTCGGCTATGACTTCTCGGCGATCCGCCCGCGTGGCGCGAAGGTGCGCGGCACCAACAGCACCGCGAGCGGCCCGGTTTCTTACATGCGCGTTTTCGACAAGAGTTGCGAGACCGTCGAGTCAGCGGGTGCGCGACGCGGTGCGCAGATGGGTATCCTGCGCTGCGATCACCCCGACATCGAGGACTTCGTCCACGCCAAAGACGAAGGCGAGCTCAAGAACTTCAATGTGAGCGTCGCGGTCACGGACGCTTTCATGCAAGCGGTCGTTGAGGATGCCGGGTGGGAGCTCGTGCACCAGGCGCCGCCCAGCGCCGATGCCGAGGGCAGCCCCTACCAGCGCGTCGACGGCCTCTGGGTCTACCGCAAGCTCCAGGCGCGCGAGTTATGGCAGCAGATCATGGAGTCCACCTACGACCACGCCGAGCCGGGCGTGTTCTTCGTGGACCGCGCGAACATCGATAACAATCTTTCCTACTGCGAAACGATTGAGTCGACGAACCCGTGCGGAGAGCAGCCACTCCCCTCTTACGGCTGCTGCTGCCTTGGCTCGATCAACCTAGCGCCCTTTGTGCGCGAACCCTTCAGCGCCAAGGCGCGTTTCGATTTCAACGCGTTCGCAAAGGTCGTGCGCCCGTCGGTGCGCATGCTGGACAATGTGCTCGAGGCGACGGTCTGGCCGCTCGAGCAGCAGCACGCGGAAGCGCGCGCGAAGCGGCGCGTCGGTCTGGGCTTCACCGGTCTCGGCGATGCGCTCATCATGCTCGGCCTGCGCTACGACACCGATGAGGCGCGCCGCATGGCGGCGAAGATCTCCGAGGCGATGCGCGATGAAGCCTATGCAGCTTCCATCGAACTCGCCCAGGAGAAGGGGGCATTCCCGCTCCTCGATGCGGAGCAGTATCTTGCCGCTCCGCGTTTCGCCGCGCGGCTGCCCGAGCGACTGAAGGGCGAGATCCGCAAACACGGCATCCGCAACAGCCACCTGCTCTCGATTGCCCCCACGGGCACGATCTCGCTCGCCTTTGCCGATAACGCCTCGAACGGAGTCGAACCCCCCTACTCCTGGACGTACCAGCGCAAGAAGCGCATGCCCGACGGTTCGATGAAGACCTACGACGTCGAGGACCACGCGTGGCGGCTCTATCGGCATCTTGGCAACGACATGGGGCAGCTGCCGCCCGCCTTCGTGACCGCGATGGATATCGCGGCGCTTGACCACATGCGAATGGTCGCGGCGGTCGCGCCCTGCGTGGATTCCGCTATCAGCAAGACGGTGAACGTCCCCGAGGACTATCCGTACGACCAGTTCAAGGACCTCTACCTCGAGGCCTGGAAGGCGGGGCTGAAGGGAATCACCACCTACCGGCCGAACGCGGTACTGGGATCGGTCCTGTCGCTTGCGCCCTCGGCCGAAGCCGAGCAGCCGAGCGACCTAGACATGACCGCAGATCGGCGCATCCGGCTGGAAGCGGCACCGCAGCCGGCATTGTCGAGCCTGCGCTGGCCGGGACGGCCCAAACTCCCGGGTGGCAACCTGTCGTGGACCTATATGGTGGAGTCGCCCTTTGGCGAGTTCGCGATCTTCGTCGGCCACGTCGATAACGGCGAGCCCCATCCATTCGAGGTCTGGGTCAATGGCGCCGAGCAGCCGCGCGGGCTGGGGGCGGTGGCAAAGACGCTCTCGATGGACATGCGGGCGCAGGACAAGGCGTGGCTAAGGATGAAGCTCGACATGCTGGCGCGCACGGCAGGCGGCGACGCGTTCGATTGCCCGATGCCGCCCGACGGCGACGTGCGGCCGGTGCCGAGCATGGTGGCGGCCTTCGCGCGCATCGTGCGCTACCGCGTCGATCAGCTGGGCGCACTTGCCAAGCAGGACGGCAAATCTCCGGTGCTCGACGCGCTCCTGGCGCGGAAGGAGCCCAAAACCGGCACCGACGGCACGATGTCGTGGACGGTGGACGTGCACAACGCGGGCGCGGGTGACGACTTCGTGCTCATACTCAAGGAGCTGATGCTCAAGGGCGAGCAACGCCGGCCTTATTCAGTATGGATGGCGGGCGAATACCCGCGAGCGCTCGACGGCCTGTGCAAGCTGCTCTCGCTCGACATGCGCGTGATCGACCCGGCCTGGATCGGGATGAAGCTGCGCAAGCTCCTTAACTATTCCGAGCCGCTTGGCGATTTCATGGCGCGTGTGCCCGGGGAACAGAAACAGCAGAACTTTCCGAGTACCGTCGCCTACGTCGCGCGGCTCATTATCCACCGCTACGCCATGCTCGGCGTGCTCGACGAGCGCGGCTATCCGGTGAATGAGATGGGCGTGCTGGAGATCCCGGAAGACGACCGCGGGGAAACCCGCGCCCGGCCTGCGTTCCGCGTGCTCTATGGCAAGCGCTGCAAGGAATGCGGCAACACCGCCGTCATCCACAAGGACGGCTGCGAGTTCTGCACGGCGTGCGGGGCGATCGGCGCGTGCGGCTGACGACGATGTCGTCAGGGTTCCGCGTTCTGGGTTCAAAGTTCCGGGTTCAAAGTTAAATGCCTACGGACGGCAGGTTGAACCTTGAACGTTGAACTTGGATATCGCCGCCAATGAGCTCACAGCCGCCCAAGGGAGGGAAACGATCCGCGCCTCGGAGGCAGAGCAAAACGAACATTCCTCCGTCCGCGGCGAATCCCCGTCTTTACGCTCAGACGCGCAAGGTTCTCTCGAAGCACTACCGCACGAAATACGGCGTGCGCAGCCGGGGAGGCAGGTGAAGGAGCATCAGTGACGAAGCGACGGCGACCGGTTTCCGGCTCGAACGATAAGCGCGCTCCGACGTTCCGTGCCGTGACCGCGGATCAGATGTCGCAGTCCAGTCCGAACTTCTCGCGCAACTCGATGGCCAGATCAGGCGGCTTGCGGGTGAGAAGAGCGCAGGCAGTGAAGTTGCCGTGTATTCTGCGCGTCTCCATGTCTATGTAGGTCCAGTCGACGATGTCCGCTCGCGGGAACTCATAGACCTTCCCCGAGCGCACACGCTTCACGAGCCGGGGCCGGGTATTGATTTTCCCCGAGAACGAATCGCCCGTTTGCGTGAAACCATACACCCAGAAGTACTCAACGACGTCAGGTTTCTCGGCGATGCCCACCTTGAGCGCGAACCCTCGCAGTTGAGGCGGCGGATTTTCCGCGAGCGCGAGGAACTCATCAAGATTCACGCGCGCTATGCTGAACGCGCGCTCCATTACGGGATCCACTTTTGGAGCAGCGGGTTCATCCGTCTTCGCGCGATCCGCGCTGCTCTGCGCATGCAGCAACCCGGCGGGAATGGCGACAATCAGGAATCCGGCCAACGCAAGCAAAGTGCGACGTCCCATTTTCAACAGCTGACGTTCGCGGGGCTCCCCGCGTGCAAGCACGGGTCTGCGCAGGCTGTCATGCCCGATTGTTCTATCAGAGCATCTGGACTTCATTCACTTCCCCCCCGTTCACGGCGTTTAAATTTGTTCTCGCTACAAGCGCCGCCCGCCAGCAGCCACCCTATTGCCTGAGGCGAACTTCGCTGCCGTGTTCCTGACTGGTTATTGTCCTACGTCATGCTCTCCTTACGTCGATACAAATTAACGTGAAGCGCGACAAATGCCACGGTGGCCGACCATTTGCAGCGTTCCTGCAACACCAAAAGCGTGCGAGTTGTCACAGGCAAGTAAACGTTCCTCACACCAGGAGAAACACCGGCACTTCAATGCGTTATCCTTTCTTCGCCGAGCTACATTCTGGAGGCTACGCATGAGCACCCCAAACTCTTTTAAGAAATTTGTAGCCGCCGCAGCATTGGCTGCGACCGCGCTGGCTTTGTTGCTGCCGGTCAACGTCTACGGTGATCCGCCGCCCTGGGCACCCGCGCACGGCTGGCGCAAGAAAAACGACCCCTACTACACCGGCTACAGCGGCAAGAGGTGGGACAAGGATTATGGCGTGGGGCAGGGCAACTGCAATCGCGAAGCCGTGGGCGCCGCGGTAGGTGGCGTCGCGGGTGGCGCCATCGGCTCGCAGATCGGCAAGGGTAGTGGCCGCCAGGTCGCGATTGTGGTGGGGACAATCGCCGGTGCCGTGATCGGTGCCCACATCGGGCGCGATCTCGACAATGCCGACCGCGCCTGCATGGGCCACGCGCTCGAGCTGGCCGGCGACAACCGGCGTGTCGGGTGGTCAAACCCGGACACCCGCACGACTTATCTCCTCACGCCGATCAAAGGGTTTGCGCGCAGCGGACACTCGTGCCGCGAATTCAACCTGAGAGCCACGCACGGCGGCCGCAGCGAAACCGGGAAAGGCCAAGCGTGCCAGACCGGTGACGGAACCTGGCAGCTCGTTGTTTAGTTAGACCAGTGATGTAACCACGGCGCGGGTGATATCAGCCGTGCCGCTGGTGCCGCCGAACTCGTACGGCAGCACCCTTCCCCCGGCAAATGTTCGCTCGACGGCGCTGCCCAGTAGTCCGGCCGCCTTTTGCGCTGCTGCGTCGCCATTACGATCCCCGAGCCATTCCAGCATCATCGCCGCCGATAGCAACGTCGCCGTTGGATTGGCGCGCCCGGTGCCAGCAATATCTGGCGCCGAGCCGTGGGCCGGCTGGAACAGCGCGTGTTTGTCCCCGATGTCCCCCGACGGCGCCATCCCCATGCCGCCGACCAGCGCCGCGCTCAGGTCAGAGAGGATGTCGCCGAACAGGTTTTCCGTCACCAGCACATCATAGTCCCAGGGCTTCATGACAAGATTCAGCGCCATCGCGTCCACGTAAGCGCTGTCCCCCGCGATTCCTGGGAAGCCCTTCGCGCGCTCCTCGAATAGGCGCCGGAAGAACGCCATATTCTACCAACTCGCTCGTGCGCCGGGCGACGCCCGGCGCGCGAACGCGGTAAAATTCCGCGCGTGCCGGACAACCGTCAATCCCTGACCGAAGCGGACGTCGCGCACGATCCAATCGCGCAATTCGGGGAGTGGTACGAACGCGCGCTCGGGGTCGAAAAACCGCTGCCCCACGCCGCCGCGCTTGCCACCGCGACCCGCAGCGGCCGCCCGTCGGCGCGCATGGTGCTGTTGAAGAGCTTCGATGCGCGGGGCTTCATTTTCTTCACGAACTACCGCAGCCGCAAAGGGCAGGAGCTCGCGCGCAACGGGCGCGGAACGCTGCTCTTCTATTGGGGCAGCCTGGAGCGCCAGGTACGCATCGAGGGGCGCGTCACAAAAGTTACCCGGCGCGAGTCCGACGACTATTTCGCGACGCGCCCGCGCGGCAGCCAGCTCTCGGCGTGGGCATCGCCGCAGAGCGAAACCGTCTCCGATCGCGGAATGCTCGAGCAGCGCATGAGCGAGCTGGCGCGCCGCTACCCGGATCAGGTGCCGCGTCCCGCACATTGGGGCGGCTACCGGCTGACGCCAGAGGCGATCGAATTCTGGCAGGGGTGCGGGGACCGGCTGCACGACCGCATACTCTATCGCCGAGCGAGGAGCGGGCGCTGGAACATCCAGCGCCTCGCTCCTTGAGCGCCGTTCAAGGTTCAAGGTTCAAGGTTCAAGGTTCAAGGTTCAAGGTTCAAGGTTCAAGGTTCAAGGTTCAAGGTTCAAGGTTCAAGGTTCAAGGAAAGTTGGACGAATCACGAATACGAAGTTCCCCACCTTGAACTTGGAACGTGGAACTTTGAACGCGGAACCCGTTGCGGGATGAAGCCCTCATCCCGCAACGGGTTCGCGCAGGGTCACGAATTCTTCCGCCAGGGTCGGATGGATGCCGATGGTGCCGTCGAGCTGTGCTTTGGTGGCGCCGCAGTTGAGCGCGACCGCGAAGCCCTGCATCACCTCGCCCGCGTCGGACCCTACCATGTGCACTCCCAGCACCCGGTCGCTCTTGCGGTCTACGACCAGCTTCATTAGCGATTTCTCGCTGCGTCCCGTAAGCGTGTGCTTGAGGGGCGTGAAGGTCGAGCGGTAGATCACGATATCGAAGCCCTTCGCGCGCGCTTCCTCCTCGGACAAACCCACGGTCCCGACGTTGGGATGGGAGAAGATCGCCGTGGCGACGTTTTCGTAGCTCATCCGGCGCCGGCCCTGGTTGAAGAGCCGGTCAGCCACGACCATACCTTCCGCCAACGCCACGGGCGTAAGCAGCACGCGGTCGGTCACGTCGCCGATGGCGTGGATCGAGGGCACGTTGCTTTGGTAGTGCTCATCGACGACGACAGCACCGTTCGCACCGAGCTTCACGCCAGCGCCTTCGAGCCCCAGCCCCGCGATATTCGGCGCGCGGCCGGTCGCAAGCATGACGCCATCGCTTTCGAGGACAGTGCCGTCGGTGAGCACGCTGCGTAGCGAGCCGTTACGCGTGATCGCCGTAACGTTGCACTGGTAGCGGACCCTTACACCTTTCGCCGCCATTTGTTCTCCCAGGAAGCGGCCCAGGTCGGCGTCAAACGACCGTAACAGGCGATCGCGGCGGTAGATAAGCGTGGTCTCAACTCCGAGACCGTTGAAGATCGACGCGAACTCTACCGCGATGTAGCCGCCACCGACCACCACCACACGTCGCGGCAGCTCGGTCAGGTGAAACGCCTCGTTCGAGGTAAAGGCCAGGTCGGCACCGGAAATATCCGGCTTCACCGGCCAGCCCCCGGTCGCCACCAGGATATGGTCCGCAGTGACGCGTTTGCCGTTGACCTCGACCGTGTGGGGATCGACCACGCTCGCGCGTTCCCAGAAGAGCTCGACGCCAGAGCCCTTGAGGAGCCGCTCGTAGACACCGTTCAGGCGCTGGATCTCGCGATCCTTGCCCGCGACGAGCGCCTTCCAGTCGAACGCGGGCTCGCCCGACCGCCAACCGTAGGCCACCGCGTCTTCGAAGTCTTCGTGGAAATGCGCGGCGTAGGAGAAAAGCTTTTTCGGGATGCAGCCGACGTTGACGCAGGTACCGCCCAGGTAGCGATCCTCGGCAATCGCCACGCGCGCGCCAAAGCCGGCGGCGAAGCGGCTGGCCCGCACGCCGCCAGATCCTGCGCCAATGGTGAAAAGATCGTAGTCGTACTTTGGCATCAATGCTCTCCTTCGACTGGCATCGGCGTTCATCTGCGTTAATTTGCGGCTGATCCTGTTCCGGTGTTTGAGCAGGGTTCTCGTGCGCATAGCGCGGGCGTGATCGTCGCATATCAGCGACACCTTCATCAAACCGCCCTCATCGGGGCAGCCGCGTCCCGCTATAATCACTCCATGCGCCCCGGACTCGATCGCCCGACTCCAGTACGGCACGCCGTGCTGTAATGCCCGCCCCGCTCAGGGCCCTCGCCCTCCTCACGGTTCCCGCCGCGGTTCTGGCGGCAGCCTTCCTCTTCGTCCTTTACAGCGCCGCATTGCCGCGATCGCTGGCGGGACTCGAGCTCTACGGGCCGTACGTCCTCTTCGCGATAGGGGGCGCACTCGCGCTGACATTCAAGCGCGGGCGGGTACTGGCGGCCCTGATCGTCCTGATCGTCGCCTACCTAGCACAACAGTTGTGGCTCGAACACGGCCTTGTTGGCCTGCCGGCGCGGACGATCTACCTGGCGCTGGCCGTCTTCGTGCCGCTCAACCTCGGGCTCCTCGCTTTCCTGCCCGAGCGCGGCACGTTGAACCGCTACGGCGCGCTGCGCCTGGCAGTGCTCGCTGCCCAGGCTGCGCTCACCGCGTGGATCATCTGGGGCGGCGGCACAGGCATCGTCGATGCCGCCTACTACAAATTCAGCGATCCGGCGCCGATCAGTGCCGGGAGCCTGCCGCAACTCGCGATACTGTTCATCGCGCTTGGCGTACTCGCCGCCCTCGCTGCCACGTTTCTGACGCGCTCGGCCATCAACGCAAGTCTGGCGGGGGCAATCGTCGCCTTCGCCGTCGCAGCGCATGTCGTGACCGCTTCGACCATATTCTCGGTCTTTATTGCGGCCGCTGAGCTGATGGTGACCATTGGCGTGCTCCAGGACACCTTCCGCATGGCATTCCGCGACGAGTTAACGGGCTTGCCGAGCCGCCGCGCGCTCAACGAGCGGCTGATGACGCTGCCGCGCGCTTACACCATCGCGATGCTCGACATCGACCACTTCAAGAAGTTCAACGACACGTACGGGCACGATCTCGGCGACCACGTCCTCAAGATGATCGCTGCGCGCATTGCCGGCATCGGCGGCGGCGGCACGGCGTTCCGTTATGGCGGCGAAGAGTTCACGGTGCTGTTCCCGGGGAAAAGCATTGACGAGGCCGTTCCCTTTCTCGAAGCGCTGCGCAAGAACGTGCAAGCCTATCGGCTCGCGCTGCGTGCCTCGGACCGACCCAAGAAGACCAAGGGCGACAAGCGGCAGCGCGGCGGTTGGCGCGGTAAACGCTCGGTTTCGGTGACGATCAGCATCGGCGTCGCCGAGCGCGATGACCAGTTCGTTACGCCGGAAGACGTGACCCAGGCGTCCGACCGCGCGCTCTATCGGGCAAAGGAAAAGGGCCGCAACCAGGTGAGCCAATGAATCCGTTCACGCAACTCCTGCTCGCCAGCGGGGCTTTCCTGGCAACGCATTTCTTATCGAGCATGCCGCTGCGCGCAGGGCTCGTCCGTTTCATCGGGGAAAAAGCCTACCTGGCGCTCTACAGCACCACCGCATTCGCGACGCTCGGCTGGATGATCTTCGCCTACTATCGAGCGCCGTATGCCGGCCTCTGGCATGTGCCGGGCCTGCGCTATACACCACTACTCATCATGCCGTTTGCGCTGATCCTGATCGTCTGCGGTCTGCTCACGCGCAACCCGACGATGGTCGGCCAGGAGCGTTTGCTCGACGCTGATGTGCCGGCCCGCGGCGTCCTGCGCGTGACACGCCATCCCTTGATGTGGGGCATCGCGCTGTGGGCCGCGGTGCACATGCTCGCGCGCGGGAACGCGGCAGCGACCGTGTTTTTCGGGACGTTCCTCGTGCTTGCGCTGGCGGGCACGGCGCTGAGCGACCGCCGCAAGGCGCGCTCGCTGGGCGAGCGCTGGCAGCGCTTCACGGCGGTTACCTCCCACGTGCCATTCGCCGCGATCGCGACTGGACGCAACACATTCAAGCCCGCGGAGATTGGCTGGAGTAAACCAGCCGTCGGGATCGCGCTCTACGTTGCGCTCGTCTTCCTCCATTCTGTGATCTTCGGCGCGCGACCATACTGACGCGGCGCGCGACCGGCCGCTGCCCGTCCCCCTCGGTTACAATCCTGCCCTTTGCGCACCCTTGCGCGGGCCATGCCGCCGCCATCCGTAGAGCCCCTAACATAATGAAACGCGCGTGCGGTGCGAGCCAAAATCGTCGATAGCGCGAAGCGAGGTGCAGCCAATACTTCCTGTATTGGCAAGCCGAGCGACAAAGCTAGCGGCGATTGTGGCCGCAACCCCTTGTGGGCTGGCGCGATTTTGGCCTCCGGCGTTCTCATTGACTCGGCTTAATAGCGGCTGCTCAAGTCATCGCCACGTGTGCTCAGCCAAAATCGTGACAGCGCAGCGTGTGTTTCATTATGTTAGGGGCTCTTAGTGCAAAGCCGTGCCTTCGAGACGCTGCTTGCGTGGTACTTCGTCTCGGTCTGGGGCTCCGGTTTTGTCGCGACCAAGATTGGCCTGCAGCACGCGGCGCCGTTCACGTTCCTCACGCTGCGGTTCGCGTTTGGCCTTGCGTGCCTCATCCCCATCGTCCTGATCACGCGGCCGCGCTGGCCGGCCTCGCGGCGGGAACTTGGGCATGTGATCGTGGGCGGCCTGCTCATGCACGCGGTGCACCTCTCCGGCAGTCATTACACGCAGTACCTCGGCATGTCCGCCGGGATCACCGCGCTCATCCTTTCCGTGCAGCCCCTCATGACCGCACTGATTGCGGCGCGCTGGATGAGCGAACGGCTCTCACCGCGTCAATGGTGTGGCATCGTCGCGGGCCTGGCCGGTGTCGCGATCATCGTCTGGCACAAGGTGGACGTGCGTGAGGCGAGTATCGGCAGCCTGGTTGCGGTAACGATTGCGCTCGCCGGCGTGACCGCGGGAACGCTCTACCATCGCGTTTTCTGTCCCATAGTCGATTTGCGCAGCGCCGCTTTCCTGCAATTCGCCGCTACCATCGCCGTGCTCTCTCCGCTCGCCTGGCTGGCGGAGGGGTTCGTGGTGAAGTGGTCGTGGGCTTTGGCGGGCTCCATCGCCTTTCTCGTGATCGGCGCCTCGATTCTGGCGGTAAGCGCGTTGCATACACTCATGCGGCGCGGCCAGGCGACCCGCGTCACGAGCCTCGTCTATCTCACGCCTATCTTCGCCGTCGGGCTCGAGCTGCTCCTGTTCGGGGAAATCCCCAGCGCGCTGTCAATCATCGGTATCGTAGTCACCTGTTTTGGCGTCGCCCTGGTTGCGTGGCGGCCCCGAGCCGGCGGGAACGCGGTGGCTTGATCAAGATCAAGACGACTGCACCGGCCACCGCGCATCATGGTTGTGGTGATTCAAGAGAACTGGAGCGCTACGCGATGTTGAGATTCCTGGTCACCACCGACGGCTCGGAACACGCGTTGGTTGCGGTCGAGGAAGTAATCCGGCTCGCGCCGCAACTCGCTCAACCGGTCGAAGTGCTTCTGCTCAACGTGCAGCCTGCGGTGCCCGCCAAGTTCCTGTTGCTCGGAGAAGGCACGCCATCAGACAAGCGCAAGCTCGAGGAGCCGCTGCGTCAGGCTGGTGACGAGACACTGCAGCCGGCGCGCGCCCTGCTTGAGCGCGCAAAAATCGCTCATACCTGCCACGTCGAGATCGGCCATGCCGCCCAGACCATCGCGCAGTTTGCGCGGTCCTATCACTGCGAGATGATCGTGATGGCAACGCGGGGACTGAACGCTGGCTCGGGACTGTTGCTGGGCTCCGTCGCGACGAAAGTCGTGCACCTCGCCGAAATCCCGGTGCTCCTGGTGCGCTAGGCCCCTTTCGCAGCATCCGGATCCACAATGTGAGCCACCTGTTCGCCGGCAGGTAGAATGCCGTTTTTTCTGCCCCGCGTGTCCCTTGAGCATTTGGCTCATCGTCTTCCTGACGGTTTTCACCCATCTGTCGTTCGCCGGGTGCCGCTTCATTCTTTCGCTGACCGCGATCCACTATCAGGCTTCGCCCCTCACGATCGGCGTCATTCTTTCGCTGCTCGCGATTGTGCCGATGTTCTACGCATTGAGCTGGGGCCGTTTCATCGATCGCGTCGGCGTGCGCGGCCCGATGCTGGCCGGTGTCGGCGCGATTCTTGCCGCCATGGTCCTGGGCTGGGCTGTGCCCCGTCTGGAAACGCTGTTCATCGTCAGCACGGTGTCAGGCTCGGGTTTCATCCTCTATCACATCGCGGCGACCCAGGCGGCAGCGGCCATCGGCATGCCCGAGCAGCGCATTCGGAATTTCAGCCTGCTCGCGCTCGCCTTTTCGACCTCCTCCGCGCTCGGCCCCATACTCGCGGGGTTCGCTGTGGACGCCATCGGGCACCGCGGCGCGTTTCTCGCGCTGGCATCGGGCGTGCTGGTGAACCTCTTGGTTCTGGTCAGGACGCGATTTGCGATTTCGCGCCACGAAGCGGCTTCGTCCGACGCAGGTAAACCGCGCCTGGCGGACCTCTTGCGCATGCCCGGCCTTATGCCGGTGTTCGTGGTAGCCGGCAGCCTCTCAATCGCATGGGATCTCTTCACCTTCGTCATGCCCATCTACGGCACGCGCATCGGTCTTTCTGCCTCCGTGATCGGCCTTATCCTCGGGGTGTTCGGGGCCGCCGTCTTCGTCGTACGATTAATCCTGCCACTGGTCGCGCAGCGCGCGCGTCAGTGGAACACGCTGATCGCGGCGATGATCCTGACCGGCGGGGTGTTGCTCCTGTTTCCGCTGGTCGAAGGGGTGCCGCTTCTGATGACGCTCGCCTTTCTTCTTGGCCTCGGTCTGGGCGGCACACAACCGCTCGTGCTGGCACTGCTCTACGAGCGCGCGCCACCCGGGCGCGGCGCCGAGGTCGTCGGCGTGCGCACGCTGCTGCTCAATTTCGCGCAGGTGAGCGTACCGCTTGCGTTCGGCGCGCTCGGCGCGGTACTCGGCATGGTGCCCGTATTCTGGGCCATGGGCGCGGGCCTGCTCGCCGCGGGTTACGCAGTGACACGCAAGCGCTGAGACTGGCGCGCCAAAAAAACGGGGCTGCGAATCCGCAGCCCCGTCCCTTTATGACTATCGTCTTTCGAATTAGCTCAGATGCTTGCTCACCAAGCGGGTCATTTCGAACATCGAGACTTGGCTACGGCCGAAAATGGGGCGCAGTTTATCGTCGGCGTTGATCATGCGCCGGTTGGCTTTGTCCTGCAGTCCGTTGCGCTTGATGTAGGCCCACAACTTCTTCGTGACCTCGGTGCGCGGCATCGCGCTGCTGCCGATCACCGCGGAGAGTGTCGAGCTCGGGTTCACCGGCTTCATGAACGCCGCGTTCGGCTTGCGCGCGCTCTTTTTCTTCTTCACGGCCTTGCGCTTGACTTTGCGAACCTTCTTCGCCTTCTTGCTGCTCTTTCTCTTCTTGCTCTTCGCCATTACTATCTCCCGGTGTGGCGCCGTACGGCGCGTATGGTTAGAAACTACGGCAAACGATAAATTAAGAGTGAAGGATGCCAATGTCCGCGCGACCTTGCAAGAGCTTTCTGGGGGTTGACACACGGGCGAAACCCCACGCAAGCCTCGGGGCCTCACCGTGAGGTCATCGTGCCACGCCGCGCGATGCTCCACTCATTGGTCCTTGTCACATCCGGCGCAGCCCGCGGATCGGCACGCTACAATCGGGCCACGGCATGAAGTCAAGGACTTATCCGAAGAAGCTCAAGTCTATGGATCTGCCTGGTCTGCTCGGTCGCGGCGCCGGGCCATGAGCGCCGTACCGTTCACTCTTGCGGTGCACGGCGGTGCAGGCGCCCTGGCGCGGGGCCCGCGTGGGGACCGGCACGCCGCCCACCGCGCTGCTCTCGCCGCCGCGCTGCGCGCCGGCCATGCCCTGTTGGCCGGCGGAGGGTCGGCCGTCGACGCCGTGATCGCGGCCGTCGCGGCCCTCGAGGATTCGCCGCTTTTTAACGCCGGCCACGGCTCCGTCTTTACCGCAGCGGGAACGCACGAGCTCGACGCCGCGGTGATGGACGGTGCTACCGGACGTGCCGGTTCGATCGCCGCTGTGACTCGCATTCGGAATCCGGTCGCCGCAGCAGCTCTCGTGATGCGGCACTCGCCCTGGGTCATGCTGTGTGGCGCCGGCGCTGAGCGTTTCGCCGCCGACCACGGCGCCCACATGGTCGATCCTGCCTATTTCTTCACCCGCGCTCGTCACGAGCAACTCGAGCAGGCTCGCAAGCGTCGCCGCGTTGAGCTCGACCACGATGGTGCAGCGCGCGCGCAGCCACGCGATGCGGGGGATGGGACCGTCTACGGTACGGTCGGCGCGGTCGCCCTCGACGCGGCGGGTAATCTCGCGGCAGCAACCTCGACCGGCGGCCTTACCAACCAGCCGCTCGGGCGGGTGGGCGACTCGCCGATCATCGGAGCAGGCACCTACGCGGAGAACGCCTCGGTCGCCGTGTCCGCAACCGGCGTAGGCGAGGTTTTCATGCGCGCGGTCGCGGCGCACGATATCGCCGCGCTTGTGCGCTACCAAAGGCGGAGCGCGCGTGAGGCGGCGGAGGAAGTGATTCTCCGTAAGATTCCCCGGGCGGGCGGACGCGGCGGCGCCATCGTGCTCGACCGCCGCGGCAATCTCGCCATGGTCTTTAATACGACGGGCATGTACCGCGGCGCGATTCGAGGCGACGGCAAGCCCGATGTTGCCGTCTGAGCCCGTGCATGAGCGGCTCGAGACCGTCTTTCAGAAACCAACAATTAACCGCGGATAAACACGGATACATCGATACAAAACTCAAAAACCGTTTCGCCTTCCGCTTTCCGACTTCTGTCTTAAGGTTGGTCCGCCGCCGATGAACGCCGATAAACAACAGCTGTATTGATTGACGCGGGTTTTCGATCCGCGTGTATCTGCGTTTATCTGCGGTTAATAGGTTTTTCGATTTTTAAGGTACGTCCTAGCCGGATTTCTTGCGCTTCTCTAGGAATTCCTTGCGGAACTTGATCACCTTGGGTGCCACCACGAATAGGCAGTACGGCTGCGCGGGATTGCGCTCGAAGTACTCCTGGTGGTAATCCTCGGCAACGTATAACGTCGACGCAGGCGTCACCTCGGTCACGATCGGATCGTCCCACAACTTTGCGGCATTCAGGCTCGCAATCACCTCTTCGGCCACCGTTTTCTGCTCCGGCGAGTGATAGAAGATCGCCGAGCGGTACTGGGTGCCGGCGTCGTTGCCCTGGCGGTTGAGCGTCGTCGGGTCGTGGATAACGAAGAACACTTCCAGCAGTTCCCTGAACGAGACCGTCGCCGGGTCGAAGGTGATTCTCACCACCTCGGCGTGCCCGGTTTCGCCGTCGCACACCTCCCGGTAAGTCGGATTAAGCGTGCGCCCGCCCATGTAGCCGGACTCGACCGCCTCGACACCCTTCATCTCGTCGTACACCGCTTCCAGACACCAGAAACAGCCGCCGGCGAGCGTGGCCACTTCTTTGCCGTCCGGCACCGCAGTCGTGGAATTCAAGCGCTTGGATCCTGGTTAAATGCGTCGGGAATATTGATGCCGTCCGCGTAGCAGCCTGTCCGCATCGGCGGTGTCACCATTCTTGCCGTTTTCCGACAGGCGGTTTTGCCTCAGGAATTTGTCGGATCAAAGTTCGACAAATTCCTAGTTTATCGGATTCGCGGCGCGCCCGGCACCTTGCTGCGGCGCGCCGCCCTGCTTCATCCGGGCCGTCGGCGCTAGGCGGCGGCCTTGACGGGCCACTGTGCCGCCCGCCCGCCGTCGCGGCTCTCGCCGACGAGCGGCAGTGCGGGCACCGCCCGGCGCAACCAGGGGCTGAACAGGAGGCGCTCGAGACGCCCGAGTTCGCCGTGCCGCCCGATCAGCCGCACCATTCGCGCGATGAACTCCTGGTATCCGAGTTCCGTGACCGTGGGTGTGCCATACCAGTGCGCGGCAGTTGAATGGAAGGCGGCAGCCACGTCGATGTCGCGCGCGGCGCGCGAGCTTTCGAGCACCGCACGGCAGCCCGCAGCGAAACCGACAGGCTGACGGCGCGCGCAGCGCTCGAAGAAGGACCTGAAGAACTGGAAGGAACCGGCATGGTCGCTCGCAGCCGCGCGCGCAAGTTCACGCAGCGCCGGGTCGTCAGCGCTGTTGGCGATAGCGCGGTAGAAAACCGCCGCCTGCGACTCGAGCGCGCAGCGCGCCACCGCCTCGAGCGCGGGATTGGTGCACCCGACCGCGCGACCGGAACGCTGTCCGTATTCATTACAGAAATCTTCGTAGGCGGCGGCCCAGTCGAATTCGGGCCAGGTGGCCTCGATGTAGGCGCGCAGCTCCCGGCCGCGCGCTCCTCGCCGGGGCCGCCAGATCCCGTCCACCCAACTCGCAACATCCGGCTCAACCGCCACCGCGCGCGCGAGGCGGTTCGCGTGGAGTGGCGCCGCCGTTTCCAGAAACGACGCCACAGCGAGGCCGTGGAACAACAACGCATTGAAGCGAATGAGCGCGCGCACTCGGGGGCTGTCGTCTGGTTGGCGCGCATGGATGATGTTCGTGGCAGTTTGCATGGCTCCCCTCCCTTTTTGGTCCCGATGGATGTTTCCCCTGCGCCAGCGTTTTGCTTCGTGGCGTGGGCGCATCATCCCCGCCGCGATCAGCGGGACCAAGCAGAATTCCGTGGGTTGCGCCCGGTTTGCCCGGCGGTAGCATTAGGTGATACCGTGCCCCGAATCCAGAGAGAGCGGGAAGCACCATGCCACACAGCGATTCGATGGTGGATGTGCTCAAGCGCGAGCTCAAGGCGTGCGGCGTTACCTACGCTCAGGTGGCCCGTAAACTGGGCTTGAGCGAGGCGAGCGTCAAGCGCATGTTTTCCCGGCGCAGTTTCACGCTCAAGCGGCTCGACCAGGTCTGCGAGCTGGCTAATACCGAGTTCTCGGATTTAGCGCGGGCCCTCAACCAGGACGAAAAGCTGATTTCCCAGCTAACCCACGCGCAAGAAAAGGAAATCGTCTCCAATCGCAAGCTGTTCCTGGTCGCGGTGTGCGCGCTGAACCACGTAACCCTGGAGCAGATCCTGGCCATCTACGAGCTCGCCAAGGCCGAATGCATCCAGCTCCTGGCGCAGCTCGACCGGCTGGGGTTCATCCAATTGCAGCCCAACAACCGTATCAGACTTCTGGTGGCTCGCAATTTTTCCTGGTTGACGGATGGGCCGATCCAGCGCTTCTTCAAGGAGCAGGCGCACAATGAGTATTTCCGGTCGCACTTCGACCGCCCGGACGAGTACATGATCGTGGTGAACAGCATGCTCTCCAGGACGTCGAGTGCTGCGATCGTTGCGAAGTTGAAGCGTCTCGCGCGCGAGTGCTCCGAACTGCACGGCGAGGACGTGCGGTTGCCGCTCGGGGAGCGCTCGGCGATGAGCCTGCTGCTTGCGGTCCGCCACTGGGAACTACAGGCGTTCGCCGAACTCAGACGCAGGAAACCTCACATGACAGGGAACTGAACGATGATTCGATTTCTACAAGAGCGGCTGCGGACGCGCGGCACGGCTCAACGAGTTGTGGGGCCCTAAAGGGGGCTGAGCGCTACCGAAACAGTGAACGGTGAACGGTGAACCGAAAAGGCGGCCGGGGCATACAGTGAGGATGGCCGTTTTACCGCTTACCGCTTACCGCTCTCGATTTTGCAGGCATATATCTGCGTCTAATGCTTCCTGATTCGTTGCGGCTTGGCAAGGACGTCTAAACCGAACATGTTTCTCGATCCGGCGGCCGCAGACGCCGTCAGTGCGCGTGTCGCCGGGATCGAGGCCGCGAGCGGCGTCGAGGTCGTGACGGCCGTGATCGCGCGCGCCGACTCGTACCCCGAAGTGCCGTGGAAGGCCTTCGCCCTGGGCGCCTCCCTCGCCGCGCTTGCGACGACGGCCATTGCGCTGTTTGAACCGGGCTGGGAAGCGTTCGAGGCGGTGGTGGAAACCGCCGTTGCAGTGCTGGCGGCAGGGGGTGCGATGGCGCTCGGGACGGTCTGGATCACACCGTTCGCGCGCGCTTTTATTCCGGCGCAGCGCTGCGAGGCGGAAGTCAGGCAGTACGCCCAGGCACTGTTTCTCGAGCACGGGCTTCATCGCACGCAGCGACGCGACGGCGTTCTCGTTCTGGTCAGCCTGCTCGAGCATCAAGTCGTCGTGCTGGCGGACCGCGCCGTGAGCGAAAAGGTCGCGCACGCCGAGTTTGACTCGGTCATCGCCACGGTAACCGGCTCTCTCTCCCGCGCGAGCCTTGCCGACGCGCTTCTGGCCGGCCTCGGTCGGCTGGACGGGATCCTTGCGCGTCACGGCTTCCGTGCGCAGGCCGGGGACACGAACGAACTTCCCGACACCGTGATACAACAGCGGGGGCCGGCGTGATGCGTCCGGCTTCCGGAGTATTTGCCGCGCTCCTTGCGTTCGCCTCCGCGGTCGCGGCGCAACCCGCCGAGGTGCCGTACCTGACCGGTCGCGTCGTGGACAACGCCGAAATTCTGAGCGCCGAGACACGGCGGCGCCTCACAGAAACCCTCCGGCGGCACGAGCAAAAGACCAGCAACCAGGTCGTTGTGCTGTCCGTACCGACGATACATGGCGAGAGCGTCGAGGAGTACGCGGTTCGGGTCTTCGAACAATGGAAGCTGGGGCAACAAGGCAAGGACAATGGCGTGTTGGTGGTCATCGTGCCGCAGGACCGGCGCATGCGAATCGAGGTCGGCTACGGCCTTGAAGGGGTGCTGACGGACGCGCACGCCAGCCGGATCATCCGCAATCTGATGACACCCCGATTCCGCGAAGGCGACTTCAGCGGAGGGGTCGCGCGCGGCGTGAATGCGGTCATCGCACAACTCGAGGGCAAACCGGCAATGGCAGGCCAGGAGCGCCCCGCCGCGCGCTCGGCTGGCGGCAAGAAATCGGAATTCATTAATGCGCCCAGGATGGCGCTCCATGAAAAGGTGCTCTTCGGCGCCTTCATCTTCGGCATCATCGGCCTCTTCACCTTCATCGGCGTGGTGACGCCTGGCATGGGGTGGTTCCTGTATTTTTTCCTGATTCCGTTCTGGGCGATGTTCCCGGTCGTGATCTTCGGCAGCGGCATCACGTTCTACATCCTCCTCGCTTACCTGGTCGGCTTCCCGATCGCAAAGATCCTGGTCTCGCGGTCTGGCGCCTACCAGCGCGCGGCTGAGGAACTTAAGAAGAAGGGGGTTGCGCGCGTCGGGGGCTTCACGATCGGCGGCGGCGGGTGGAGTTCGCGCGGCTCATGGAGCTCGGGCGGCGGGTTCTCGGGCGGCGGCGGCAGCTCCGGCGGCGGAGGAGCCTCCGGCAGCTGGTAAAGCCGGAAGGGTACAGGCGCTCGGCAAATTTGGAACGTCTAGTTCTCCTGGGAGGCGGGCACAGCCACGTCGAGGTCATTCGCCGCTTTGGCGTGCGGCCCCTGCGAGGCACTGCCATTACGCTGGTGAGCCCGGACCGCCATACGCCTTACTCCGGCATGCTGCCGGGCTTTGTCGCGGGTCACTACGACTACGACGACTGCCACATCGACCTCGAGCCGCTGTGCGCAGCCGCGGGCATCCTGTTCCACCGCGCGGAAGCGAGCGCATTCGATCCCGACGCTGGCCGCGTGGTGTGCTCGGACGGAAGCGTCGTCGACTATGACGTGGTCTCGATCGACGTCGGGTCCACGCCCGACGTGCGCGCGATCCCTGGCGCGCTCGAGCACGGCATCCCGGTCAAGCCGGTTGCGGAGTTCTTGAGAGCATGGGAAGACATCCACGCTGCGCTGCGCGACGGGCGCCGGCTCTCGTTGGCCTTCGTCGGAGGCGGCGCCGGCGCAGTGGAGCTCGCCGCAGCCATGCACCACCGACTGGCTGCAGAGGTATCCGCGCCGGCGGTCCCTATTTCCCTGCTAACAGACGCGGCC
Organism: Betaproteobacteria bacterium; assembly: GCA_032123035.1. Lineage (GTDB taxonomy): Bacteria > Pseudomonadota > Gammaproteobacteria > Burkholderiales > SG8-41 > SG8-41. The sequence continues at coordinate 13,379 of JAQBFV010000289.1, read as the reverse complement.
TCCATACTGTCCACGCATCCCGCGCGCGTGCAGCGTATCTTTGAACGTCTGTTCCACAGGCGCGGCATCGAGGTCCGCTGCGGAGTGAAGGTGGCGCGTATTTCGCCGGGTCGGGTCGAATGTGCCGACGGATCTTCACTGAGTGCCGATCATACGATTATCGCGACAGGAGCGGGCGCGCCCGGGTGGATTACGAAAAGCAGATTGAAACCCGACGCGCGCGGTTTCATCGCTGTGAACAGTCACCTGCAGTCCCTGTCGCACCCAAATGTGTTCGCAGCCGGAGACGTCGCGACCATGGTCGACAACCCGCGTCCCAAGATGGGGGTTTACGCCGTGCGCCAGGGACCGATCCTGGACGAAAATTTGCGGCGCGCGCTCCGCGGCGAAACGTTGCGCCGCTACGTACCGCAAAAGACCGCGTTGGCACTGATCAGCACCGGCGCCAAGCGTGCCGTCGCATCGTGGAACGGAATCGCTTTCGAAGGCGACTGGGTCTGGCGCTGGAAGGATCGCATCGATTGTCGCTTCATGGCAATGTACCGGCGCGAGTCCGCGTAAGAATGTTCCACAACAGTGCGACAGCCGCGGCTTGTGAACCGCGGTTACGCGCAGGTTAAGCGTCGCATAAGATCGCTGAAGGCAAAAACAAGAAAAGTGGCGAGAAGGCCCACTTGATCAGGTAAGTTGTGGACCGCTCGCTCCACTGGAATGCTTGGTGGAAAGGGCGCAACGCGTGCCCGCGATCCCGCTTCTATTCAGCCAATCGTAACCCGCGCAAATTTACGCTTGCCGACCTGCACGACGCAGCGTTCCCCGCGCGCGAGCATCAGCGTCTTATCACTCACTTTTTCTCCGTTGACCTTCACACCACCTTGCTCGATCATGCGTAGCGCCTCGGAGATGCTGGCGGTGAGCCCGGCCTGCTTCAACACCTGCGTGATCGCGAGCCCGTCGCCCTGCACGGACAGGCTTACCTCGCGGATATCTTCCGGAATCTCATCGCGCTTGAAGCGCGCCTCGAAATCGGCGAGCGCTGCCCTGGCTGCCGCCGGGCCATGGAATCGCGCGACGATTTCCTTCGCGAAGGTTACCTTGACTTCGCGCGGATTGCTCCCCGCAGCGACCTGCTGTTTCCATTCTCGAATGGTGTCGAGCGGTTCGAACGAGAGCAGCTCGATGTAACGCCACATGAGTTCGTCCGAGACCGACATGAGCTTGCCAAAGATCTCGTTCGGCGGCTCGGAGACCCCGACGTAGTTGCCGAGCGATTTCGACATTTTGTTCGTCCCGTCCAGGCCCTCGAGCAGCGGCATGGTGAGTATGCATTGCGGCGGCTGGCCGAAATGCTTCTGCATCTCACGCCCCATGAGGAGATTGAACTTCTGGTCGGTGCCGCCCAGCTCGAGATCGGCCTTCAGCGCCACCGAGTCGTAGCCCTGCACGAACGGATACAGGAACTCGTGCACGGCGATCGGGTGCCGCGCCTGGTAACGCTTGTGAAAGTCGTCTCGCTCGAGCATGCGCGCGACCGTATAGGTCGACGCGAGGCGGATCATGTCGGCGGCGCCGAGCTTCTCCATCCAGGCCGAGTTGAAAGCCACCTCCGTGCGGGTACGGTCCAGGATCTTGAAAACCTGATCGGTATAGGTCGCAGCGTTGGCCTGCACTTCCGGGCGCGTGAGCGGCGGGCGCGTCGTGTTGCGCCCGGAGGGATCGCCGATCATTCCCGTGAAATCGCCGATCAGGAAGATGATGTGATGCCCGAGGTCTTGCAGGTGCTTCAGCTTGTTGAGCAGCACCGTGTGCCCCAGGTGCAGATCCGGCGCCGTAGGATCGAATCCAGCTTTGACGCGAAGCGGCCGCCCGGTTTGAAGCGTGTCTCTCAGCTCGGCCTCGACGAGCAACTCGTCACAGCCGTGTCCGATGATCTCAAGCTGTTGGTCAACCGATGTCACGCTAGCCCGCCAGTCAAAGTGTGCACGATTTCACGATGCGAAACATCCGGGTTTGCCCTCACGTCCAATTCTGCTAAGCTTCCCGCACCTGGAAAAAATTCAGGCAAATCATGCAGCAAGAGCAGGGAGCTAACGCGATTCTAGCGCAAAACGCGGTGCGCCTCACCGGCAAATCTAAGTGGCGGCGTTGGCTGGTTGCCTTGGTTCTCCCTTTCCTCGGTGTGATCGCCGCATTCGCCATCGCGCCCAACGCTGTCCCCGAACCGGTTGCCACAACGCGGGTTATCCAGGAACTGGAGTTGCCGCTGCCGCCGACAGGCGTAGCGACGGACGCTGGTTACTGGCGCGAAGCGCGCATCGTACGCGGCGACCGGGCCGCGTCGCTCCTCAAGCGACTGGGGACGGACGACGCGGACGTGCGGGCGTTCCTGCGCGCGACCCACTCGGCGAAAATGCTTCGCCAGCTCATTCCCGGGCGATCGGTGCGCGCCTACCAGAGCGCGGACGGAAAACTGCTCGCCCTGCGATACCAGAATGACGACGACGTTCTCAACGTCGAGCGCGACGGTGACGGTTTCCGCGTAAGCGAAAGCACGATCGAGCTCGAGCGACGTGTGCTGGTGGCCTCAGGGGAGATCGACAGCTCTCTATTCGGCGCCACCGATGCTGCCCATCTTCCCGAGATGGTGGCAGTCCAGATCGCCGACGTCTTCGCGACCGACGTCGATTTCCACCGGGATCTGCGCCGGGGCGATCGCTTCGCCGTCGTCTATGAGATGCATTACGACCAAGGCGAGCCGGTCCGGCCGGGCCGGATCCTGGCCGCCGAGTTCATCAACGACGGGAAAGCCTACCGCGCGCTCTGGTTCGAGTACGCCAAGGGACGGGGCGGTTATTACACGCCGTATGGCACGAATATCCGGAAGGCATTCCTGCGCTCGCCGCTCGAGTTCTCGCGCATTACGTCGGGCTACACCAACCGGCGCTACCATCCGATCCTGCGGCAATGGCGCGCACACCGCGGCGTGGACTACGGCGCACCAGTCGGCGCCCGCGTGCGGGCAACCGGCGACGGCATCGTCAAGTTTGCCGGCCGTAAAGGGGCCTATGGCAACCTCGTGGTCGTGCGCCACCAGTCCAAGTACACCACTTGGTACGCACACCTGTCGCGGTTTGCCAAAGGCCTGCATTCCGGCGCGCCCGTGCTGCAGGGCCAAGCAATCGGCTATGTCGGGATGACCGGTCTCGCCAACGGGCCACACCTGCATTATGAATTCCGCGTCAACGGCGTGCATCGGAACCCGCTGCGGGTCGTGCTGCCCCCGGCGCCGCCGATCCAGGCTAAGCAGAGGCCGGCTTTCGATGCCGCCGCGGCACCCCTGGTGGACATGCTGAACCTCCTGCGCGGCACCAACCTCGCGCGGCTCGATTGAGCGCCGTGACCGGCGACCAGGAACGGGTGATGAGTAATGGTGATGGGAGGTCGTGATGATTAGTGGTGATGTACGAAGTTGCAGGCGTTCTTCATCACCATTTCACGTCACCATTTTTCGTCACTATTACTCATCGCTTCTCTCGTATTATCGGCGTTCATCGGCGGCTGAAATCCGGGTTTTTGGGATAGCTTCTGGTCACCCCTTTTAGCGAAACTGAATGGCCGACCTCTACATCGGCTTGATGTCCGGTACCAGCCTGGACGGCATCGACGCTATTCTTGCGGCGCCGCGCGGACAGCAGTTCCAACTGCGGACCGCGCTTCATCGCTCCTTTTCGCCGCAGCTGCGCAAACAGCTTCTCGCACTGCAGGCATCCGGTCCGGACGAGCTGCGCCGCGCATCGCTCGCCGCCAATGAGTTGACGCAGGCCTACGCGGCTGCCGTACGCTCGTTGCTCTTACGGGCGCGGGTTTCTGCGGGCGCAGTGACCGCTATCGGCTGTCATGGACAGACCGTAAGGCACCAGCCCGACGCCGGCTACAGCGTTCAACTCGTCAATGGCGCCTTGCTCGCCGAGCTCACCGGCATCGACGTCGTATGCGACTTTCGCAGCCGCGATATCGCCGCGGATGGCGAGGGCGCGCCGCTGGTGCCGGCGTTCCACAGCGCGATGTTCCGCACGCCGACTCGCAGCCGTGCCGTGGTCAACATCGGTGGCATTGCCAACGTGACGAGCCTCCCCGCGCGGGGCCGGGTGACCGGGTTCGACTGCGGGCCTGGCAACTGCCTGCTCGACGCCTGGATCAGCGCGCGCCGGCACCTGCCGTACGACCGCGGGGGCGCCTGGGCGGCGCGCGGTCGTGTGGCGCCACACCTCCTCGACAAGCTCCTCGCCGACCCGTACTTTCGGCGCCGCCCGCCCAAGAGCACTGGGCGCGAAACATTCAGTCTGAATTGGCTCCGACGCCGGCTCAATACAAAGGATCGCGCCCTTGACGTGCAAGCAACCCTGCTGGAGTTGACCGCACGCACGATCGCGCGTGCGGTGCAGACTCATTGCCGTGATGCGCGCGAAGTGCTGGTCTGCGGTGGAGGCGCGCGTAACCGCGCTCTCTTCGCCCGGCTCGCCGCGCTGCTGCCGAATCGGCGCGTTGTCATCACCGACGCGGTAGGCGTCGCCGCGGAGCATGTCGAAGCGCTCGCCTTCGCCTGGCTCGCGCGCCAAGCGCTGCGCCGCAAACCAGGCAATCTGCCGGCGGTCACGGGCGCGCGCGGCCTGCGCGTCCTCGGCGCGGTCTACCCCCACTGACGGGTCACTCGAACGTCTCTCAACATCTTGTTTCTCGAGTGATGGGTGACGCGTGACGAGTGATGGAACGATGACCGAGGGCTCTAAATCTCGTGACTGCTGAAGCGCGACTGATACAGCGTGACTGATGAAACGCGGCTGCTAAAGCAATGCTAAAACCGCCAAGGCTACTCACTCTACTCACGATTCCTGCGCCAGACAGCATCATCAAGCAATTGCGCTGCGCTTTTTCGCAGGCAACAAAAAAGGCGGCATAGCCGCCTTTCTCGTATCCTGATTTTTCGGATTATGCCGAAAACGAAGAGCCGCAGCCGCAGGTCGAGGTCGCGTTCGGGTTCTTGATCACGAACTGCGCCCCTTCGACGTTCTCCTGGTAGTCGATCTCCGCCCCCGTCAGGTATTGCAGGCTCATCGGATCGACGAGCAGCGTCACGCCGCCTCGCTGCAACGAAGTGTCGTCATCGTTCACGGTCTCGTCGAACGTGAACCCGTACTGGAATCCGGAGCAGCCGCCGCCGCTCACGAACACGCGGAGTTTGAGCTCGGCGTTACCTTCCTCGTCGATTAGCTGCTTCACTTTCGCCGCGGCGGCGGCGCTAAACACCAGCGGTTCCGGAATCTGTTCGGTTACAGCGTCCATCGTCTACTCCTGAATGAATTCGTGCCCAATGCTACTCGGCCGAGGCGGGCTTTAACGGAACGACTTTTTCGGCCTTGCCGTCGGTCTCGAAGACCAGCCGCCCCTGAACCACGGCGCCAAGCTGCATTTCCAGCTTCTTGTAGTGTACATCACCTGTGACAGTGGCCTTGGCCTGCAGTTCAACATACTCGGCGGCGTAGACCGGGCCGATAATGATGCCGTTGATAACCACGTGCGATACGTGGATTTCGCCTTCGATCTGCGCCTGCTCGGACAGCACCAGCGTGCCGGGCTTGCCATCCACCGAGGACACGTTCCCGCGCACCCTTCCGTCCACGCGCAGGCCGCCCGTGAAAATGATGTTGCCCTCGACCATGGTGCCGGCCCCGATCAGGCAATCGATGCGGTTTTGCGGCTTGCTGTCTCCCTTATTCCCGAACATGTCCCAGCCCTCAGGAAACCGTCACGGTTTCCGTTAGTTTAGGCTGAGTCGCGCCTTTTTCAAAGACCCGAACTTGCATGCTTTTCACGACCGCATCAGGCGAAATCCTGAACGTTCCCTCGATACGCTGGAAGAACTTGAATCTCAGCTCGTAATCCGTGACTTTTTTCTCGTTCTCGGGGGGCAGCATGAGTACGTATTTTCGGTCCCCCTGCTCGAGCTCGAGAACAAACTGCAAATTGCCCCTGAATTCGGGGATGCGCTGGCCCGTCTGAACCAGCAGCAGCCGATAGCGATATTCCCCGGGCACGGCGTCGCGCCGCACGCGAAACCGGTTGACCGTCAGCGCAGCGGCCTTGCTCTCCGCCGCCATGAGCGACTGGAAGAACGCGAGGTCCTCTCTGAGGGCGGCATTTTCTGCCGAGAGCGTTTTGACCTGCCGCGCCAGATCGCCATAGGTCGCCCGCTCGATCTGGAGTTGGCGTTCGGACGTCGCGACCTTGCTGCTCATCTCGGCAAGCGTAGCGTCGCGCTGCCGGATCTCCTCGCGCAACTGCGCGAGATCGCGCGCCGCCTCGCTCTGGCGATACCCGGCCAATTCCATCCCGTACTGATAGGTCGCCCACCCCGCGCCGACGATAAGAACGCAGAACGCCGTGAACGTCAGCATGCGCCAGTACCACGGCACATGCGCGTGAACGGCCATGCGCCGCGCGGTGATCCCGAACTTGCGCCGTAAATTACCCAGACGTGACATCGCGCGCGGCCTCAGGGCAACAGGGCGAGCTGCTCGAGTCCCGTGCTTTCAGGAAAACCAAACATGATGTTCATATTCTGCACCGCCTGGCCCGAGGCGCCTTTCACCAAGTTGTCGATCACCGACAGCACGACGACGATGTCGCCACCGCGCGGCTGATGCACGGCGATACGGCAGAAATTCGCACCGCGCACCGAGCGCGTATCGGGATGGCTGCCAGCGGGCATGACGTCCACGAAGGGCTCCTTCGCGAAGCGGCTTTCGTACAGCGCCTGCAATTCCGCTTTTGCCGTCAAGCGCGCGTACAGCGTGGCGTGGATGCCGCGGATCATCGGCGCGAGGTGCGGCACGAAGACGAGGCCGATCGCGCGCCCCGCTATGCCGGACAACTCCTGCATGATCTCGGGCTGGTGACGATGGCCGGCAACACCGTACGCCTTGAAGTTGTCGGAGGCTTCCGCAAGCAGTGTGTGCACCTCGGCCTTGCGACCCGCGCCGGACACGCCGGATTTCGCATCGGCAATGAGGTGGTCCACATCGACGATACCGGCCTCGAGCAATGGCAGGAAGCCCAGTTGTACCGCGGTCGGATAACAGCCGGGGTTCGCGACGAGACGTGCCTCCCGGATGCGCTCGCGGTGAAGCTCCGGCAAGCCATAAACCGCCTCGGCCACCAGCTCGGGGCAGGCGTGCTTGACGCCGTACCATTGTTCCCACAGCGCGACATCCTTGATACGGAAATCAGCCGCAACGTCGATGATGCGCACGCCAGCGTCGACCAGCGCACGCGCCTGCTCCATTGCCACGCCGTTGGGCGTCGCGAAGAACACCAGGTCGCAGGACGCCAGCTCGGCCTTCGCGGGATCCGAAAACTTCATTCCGATCCGTCCCCGCAGATTCGGGAACAGTTCGGCCACGCCCATACCCGCCTCTTTGCGCGAGGTGATGGCCTTCAGCTCGCATTTCGGATGCTGGGCGAGCAGGCGCAGCAACTCGACACCGGTGTAACCGGTACCGCCGACGATGCCGACTGTGATGCTGTTCTTTGCCATCTTGCTGCTTTCCGGCTCCAGAGACGACAAAGCCGCCCGCAGGCGGCTTGGTCGCGGACAATATCTGTTACCGCTTCGAAAATTGCTTGCGGCGGCGCGCCTTGTGCAAGCCCACTTTCTTGCGCTCCACCTCGCGCGCATCCCGCGTCACCAGGCCCGCCTTCTTGAGCGGCGGCTTGAGCGCGGCGTCGTAGTCGATCAATGCCCGGGTGATGCCATGGCGCACGGCGCCGGCCTGCCCGTTCTCGCCGCCACCGTTGACGTTGACCTTGATATCGAAGCTCGTGGTGGTGTTCGTCAACACGAGCGGCTGGCGCACGATCATGCGGCCAGTCTCGCGTGAGAAGAACTCGTCCACCGGCTTGCCGTTCACCGTGATATCGCCCTTGCCCGGCCGCATAAAAACGCGCGCCACCGCGGTCTTGCGGCGGCCCGTGCCGTAGTTGTACTGTCGTTGGATTGCCATGGTACCTCTAGATGTTCAGTTGTTGGGGCTGCTGCGCAGTGTGCGGATGGCCCTCGCCGGCGTATACCTTCATCTTTCGCAGCATGGCGTAACCGAGCGGCCCTTTGGGCAGCATGCCCTTCACCGCCAGACGCAGCACCCGGTCGGGATGGCGTGCGTGAAGCTTGGCAAAACTGGCGCTGTAGATGCCTCCGGGATACGAACTGTGCCGGTAATAGATCTTTTGATCCGCTTTCTTGCCGGTCACGCGCAGTTTGTCGGCATTGACCACCACGATATAATCCCCCGTGTCGACATGCGGCGTGAACTCGGGCTTGTGCTTGCCGCGCAGCCGCCGCGCAATCTCGGCCGCCAGCCTGCCCAGCACTTTGCCGGAGGCATCCACGACATACCAGCCACGCGAGACTTCGTGCGATTTTGCGGAAAACGTTTTCATCGGGTTTCTTGCTCGCTTGCGCGGGTTGCGGAAAAGGGCGAATTCTATTGCAAATCAGACGCCTGTGTCAAATTTTAGCCGGTAGTGAACGGCGAGCCTCAGGCAGTGCGAGCGAAGCGGAGAAAAAAACCCTTTTGCACCCTAGTATTGTCCCCGCGCGCTGCTTCCCATACACCGTATACGGAAGGCTTGAAGCACCATGGATTGGCTGATGACTAACGCGATTGCGGCCCTGCTCCTGCCACCAGGGATCGTCTTACTCGTTCTGCTGGTTGCGTTGGTGCTGGCGTGGCGCCGGCCGCTCGTGGCCTGGAAGCCGCTCCTGCTCGGTTTCGTCGTGCTCTACGCCCTCTCCACCCCGTTCCTGGGACGTACACTGCTACACATACTGGAACCGGCGTCCGCCAACCCGGCCGCCGACCAGAGCGGCCAGGCGATCGTGGTGCTGGGGGGTGGCACTTACTTCAGCGCGCCTGAATACGGTGGCGACACCGTCAAGGGCCAGGTATTGGAGCGCCTGCGTTACGCTGCCCATCTGCACCGCGCCTTAAAGAAGCCCATTCTGGTCACGGGTGGAACGCCCGAAGGCAACCCGACGCCCGAAGCGCGGCTGATGCGTGAAGTGCTGCAGCGCGATTTTCAGGTGCCGGTGGAATGGACCGAGGAGTCTTCACGCGACACGCTGGAAAACGCGCGCGCGAGCTTCCTTATGCTCAACGCGGCCGGCGTGCGCCGCGTTTATCTCGTCACCCAGGCCTGGCATATGCCGCGCGCGAAGCTCGCATTCACCAGCACGGGTTTTACGGTGATTCCGGCGGCGACCGGCTACGCCACGCGCTTCGAGCTCACCGCGCTCGACTTCCTGCCGCGCGCCAGCGCCCTCGTCGACAGCGCGCGGTTCTTCCATGAAACCATCGGCATCGTCTGGTACTACGTGCGTATCCTGGTGGGCATCTGACCATGAAAGCGCGCATCAAGTGGATGGAGAACGTCGCGTTCGTCGGCGAATCCGAGAGCGGGCATGCACTCGTGATGGACGGCGCGCCGGAAGGCGGCGGCCGCAACCTCGGGCCGCGCCCAATGGAAACGGTGCTCATCGGGACCGGCGGCTGTACTGCTTACGACGTCGTGCACATACTCGGGAAAAGCCGCGCCCCCGTCACCGACTGCGTGGTGGAAATCAGCGCCGAGCGCGCCGCGCAGGATCCGAAGATCTTCACCAAAATCCACTTTCATTTCGTGGTGACCGGCCGGGGGTTGAAGCGCGAGCAGGTAGAGCGCGCCGTTCACCTCTCGGCCGAGAAATACTGCTCGGCCTCGATCATGCTCGGCAAGATGGCCGAGATCACGCACGACTTCGAGCTTCGCGAAACTCAGAACTGAACCGCCGAGACGTCAAGAAAAGCATGAAAATTGAACCACGGAGACGCGGAGAGAACCTTAACTGACGCGTGCCACACGACCTGCGGCAAAAACGAACCGCCGAGGGTCACCTACGGAAAAGATTGGTTGCGCAGCGCACCGGCGCTGCGGTTAATACGGTAACGCTGTTCAATATTGTTATCGTTTTGTTGGGGCCGTCGGCGGCGTCGCGATTCAATTAACGTTGTTGCTTCTCTCGGCGCCTCGGCGATTCAATTATTGTTCTTGTTTCCATCCCCATCTCCGCGGTTCAGCCGGCTTTGATTGTGTGCCAGTTTTGATTTTCCTGGCGTGCTTGGCGTCTTGGCGGTTCAATTATTCTTTTGGCCCGTGACGCCTCGGCGGTTCCGTCAAATCCAGAATGCGGTTTCGGTCATCACCTTGGAAGAAAGGCGCATCGCGAACTTCGCGGGGCCAGGCAACTCGGCGCCGCCGTGCTTGATCGCGCTGGTGGCATGCCGGGCCTCGTCCTGACGCATTTGCGTTAGTACCGCCCGGCTCCTCAGATCGCTTTTCGGCAGGCGATCAAGATGTCCCTCGAGGTGCGTGACCACCTGACGCTCGGTCTCCGCGAGAAACCCCAGATTCCAGCGATCGCCGAGAAGCCCGGCCGCGGCACCGATCGCAAAGGAGCCCGCGTACCACGCAGGATTGAGCAGGCTCTTGCGACCGCCCAGCTCGTGGATCCGGCTCTCGGTCCACGCCAGATGCTCGGTCTCTTCCCGCGCGGCCTGCTCGAGGGCAGCCTTGGCCGGCGCGTTGCGCGCGGTCAGCGCCTGCCCCTGGTAGAGCGCCTGCGCGCAGATCTCGCCGCTGTGATTGACGCGCATCAGCGATGCGGCAAGCGTGCGATCCGTTTCAGACAAGGTTCCTTCCAGCAGCTTTTCGCCGGGCGTTTCCCGCAGCGACTGCGCCGGGCCGAAAACCGTTCGCAGACCCTTGTCGAAGGCGATGATTAACTCGTCTAGCCGCGGGAGCATAGGTGCCATTCTGCCAGATCAGCGGCCGTCATGAACGCAGAAAAGGCCAATGGACAGGATTAACAAGAATTACATGATTTTTTGAATAGCCTTAATCCTGTAAATCCTGTCTATTTCTTGTAGTTTTAGATTTCTTGCTTTTCGATCGGCGATTATCCGCGTCTATCTGCGGCTAATTTTTCCTGTTTCTCTCAGGCGGCCTCTGCAAACAAACGCGCAAGCTCCACTCCCGGGTCCGGCGCGCGCATGAACGCCTCGCCGACGAGGAAGCATCCCACCCGCCCGGCGCGCAAAGTCCCCACGTCAGCAGGCGAGAGAATTCCGCTCTCCGTCACCACAATGCGATCGTCCGGCACGCGCGCCAGGAGGCCGAGCGTCGTCTCGAGCGTCGTCTCGAAGGTGCGAAGATTGCGATTGTTGATGCCGATCAAGGGCGTCTCGAGCCGGAGTGCACGCTCGAGCTCAGCGCCATCGTGCGCCTCGACCAGCACTGCCATTCCGAGCTCGCGCGCGGCTTCTTCCAGCGCGCGCATCCGCGCATCATCGAGCGCCGCAACGATCAGCAGAATGCAGTCGGCGCCCGCCGCGCGCGCCTCCAGGACCTGGTAGCGATCGATCATGAAGTCCTTGCGTAACACCGGCAGTCTGCTCGCTGCGCGCGCCTGCTGCAGATGCTCGGGCGTGCCCTGAAAGAACTGCCCATCGGTCAGGACGGACAGGCAGGTTGCGCCATGGCGCTCGTAGCTCGCCGCGATCGACGCCGGGTCGTACGGCTCACGCAGCACGCCGCGGCTCGGGCTCGCCTTCTTGATCTCCGCAATGACAGCGGGCCTGCCTGCGGCGATCCGCGCCCGGATCGCCCCGACAAAGTCGCGCGGGGGCGCCGCTCGCACCGCTTCGTCGCGCAGAACGCCAAGGGGTTTTGCGCCCTTTGCCCGCGCCACCTCTTCGGCCTTGACGGCCAGAATGCGATCGAGAATATCATTCATGGTTCTTGAAAGCTCTGCGGTTCATCAGTCCTTCACATTGCGGGTGAACTCGACGAAAGCATCGAGCTTCCGGCGCGCCGCGCCACTCGCGATCGCCGTGAGGGCCTTTTCTACCCCCGCGCTCAGCGTCGGCGCCAGCCCCGCGACATAGATGCTGGCCCCGGCGTTGAAGGCAACGACGTCGCGCGCCGCGCCCGCCTCGTTGCCGAGTGCGGTCAGCAAGAGCGACTTCGACTGCTCGACGCCTTCGACCCTGATGGCCGCGGCATCGTGCACGCCAAGACCGACATCCTGCGGCGCGATGGTGTATTCGGTGATGTTGCCGTCCCTCAATTCCGCCACCATTGTCGGGCCGGAGATCGAGATCTCGTCCAGGCCCTCGGCGCCGTGCACGATCATCACGCGCCGGCTCCCCAGACGTTGCAGGACCCGGGCCTGGATGCCAACGAGATCACGGTGAAACACGCCCATGACCTGTTGCCTGGCGCTCGCGGGATTGGTCAGCGGCCCGAGGATGTTGAAGATCGTCTTCACCCCAAGCTCGCGGCGCACCGGCGCAGCGTGTTTCATCGCGCTGTGGTAATTGGGCGCGAACATGAATCCCACCCCGACCTCCGCGATGGAACGCGCCACCTGTTCCGGCTTCAGGTTGATGTTGGCGCCGAGCGCCTCGAGCACGTCGGCGCTCCCGGACTTGCTCGAGACGGAACGTCCTCCGTGCTTGGCGATCTTCGCGCCGGCCCCTGCCGCGGCAAACATTGCCGCGGTGGAAATGTTGAAGCTGTGAGCGGCGTCCCCGCCGGTGCCGCAGGTGTCAATGAGATGGGGCTCGTCCGGCACCGGCACCTGGGTCGCGAACTCGCGCATGACCTCCGCCGCGGCGGCAATCTCGCCAATCGTCTCCTTCTTGACCCGCAGGCCGGCGACGATCGCCGCGATCAGGACCGGAGAGACCTCCCCGCTCATGATGGCGCGCATGAGCGAGAGCATCTCCTCGCGGAAGATCTCGCGGTGCTCGATGATCCGCGCCAGCGCTTCCTGCGGCGTCATTCGCGGCCTCCGTGAAGAAAGTTATCAAGGAGCCGATGGCCGTGCTCGGTGAGGATGGCCTCGGGGTGGAACTGCACGCCCTCGACCGCAAGCGTCTTGTGACGCACACCCATGATCTCCCCATCATCGGTCCAGGCGCTCACTTCCAGGCAGTCCGGAAGGCTGGCCCGCTCGATCACCAATGAATGATAGCGCGTCGCGATGAAGGCATCGGGCAGGCCGCGGAACACCCCGCGGCCGTCGTGATGGATCGGCGAGGTCTTGCCATGCATGAGCTGCCGGGCATGGACGATCCTGCCGCCGAACGCCTGTCCGATGCTTTGATGACCGAGACACACGCCGAGCACGGGGAGCTTACCCGCGAACTCGCTGATCAGCGGCACCGAGATGCCCGCCTCATTCGGCGTGCAGGGTCCGGGCGAGATCACGATTTGCGCCGGCC
>JAQBFV010000288.1:0-19377 GCA_032123035.1 Betaproteobacteria bacterium | reverse complement strand
CTTTGCCAAAGGGGGCGATGAGGTGAGAAAGTCGGCTAATCCCCCGCTCCGCTGCCCCCTTTGCCCAAGGGGGCGATGAGGTGAGGGGGTCGACGAAGTCGGGGAAAGCGCCACCCCCTTTAGCAAAGGGGGTCGACGAAGTCGGGGGGATTTGGAGGATTATTATGATTACCGGACTGTCCCACGTTTCGCTGGTCGTTCCCGATCTCGACGCGGCTGCGAAGCGGCTCAAAGAGGTCTACGGGCTTACCGTTAGCGCCGCGAAGGTGAACGAAGAACAGGGCGTGCGGATCGCCTATGTCGAGCTGCCCAACGCGCGCATCGAGCTGATGGAGCCTTCACGGACTGACTCGCCGGTCTCGAAGTTCCTCGAGCGCAATCCCCACGGCGGCATTCACCACTTCTGTCTCAGCGTGGACGATGTGCCGGCTGCTGCCGCGAGCATCGCGGCGCGCGGCGCGAAGGTGCTGGGCGAGGGCAAGGAGAGCCGTAACGTGCACGGGGAGCGCATTGCGTTCGTGCACCCGAAAGATTTTCTCGGGGCGCTGGTGGAGCTCGAAGAGGGGCGCAAGAATTGATTCGATACCCAGAGGCGTGTCAGAAGCAATACAGCTACGGAAACACACGGAATTACACGGACGAAAACCTGAACAGAGACGTGTGCTGTTGCCGAATAACAAGTTCCGTGTGCTTCCGTGTGATTCCGTGGTTAATGATCTTCTGGTTTTATGGCTTTGTTTTAGGTGAGTTCTAGTGAGGAGCGATGAAGTGAGGAGGAAGGGAAAGCATGGCTGATACTGCAACACCGATGCGCGTTTCGGCGCAGAAACTCGAGGCATTCATCGCGAGCGCGTTGGAAGCGATCGGCATCTCGAAGTCCGAGGCAAAGATCATCGCCGAGCTGATGGTGCGTGCCGACGTGCAGGGCTCGGAAGGGCATGGCGTGTTCCGATTGCCCCAGTACATCCGCCGCATCAAAGGCGGGGCGGTCAACTTGAAGCCAGAGATCCGCATGACGCGCGAGGCCGCGGGCATGGGGCTCGTGGACGGCGACAACGGCATGGGGCACCTCGTGATGCGCTACGCCACCGAGAAGGCGATCGAGAAGGCGAAGGGCGCAGGCGTCGCGTGGATTGGAGTGCGCATGAGCAACCATTCGGGGCCGGCTTCGCTATATGCCAGCATGCCGCTCGAGCACGACATGGTCGGGCTCTACCTTGCCGTCGGGAACGCCAACCACCTGCCGCCATGGGGCGGCCTCGACATGCTGCTCTCCACCAACCCCATCGCGGTGGCGGTCCCGGCGGGCGAAGAGCCGGCGATCGTGCTCGACATGGCGACCACCGTGGCGGCTTACGGCAAGGTCAAGACCAAGGCCCAGCGCGGCGAAATGATGCCGGAGGGCTGGATGATGGACCGCGAAGGCCGCCCGCTCACCGATCCCCAGCGCGCCAACGAGGGCTTCCTCCTCCCCATCGGTGGCTACAAGGGTTACGGTTTGGCGCTCGTCATCGGTCTCCTGGGCGGAACGCTCAACGGTGCGGCCATGGGCAAAGACGTCGTCGACTTCAACGCCGACAACACCTCCGTGACCAACACTGGTCATGTAATCGTGGCGATCAACGTGGAGGCCTTCCAGCCGGTTGCCGAGTTCAAGCGGCAGATGGATACGCTGATTCGCGATATCCGGGGCTCCAAGCGCCTGCCCGGCGTGGACCGCATCCGCCTGCCCGGCGAAGGCAGCCACGCGGCGCGCGCCGACCGGGCGAAGAACGGTATTCCGCTGCCCGCGCCATTGCTCGCGAGCCTCAATGAGCTTGCCGGGCAACTCAAGGTTCCTTCTCTCGCCTGAGCGGTGAGAAGTGATGGCGGTGCGTGCGAGCAAAATGGTGATGAGAGATGGTGATGAATAGTGGTGATGAATAATGGTGATGCGTAAAAAGCCTCCTATCACCAGTTCTCATCACCAGTTCTCATCACCAGTACTCATCACTGGTTCCTAGCTGAAGCATGCTCGGCAAACTCCGCTTCGCTCTACGCATGCTGTTCTGGCTCACTGTCGCCGCCGCGATCGCCGTGTTGCTGTGGTACATGGTCAAGGTACCGGGCGTGTCGTACACCGGCGCGCTCCAGCCGCTCACCGCGGAGGAGAAGCTTCTCGCCGACCGGCTGAGCCGCCACGTCGCGACGGTCGCGAGCCGGGAGCACAACTACCTGCATCCGATCGCGCTGGAGGCGGCCGCGCGCTACATCGAGACGGCTTTCGAGGGTCTGGGCTACGGCGTCGTGGCGCAGCGTATACCTCGGGAAAGGACCGAGGTGCGCAACATCGAAATCGAGTTGCCAGGCGACGCACGGGCAGAGGAGATCGTGGTGATTGGCGCGCATTACGACTCGGTTGTCGGCGCGGTCGGGGCGAACGACAACGGCTCCGGCGTCGCTGCGCTGATCGAGCTCGCGCGGCTGCTGCACGATTCGAAGCCGGCCCGCACCGTGCGTTTCGTTGCGTTCGTGGACGAGGAGCCGCCGTTCTATTCCGGCGAACAGATGGGCAGCCGCTTCTACGCGCGGCTCTCGAAATCGCGCAGCGAGAACATCGTCGCAATGTTCTCGCTCGAAACCATCGGCTACTACTCCGACGAGCCCGACAGCCAGCGCTATCCGTTCCCGTTGAGCTTTTTCTATCCCAAGACCGGCAATTTCATTGCGTTCGTCGCCAACCTGTCTTCGCGTCCGCTGCTGCACAAGGTGATTGCGGGCTTTCGCCGCCATGCGCAATTCCCGTCGGAAGGCGCGGCGGCGCCTGCGCTGCTGCCGGGCGTAGGGTGGTCCGATCACTGGTCATTTTGGAAGGAGGGCTACCCGGCACTGATGGTGACCGACACGGCGCCTTATCGCTATCCGTACTATCACACGATGCAGGATGCGCCGGACAAGGTGGACTACGAGCGCCTCGCGCGGGTGGTGACGGGGCTGCACGGGATGCTGCGCGACCTCGGGCAGGTTGAAGGAAATTTAGCCGCAGATGAACGCCGATGAACGCCGATCAGAAAGAATTAACCGCCGAGACGCCGAGAGAAGCAAATCCAATATTGAACCGCCATGACGCCAAGGCCGCCAAGAAGAACAAGACCCGATTCACGTTTCACGTTTTACGTTTCACGGCGTTAAGTGAACCGCGGAGACGCGGAGAGAAACAAGATCAAGACTGAACGGCTAGGGCACCGAGAAACCTCAGAAACAAGACGGCTAACGTAAATTGGTTGACAAGATAGTTGACAACTTAGATGACAAATTAGTTGACGAATTAGGTGACACCCGCATTCCCCTCACCAACCTCCAACAACCCGTTGGCATCCGACCGCCTGCTCAATACGTTACGCTTGGGAAGGGTCCCGGGCAATTGCCGATTGCACGGCGGGGGAGGCTTTATGTCAGAAAACGAACCAACAGGCTCACCAGGAAGGGCGGTGCGTCCTCGGCGCCTCGATTGAATTCTTGTTCTGTTTTTCTTGGCGGACTTGGCGCCTTGGCGGTTCATTTCTGGTTTTATCGGCGTTTATCGGCGTCTAAAAACAGCTGTTCTGGGTTCCGGGTTTTCTGTTTTTTGTATGGATTGATCTGTGTTTATCTGCGTTTATCTGCGGTTGGATTGATTTTGGTTTTCCTTGGCGTTCTTGGCGTCTTGGCGGGTCAATTCTGAATTTGATTCTCTCCGTTTCTCCGCAGTTCAATTTTTGATGTTATCCGCGTGTATCTGCGTTTATCTGCGGCTAAATTATGTTGGCTTTTCTTGGCGCCTTGGCGGTTCCATTATTTTCTTCGCGGCCTTGGCGGTTCAGCTCTATTCCGGCGCATCGACGACCGCGTTGCGCAGCGCCCCGATCCCCTCCACCTCCGCTTCGATCACGTCGCCCGCCTTGAGATGCCAGTCCGGGTTCGCGAGCGCGCCGCCGCCGGGCGAGCCGGTCGCGATAACATCGCCAGGCGTCAGCGTCATTTGAGAAAAGTGCGCAATCAGCTTCGGGATGGAATGGATCATGTCGCGGGTATTGCCGTCCTGGCGCAGCTCGCCGTTCACGCGCGTGCGGATTGCCAGATGCATGGGATCGGGGATGGCCTCGCGGGATACCATCCATGGTCCCATCGGGCAAAAGGTGTCGAGAGTCTTGCCGAGGAACGGGTGGCCACCCTCGCGCTCGAGCCTCACGAGGTCGCGCGCGGTGACATCGTTGACGATGGTGTAGCCCGCGACCACGCTGTAGGCGTCCTCTTCGCGAACGTTCTTGCACTTCTTGCTGATGACGACCGCGAGCTCGGTCTCGCAATCGAGCTCGTTCACGCTCGACGGTTTCAGGATGTCGCGCCCGTGCCCGATCAGCGACGACATGGGCTTCACGAACCCCGCCGGCAACGAACCGCCCTGCTTGCCCGGGTTGCGCGTATAGCCGGGATAATTGCGCCCGACACCGATGACCTTGGAGGGCCGCAACGGCACGTAGAGCCGGCATTCGTCGAGCGGCATGAACAGGGGCTCGCCGGCGGGTCCCGTCGCATCGGGCGCAGTCTGCGCGAGCTCGGCGACGTAGCTGTATGCGTCACCCAATGCAAGCCACGCCGGCTCGCCCATGTGCAGGAACTGCGCGATATAAGGCGGCAGGTAGATCGCGGCGAGCTCGCGGCCCTTGGCGTTGCCTGCTTCCATCAGGTAGAGCGCGTAACCCGCGCGCAGATCGGCGACCAGGTCTTGGCCGACCACCACGCCGAAGCGCGCGTGCGCCGAGCGCTCGTGCCGGAGACTGTAGCGCATTAGTTTCATGGATTTTCCCTGTTCAGGCGGCGCGAAACGCGTTTCGCACCAGGGGATTGTCCCATGGACGCCGGTGCCGCGAGGCGCGACTGTCGCCGCGTGGCAACACTCCTGCCGGACGCTTGCCCGCGTCGCGCGGCGAAGCCATTGATTTTCCACAGGGCCCTACTCTGGCACGGAGGTTGCCATGCCAGCCCGGGGAATGCTCGTCCGGCGGGCCGCAAACGATCGCTCGATGGTTCCGACGAAGGCCTGGCGAACGCGCACGAACCGGTCGGGCCTGCTATCGTAGCGGCTCGATAGTCGGATGACGAGCCGGACGGGCGAACCATGGTGAGGATCCTGAAATGTTTCGGTGTGGTGCTCGCGATGGCCTGCGCGCCTTGGGTCGCGGCACAGGGGCAGGTGACGCCGCCCGACGCAATGGTGCGCGCCGGCGTGAACGACGTGCTCGCCGAGATCAGGAAGAACGGCGATCCGCGCGCGCTGCAGGCGTTCGCGGAAGCGAAACTGCTATCCCAGTTCGATTTTGCCGCGATGACCCGCCTTGCGACCGGCCGTGCCTGGTCGAAGGCGACCGTTGCGCAGAAGCAGGCGCTCGAGAACGCATTCCGGACGCTGTTGGTGCGCACCTACACGATCGCCCTCGCGCAGATGACCGGGACCTACACCGTCAAGGTGAAACCCGCCGTGATCAGGCCGGGCGACTCGGACACCGTGGTGAAGACGCTCATCCAGGCATCGAGCCGGCCGCCGCTGCCGATCGACTACAGGATGACCCGCACGCCCGGCGGATGGAAGGTCTACGATGTCGTGGTCGAGAACCTGAGCCTCGTGACCAACTACCGCAGCTCGTTCCAGTCCGAGATCTCCCGCTCCGGCATCGACGGGCTGATCAAGGTCATCGAGGACAAGAACCAGAAGGCCCGGAGCTAGCCGACTCCGCGTGGCAGGGCCGTGTGCGACAAAGCCGCCGTCGGTTGTCACGGCTGCGCGGCAGTGTGTAGAGTCTGTAGAGTCAACCGATGCAGCGTTACTACCCGCGGTCCTTTCTCAAGCTGCTCGTGATCGGCTTCACGCTGGTCGCGCTGCCGCTCATCCTCGCGCTCGTCAATACGGCGGTCTCGGTGGACCAGCTTTCGAGCCGGAGCCAGCAAACCGTTTACCAGGCGGTTCAGGCGACGCAGAGCAGCCGACGGCTGGCGGAGCTCCTGACGACGATGGAGCGCGCCGCGCGGCAGATGGTGATCCTCGGGGACCGCTCGCTGCTCGATGCCTACGGCGTTGCGCGCGAGCAGCTGATTAAATCGGCGCGACAGTTCGAGAGCCTCCCGTTCGACATCGAGCAAAAAAGCGCGCTCGACCGGATCGTGCACAGTGAGGCCGAGATCTACGGCGTGCTCTCCGACCCCTTTGCCGACACGCTGCAGCTTGCGCAGACTGTCCAGCGCTTCGTCGATTTGGCGGCGGAGGCGCGCATCATCAACATGCGCAGCAACGCGTTGATCGACCGCGAGGTCGAGGCAATGCGCGCCACCGCGGCGCAGGCCCGGCGCATCACGTTCTGGCAGCTGCTCGCCCTCATCCCGGTCGTGGTATTTCTCGTGATCGGCTTCTCGATCCTGATCGCCCGCCCGATTCGCCAAATCGATGCGGCGATCCGGCGCCTTGGCGGAGGCCAGTTTGCCGCGCCCATCATGGTGAGCGGGCCGCAGGACCTCGAGCAGCTCGGCGAGCGGCTCGAATGGATGCGGCGCGAACTGCTCGATCTCGAACGGCAGAAGAACCAGTTCCTGCGGCAGGTCTCGCATGAGCTCAAGACACCGCTCACCGCGCTGCGCGAGGGCGCCGAGCTGCTATCGGAGGAGGTGGTCGGCAAGCTCACACCGGGCCAGCGCGAGATCACCGAGATCCTGCGCCATAACAGTGTAGAATTGCAGAAGCTGATCGAAGCCTTGCTTTCCTACGGTGCGAGCCAGTTCCGCAAGGTGGCCGTCGACCTCGAGCCCGTGGAAATCAAGCAGGTGGTCGAGCGCGTGGTGGCCGACCACAGCCTCGCGACCCGCTCGCGCGGGCTAACGCTCGACCTTGCTGTCCAGGATGTGATGCTCTCGGCCGACCCGGAAAAGCTGCGCGTCGTGCTCGATAACCTGATCTCCAATGCCGTGAAGTTCTCGCCCGTCGGCGGCGTTATCCGCGTCAGCGCTCGTGTCGACGGTGAGATGTTCCAGCTGGATGTCATCGATCAGGGGCCCGGCATCCCGGTGGCGGACCGCGTGCGTATTTTTGAGCCCTTCTACCAGGGACGGGACGAGGGTGCGGGTCCGGTTCGGGGCACGGGGATCGGGTTGTCCGTGGTGAAGGAATACGTCTTCGGGCACGGTGGGAGCATCGAGGTCGTGGACAGCCGCAAGGGTGCTCACCTGCGCGTGCGGCTCCCGCTCGCGCGCATCGGTGAGGAAGCGGCGGCGATATGAAAGCGCGCCTGGTCGGGTTGGTCGGATGCTGTGCGCTGTTGGCGAGCTGCAGTACGCCGCAAGAGGTCGAGACGCAGGAACCCGCTCCCGCGGTGCAGGTCCAGCGCCCGATTTCCGACGTCGAAAGCCTGTTGCTTTATAACCGCCACATCGGCAAGCTGAAAGAGAACCAGCTCAGCGGCGAGCTCGAGATCTCGCGCAGGGCCTACACGCGCGAGCACTCGGATTTCAACCGGGTGCGGCTGGCGATGCTGCTCGGCCTGCCCAATACCACGCTGAGCGACGATGCCCGCGCCCTGGAGCTGCTCGAGCCCGTGGCGAAGAACGAGAACGGGGAGCTCTCGGCGCTCGCAGCCCTGCTGGCCGCGCAGATACGCGACCGCCGGCGCCTCGATGCTACGGCCCAGGACCTGCAGCAGAAGCTGGATGCCCTGCAATCCCTCGAACGTAGCATGATGGAGCGCAAGCGTTAAGCCGATACAATAGAAGTACAACGAGTGCGTAGAAACGTAGAATAGGTGACCCGTGACCGGATTGCGTGTGCATACAGATAGTACGAAACCCGCCGAGATGGGCGTTGCGCCTAGAACCAGCGTTCTTGTCGTCGACGATGATCCCGACTTGCTGCGCCTGATGCAAATACGGCTCGACTCGGCGGGCTATCACGTAACGACTGCGGAAAGCGCGGAGCGGGCCCTCGCGCAGATGAGTGTCGCACGACCCCAGGTCGTCGTGACCGATCTGAGGATGAGCGGGATGGACGGCATCGCGCTGTTCGAAGCGATCCACGCCCACAATCCGACGCTTCCCGTCATCATACTCACGGCGCACGGGACGATCCCCGACGCGGTCGCGGCAGTCAACCGTGGCGTGTTCGGTTATCTCACCAAGCCGTTCGACGCCAAGGCGCTGCTCACGCAGATCGAGCGGGCGGCAGCGCTTCGCGGGAGCGCGAGCCTCGGTGCGGCCGGCGAAGATGCCGGCTGGCGCGCCGAGATCATCACGCGCAATCCGGTGATGGAGGACGTGCTGGCGAAGGCCCGGCTGGTTGCAAACAGCGATGCCGTTGTTTTCATCAGCGGCGAGTCCGGCACCGGCAAAGAGCTGCTCGCGCGCGCGATTCACATGGCGAGCAACCGGCGCGACGGCCCGTTCGTCGCGATCAACTGCGGCGCGATTCCCGAGCAGTTGCTCGAATCGGAGCTGTTCGGGCACGTGCGGGGCTCCTTCACTGGCGCCGTGCGCGACCACAAGGGTCTGTTCCTCGCCGCGAACCACGGCACCCTGTTCCTGGACGAAATCGGCGACATGCCGGTCTCGCTGCAAGTGAAGCTGCTCCGGGTGCTCCAGGAAAAAAGGGTGCGCCCCGTCGGCGCCACGGAGTCGCATGACGTGAATGTGCGGATCGTATCCGCCACAAATCGCGATCTCGATGCGGAGATGGCCGCTGGCAATTTCCGGGAGGACCTCTACTACCGGCTGAACGTGGTGGCGCTGCACTTGCCGCCTCTCACCGAGCGGCGCGAGGACATTCCACTGCTCGCCAGTCATTTCCTGATGCAGCTCGCCGAGAAATACAAGAAATCGCTCTCCGGCTTCTCCGCCGAGGCGCTTGAGTTGCTGGTTGCGGCCAGCTGGCCGGGTAACGTGCGCCAGCTCTACAACGTGGTCGAGCAGTCCGTCGCGCTGTGCACAACGCCTCTCATCCCCGCGAGCTGGGTGCAGCAGGCGATCCAGAGCCAGCAGGCCGAGTTCGCCTCCTTTGAGGACGCGCGGCGCGGGTTCGAGCGTGAGTACCTGACGCAGCTGTTGAAGATCACCGAGGGTAACGTCACGCAGGCGGCGCGGCTCGCCAAGCGCAACCGCACCGAGTTCTACAAGCTGCTGCAGCGGCATCAGCTGGATCCGAAACTCTTCAAGTCCTGAATTAGGCTCTCAGCCGGCGCTTTGGGCACGCCGGCTTGTCTGCGCACGTTCGAGCCGGACGCTTGCGCGCCGCTCACGGCGCGCGATCCGTTCTTACTTCCGGGGCGCGGCGCGGTACGCATGAGCCCGCTTTCACTGTCGCCCACCCCCGTAGCGATACGGTGCCTTGTCGTCGCCTCGCGACAGCAAAACTCCCGGAGGATCAGGACCCTAAGGTGAAACCGTCGGGTCGCGTTGCCAGATAGCGACATGCGGTCCACGACCGCGCCGTATAACTTCTTGTTTGATTGCGCTATTCGATCTGGCACGAGGGTTGCGAAAGCTTGAGCGCTTTAGCCCGGCGGGAGTGCCGCATGCAGACCGCGAGAGTCCTCGAGAAACGCACGAACCTGCTCTATCCCCTCATGGTGATCGCCGCCGTGACGGTGATCGTGTTCAGCATCATGGGCATCGCCACCATGATGGGGTGGCTGCCGAGCGCACAGTCGAAGAACGATCCTGCCCCCCCCACCGAGGCGGTTGTCAGGAGCGAAAAGGCCCCGGCGCCCGCGCGGGCAGGTGCCGCCGGCGCCGTGATTGCCCCGACGACCACGGCACCGGCGTGCGCGAACTGCGGGGTAATCGAGTCGATTCGCGTGGTCGAAACGCAAGGAAAGGGCAGCGGCCTCGGCGCCGTTACGGGTGGCGTCGTCGGCGGTGTTCTCGGCAACCAGGTCGGTGGCGGCAGCGGCCGCACCGTGATGACCGTGGTCGGCGCCGGTGCTGGCGCGTACGCCGGGCACGAAATAGAGAAGAACGCAAAACGCTCTACGCAGTACCAGATCCGGGTGCGCATGAGCGACGGGAGCGCCCGGACGTTCTACCAGCAGTCGCAACCCGCTCTCGGCCTCGGGCAGAGGGTGCGGGTGACAGAACGCGGGCTGGTCGCCGGATGACGTTTCCCGGGGGCGCGCGGGCGCTCCGGCCCGAATCACTGACAGGGAGGTTGCAAGTGAACAAACTCACCCATGGGCGCGTCAAGCGCATACACGCCGAGTTCCGCGGTGACGACGCCGTCGAGCTCGATATTCTGGAGGCTACCCTGCGGCTCGGGGACGTCGTTCGCACGCGGATCGAGGCCGACACGGTACTCACGCGCCTTGCCTACAAGGCACTCTACCGCTCCATTGAGGAGTACTGCCACAAAACGGGGCAGCGCTATCCGACCTATCGCACGTTGCTCGGCTACCTAGAGGGCGCTCCGATCGAAAGCGAACCCGACGCGGCGCGTGTGGTGAGCATCGCGAAGGAAGCCGGGCGCTGAGGCGGGCATGCGCTGCGCCTTCGATCGAACTGGTGCGGCGACGGCGCTCGCGGCGCTCGCACTCGCGGCGTGCGCTGATTCCGGGTCGGGAGCACGCGTCAACTTGTCGGGATTTCCGCCGGCATTTCAGCAAGGCTATTCGGAGGGTTGCGAGAGCGCCGGCACGCGGCGCACTCGGCGCGACCAAGGCCGCTATCGTGCGGACGAGGATTACATGCAGGGGTGGAACGACGGCTACAGTGTCTGCCGCCGCCGCTAGCGCGGCGGCGCCAGTTCCAAGTTTCGAGTTTCGAGTTTCAAGTTCAATGCGAGAAACTTTGCATTCAACAGTCGTCCAACCTGGAAACTGGAACCGCGATAGCGCGGTCAGCTTTTGACGCGGGTCAGCCTCACCACTTCGGGGATATGGCGCAGGCCGCGCAGAATACTCGCCAGGTGCAGGCGGTTTTGAACCTGTAGCGTGAAAAACATGTTGGTGTAGGCGCTGCCGTCCTCGGGGTCCACGGCCACGTTCTGAATATTGGAGTCGGACTCGGCAATGTCCGCCGCCACTTTCGCCAGCACGCCGCGCTGGTTGGCCACCACCAGCTTGATGTTGACTTCAAACGGTTTCCGGATCTCGGGATCCCATGCCACGTCGAGAATGCGGTCGGGGTCGTGGCGCGCCTTGGCGATCACGGGGCAGTCATGCGTGTGAATCATCATGCCCTGGTCCTTGCTGATGATGCCGATGATCGGATCGCCCGGTATCGGCTGGCAGCAGTGGGCGAACTGCACCGCCATTCCCTCTGAGCCCCGGATGACGACCGAGCCCGAGGCGGCGGCCTCGGCGGGACCGGGCTCGCCGAGCGAGAGCAGGCGGCGGGCCACCACCGCGGCGAGCCGCTTGCCGAGGCCGATGTCTGCGAGCACCTCATCGCGCGGTTTGCCGCCCGCGTCGGGCAGGAACTTGTTCCATTGCGCCTCCTTGACCTCGGCCAGGGTCGTGCCCAGCGGCACCAGCGCCTGGTTGAGCAGACGTTCGCCGAGCTGCGCCGACTCGCGAAAGTGCATGGTCTTGAGAAAGTGGCGAATGCGCGAGCGCGCCTTGCCGGTTGTGACGAAGTTGAGCCACAGGGGATTGGGCTTGGCGTGGGCGGCGGTGATGATCTCCACCCGGTCGCCGTTCTTCAGCTCCGTGCGCAGCGGCATCAGTTCCTGGTTGATCTTGACGGCGACGCAGCGGTTGCCGATGTCTGTGTGCACCGCATAGGAAAAGTCCACCGCGGTGGAGCCCCGCGGCAGCGCCATGATCTTGCCCTTCGGCGTGAAGACGTAGACTTCATCGGGAAAGAGATCGACCTTGAGGTGCTCGAGGAATTCGACCGAGTCGCCCGACTGCGACTGCATCTCGAGCAGGCTCTTCAGCCACTGGTGCGTCTTCTTCTGCAACTCCGAGAGCGACGTGTCCGAGCTTTTGTAGAGCCAGTGCGAGGCCACGCCCGCCTCGGCGATCTTGTGCATGTCCTGGGTCCGGATCTGGATCTCGATCGGGCTGCCGAACGGACCGAAGAGCGCCGTGTGCAGGGACTGATACCCGTTCGCCTTGCCGATTGCAATGTAGTCCTTGAACTTGCCCGGGATCGGCTTGTAGAGCCCGTGCAGCGCCCCGAGCGCGAGATAGCAGGCGGGCACGTCCTTGACGATGATGCGAAAGCCGAACACGTCATGCACCTGGGCGAAGGTCAGATGCTTCTCCCTCATCTTGCGGTAGATGGAATAGAGATGCTTTTGGCGCCCTTGCACCTCGGCCTCGACGCCGCCCGACCTGAGCCGGCGCCTGACCGCTTCGAGCACGCGGCCGACCACCTCGCGCCGGTTGCCGCGCGCCGCCTGGACCGCCTTGTCGAGCACCCGGTGGCGATCCGGATAGAGGTGCTGAAATGCGAGATCATCGAGCTCTTGGTAGATGCTGTTCAGGCCAAGGCGGTTGGCGATTGGCGCGTAGATTTCGATCGTTTCGCGCGCGATGCGCCGCCGCTGGTCGGGCCCGACCGCGTCGAGCGTGCGCATGTTGTGCAGCCGGTCGGCGAGCTTGATCAGGATGACGCGCACGTCGCGCGCCATTGCCAGCAGCATCTTGCGGAAGTTCTCCGCTTGCGCTTCGGCGTGGGTTTCGAACTCGATCTTGTCGAGCTTCGAAACCCCATCGACGAGGTCCGCGACCGGCTTGCCGAACGTCCTCGAGATCTCGGTCTTGGTGACGGAGGTGTCCTCCATCACGTCGTGCAGAAGCGCGGCGGTCAATGCCTGGGAATCAAGATGCCACTGGGCGAGGATGTTCGCCACGGCGAGCGGGTGTGAGATATAGGGCTCGCCCGATTTTCGGAACTGCCCTTGGTGCGCCGTCTCGCTGAACTGATAGGCGGACTGCAGTTGCGAAATATCCTCCGGCTTCAGGTAACCGGACCACTCCTTGAAGAGGGCGGAGGACTGCGACATACGGAAAAGAGGGATGAGGGCGGAGGGCAGAGGGATGAGGGTGGAATCGGGTCAGCGCATGGGTAGCACCTCATCCCTCATCCCTCGTCCCTTATCCCTCAGGTCAGGTCTGCCCCTTGTTGAGGATTTCCATGTCGTAGTGGTTTCCGGCCAGCTCGCGCAGCGCGATCACGGTGGGCTTGTCGCGGCTCGATTCGATCATGGGCTGTGCGCCGTTGGCGAGCTGGCGTGCCCGATAGGTCGCCGCGAGCGACATGTCAAAGCGGTTGGGGATGATTTTCAGGCAATCGTCGACGGTAATACGGGCCATGGTTCGTGCCTCTGCTAATTGATTCGGTTGAACAAGTTGCCGTGAACGGCGACCTGGCGGGGGAACTTAAGCCGTTCGGCCCGGATGATGCTCGTCAGATCCCGCGCCGCCCGGTCGAAATCGTCATTAATAATAGCATATTCGAACTCGGCGCCGTGGCTCATTTCCTCGCGGGCGGCGTCGAGCCGCTGCGCGATCACCTCCGCGCTGTCCTGGCCCCGGCCGACGAGGCGTGTCTGTAGCGCTTCGAACGATGGCGGCAGGACGAAGATGCTCACGACGCCGCGCATGAGCTTGCGCACTTGCTGCGCGCCCTGCCAGTCAATCTCGAGCAGCACGTCGTGGCCGTGCGCAAGCTCGCGTTCGATCCATTTATACGAGGTACCGTAGAGGTTGCCGTGAACCGTCGCGCTCTCAAGGAATTCTCCCGCCTCGAGCATGCGCTCGAACACCTCGGGGGAAACAAAGTGGTAGTCGCGCCCGTCGACTTCTCCCGGCCGCGGCGGGCGCGTGGTGTACGAGATGGACAGCCTGACCTCGGCCTCGGCCGTCAGCAGCGCCCGGACAAGGCTCGTCTTGCCGGCACCCGAGGGCGCGCTGACGATGAAGAGGATCCCACTCATAGTGTTGAATGTTGAATGTTGAGTGTTGGGATTAACAGGTAGGACTTCACGGTTGAATTCGACACTAAGCAGTCAAAACTCGAAACTCGAAACTGGAAACTCATCACTCAATATTCTGGATCTGCTCGCGCATCTGCTCGACCAGCAGTTTCAGCTCGAGCGCGGCTTGCGTCACGCTCAAGTCCGCAGACTTGGAGGCGAGCGTATTGGCCTCGCGGTTGAGCTCCTGCATCAGGAAGTCGAGCTTCTTGCCGACGCCGCCGCCCTCCGCCAGCACGCGTTTTAGCTCTGCAACGTGTGCCGTGAGACGCGAGAGCTCCTCGTCGACATCGATCTTGGTGGCGAAGACGGCCACCTCCTGCCGGATACGTTCGTCGTCGCCTGTGCCGATCGCCTCTTTCAGTCGTGTCGCAAGCCGGTCCTGGTAGCCGGCTATGACCTGGGGGAGGCGTGGCAGGATGGCGGCGACGAGCCGCTCCATGCCAGCGACGCGATCGAGCAACACCAGCTCCAGTTTCTCGCCTTCGCGTGCACGTGCCGCCATGAACTCCACCAACACGGCCGAGAGCAACTCGCGGCATGCGGCCTTCAGCTCCTCGAGCGGCAAGGCCTCGGCTCCCAGCATGCCCGGCCAGCGCAGGATGTCCGCCACCGCGAGACTGTCAGCCCCCGGGAGGTTGGCGCGGACGCGGGTGTTCAGCTCGACGAGTTGCCGCAGGAGCACCTCGTTGAACTGGGGTGTCCGCGGGCCAACCGCGGCGGCAGTGAAGGTCACGCGACACTCGACCTTGCCGCGCGTCAACTGCGCGGCGAGCCTCTCGCGCAGCACGGGCTCGACCGAGCGCAAATCGTCGGGAAGCCGGAACTGGAGGTCAAGATAGCGATGGTTGAGCGAGCGCAGCTCGAGATTGAGCGCCCCGTACGCGAACTCGCGGGCCGCCGAAGCATAGCCGGTCATGCTGTAGATCATTGAAACCTCGTGAATCGTGAATCGTGCGTCGTGATTCGGAAAGAAACGCGCCGTGTCTCGTTCGATTTACGAATCATCGCCGACTATTTATCATTCATGCTATCGTTCACCGGAAAGATAGCATACTCAGGGAGTTAGATGCGACCCAGTAAAAGAAGACCCGATCAGCTACGCGACGTTCGCATTACGCGCCGCTACACACGCCATGCGGAGGGTTCGGTGCTGATCGAATTTGGCGACACGCAGGTGATCTGCACGGCTAGCGTGCTCAACCAGCAGCCGCCGCATCTCAAAGGCCGGCCGCAGGGCTGGGTGACCGCGGAGTACGGCATGTTGCCGCGTTCGACCAACACCCGCAACGACCGCGAGGCGGCGCGCGGCAAGCAGTCCGGCCGCACCCAGGAGATCCAGCGCCTGATCGGGCGCGCGCTGCGCTCGGTCGTCGACCTGGAGAAGCTGGGGGAGCGCACGATTCAGGTCGATTGCGACGTGATTCAGGCCGACGGCGGCACGCGCACGGCCGCGATTACCGGCGCCTGCGTGGCGCTGCGCGACGCAGTGGATTTTCTGCTCAAGCAGCAGCTCATCGCGTCATCCCCGCTCCGGGATTTTGTGGCCGCGGTGTCCGTGGGCGTCTACCAGGGCACGCGGGTGCTCGATCTCGATTACACCGAGGACTCGCAGTGCGACACCGACATGAACGTTGTCATGACGGGGAGCGGCGGGCTGGTCGAAGTGCAGGGGACGGCTGAGGGGCATCCGTTTTCGCGAGCGGAACTGACCGCGATGCTCGACCTGGCAGAGCGCGGCATCCGCGATCTCGTCGCCGCGCAACGCGCGGCGCTGAAAGATTGAACCGCCAACGCGCCAAGAGTATGCAAGACAGAATGAACCGCCAAGACGCCAAGACGCCAAGACGCCAAGGAGTCGGAAACGAATAATTGAACCGCCAAGGCCGCCAAGAGAAGCAAGACAATAATTGAACCGCGGAGATACGGAGAGAAACAAACAACGATTCACGATTCACGGAATTTAATGAACCGCCAGGGCCGCCAAGAGAAGCAAGACAACAATCGAACCGCGGAGATAGAGAGAGAAACAGGAACAGAAATCAAATGCAAGGAGAGGGTTTGATTTGAGTTCGTTTTTTGTTGGTTCTCTCCGTATCTCCGTGGTTCGATACGTTTCGACTTTCGCTTTAATTTTTAGATCTGTTTCTCTTGGCGGCTTGGCGGTTCAAAATTGTGCTTCATGAAAAAACTGGTTCTGGCGAGCAGCAACCCGGGGAAGCTGCGCGAGTTCCGGCAGATGCTCGGCCCGCTCGGCATCGAGGTCGTGCCGCAACCCGAGCTCGGCATTGCCGATGCGGACGAGCCGCACGAAACCTTCGTCGAGAACGCGCTTGCCAAGGCGCGCCACGCGAGCCGCTACTCGGGCCTACCGGCGTTCGCCGACGACTCCGGCATCTGCGTCAATGCGCTGAACGGCGCGCCGGGGGTCTTTTCGGCACGCTACGCGACGGCTGACACGGGGGGGCGCGAAGAGCAGGACTGGCGCAATAACGAGAAGCTGATCGCCGAGCTGCGGGACAAAAGTGACCGGAGCGCGCATTATTACTGCGTGATCGTGATGGTGCGCCATGCCGATGACCCCGAGCCGCTGATTGCTGAGGGGCGATGGTTTGGCGAAGTGGTGGCAAGTCCGCGCGGCGCGAAGGGGTTCGGCTACGACCCGTACTTCTTCCTGCCGTCGCTCGGCAAGAGCGCCGCGGAGCTCGCGCCCGACGACAAGAACGCAGTGAGCCACCGCGGGCAGGCGTTGCAGCGGCTGGTCGAGATGCTGCGCCATGCGCAATATCGCGCCGTCTGAACACGCTTCTAGCGAGTTATGAGTGATGAATAAGGTGCAATCGCCCACGGCGGGGAGCCATTCGTCACCCGTCACTCGTCACTCGTCACCGCAGTTCAGGGCGCTGCCGCCGCTGTCTTTATATATCCATATACCGTGGTGCGTGCGGAAGTGCCCGTACTGTGATTTCAACTCGCATGAGGCGCGCGGCGCGCTGGCCGAGGACCGTTACGTTGCGGCGCTGATCGCGGATCTGGAACAGGCGCTGCCCGACGTTTGGGGCCGCAGCGTCTACACGATCTTCTTCGGCGGTGGTACGCCGAGCCTGCTGTCGGCGCAGGCGATCGACTCGATTCTTGGCGCGGTACGCGCGCGGCTCTCGCTCGCCGTCGATGCGGAGATCACGCTCGAAGCGAACCCGGGCACAGTCGAAGCGGAGAAGTTCCGGGATTTTCGGGCGGCGGGAGTGAACCGGCTCTCGATCGGCATCCAGAGTTTCGACCCGCGTCACCTCAAGGCGCTGGGGCGCATCCACGACGACGAGGAAGCGCGCCGGGCGATCGAGATTGCGCGCGAGCATTTCGACAACTTCAACCTCGATCTCATGTACGCGCTGCCCGGCCAAAGCGCGGCGGAAGCGCGCGCGGACATCGAGCGGGCACTCGCCTGGCAGCCAGCCCATTTATCCGCGTATCACCTGACGATCGAGCCCAACACCTACTTTCACCGCTTCCCGCCGCGCCTGCCCGACGATGATATGGCGGCGCAGATGCAGGATGCGGTCGAGGACGCGCTTTGCAGCGAGGGTTACCGGCATTACGAAACCTCGGCCTTTGCGCGCCCGGGGAAACAGAGCCGGCACAACCTCAATTACTGGACATTCGGCGACTACCTGGGCATCGGCGCGGGCGCACACAGCAAGCTCTCCTTTCCCGGGCGCGTCGAGCGGACGATGCGCATCAAGCATCCCGAGCGCTACATGGCGGGCGCGGAACGCGGCGCCGGGGTGCAGGAGCGCCACGAGGTCGCCGCCGCCGAGATCGGCTTCGAGTTCATGATGAACGCCCTGCGCCTGACCGAGGGCTTCGCGGTGCGATTATTCGAGGAGCGCGCCGGCGTGCCGCTGACCGCCGTCCTGGAGCGGCTCGAGGCGGCCGAGCGCCGTGGACTGATCGAGCGCGACCATGCGAGGGTGCGGCCGACGCCGCTTGGCCGGCGGTTTCTCAACGATCTACTCCAATCGTTCCTCACCGACAAGATCCGTGAATCGTGAGTCGAAACTTCAAAAAACCCAATTTAAGCCGCAGATACACGCAGGTTAACTACTTAACAACTGCGCTGAACCGCGGAGACACGGAGAGAAACAAGAACAATATTTGAACCGCCAAGCACGCCAAGAGAAACTTAGAGCCTGTAACAGAATGACAACCAAACCGGTGTAGATGACCCACCCCCACCCTAGCCCACCCTGATGGGGAGGGGAAAACTCTTTCCCGTTAACCGACACCAACAACCTCCTTCCCCCCTCAGGGGGAACGTTGGGATGGGGGTGGGGTTGTGCGACTTTCATTCCGTTACGTGTTCTTAGCCGCGGCTCGTCGCAGGAACAAGCAAGGCCAGTCTCCATTCACGAATCGTCATTCACCGGGTTTCATCAGCGGCCGCCAATCAATTTCACTTTTGTTTTGGTGTTCCTGTCTTTTTGATATGTGAATCTGCGTTTATCTGTGTTTATCTGCGGCTAAAATATGTTTCACGTTTCACGTTTCACGTTTCACGTTTCACGATTTACGAGAGGTATTTAGCGGCGGTGGAAGAGGACGTCCCACACGCGGTGACCGAGCTTCAAGCCGCGCGCCTCGAACTTGGTTTTTGGTCGCCATTCGGGGCGCGCCGCAAACCCCGACGCCGTGTTGTCGAGCGCCGGCTCGGCGGCAAGGACCTCGAGGATCTGCTTCGCGTAATCCTCCCAGTCGGTGGCCGCGTGCAGGTAGGCGCCGGGTTTCATTCGTGAGGACAGCAGCGCAATAAACGGCAGCTGGATCAGGCGCCGCTTGTGGTGCCGCTTCTTCGGCCAGGGATCGGGGAAGTAGATGTGCACGCCGTCGAGGCTCGCGGGCGGGATCATGACGTGCAGCACCTCCACCGCGTCGTGCTGGATGACGCGCACGTTCGTGGCCCCGGCCGCGGCGATGCGCTTGAGAAAGCTGCCGACCCCGGGCGTATGAACCTCGATGCCCAGATAGTCGTTTTCCGGATGGCGGACCGCGATCTCCGAAGTCGTCTCTCCCATGCCGAATCCGATCTCGAGGATCCTGGGCGCGCTGCGCCCGAAAGCCTGATCGAGATCGAGCGGTGTGTCGCAGTAGGGAATCCCGAACTGCGGAAGGAAAGCCTCGCAAGCGCGCCGCTGCGCCGGCGTGAGGCGCCCCTGGCGCAGGACATAGGAGCGGATTGAGCGGCGGGGCGCATTCATCGCGCGATCGCCGTTCCAAGTTCCAAGTTCAATGTTCCACGTTCAAAGTGCGGAACTTCGTATTCGTGATTCGTCCAACTTTGCTTGAACCTTGAACCTTGAACCTCGAACCTTGAACCTTGAACCTTGAACCTTGAACCTTGAACCTTGAAC
>JAQBFV010000287.1:0-10546 GCA_032123035.1 Betaproteobacteria bacterium | reverse complement strand
GCGGTCATTCGCCAATCGTCGTTATGTCTTCGCGATAAGCGCGATCTTGCGAGAATCCTATTTGACGTAATTGTTAGGTCGTCGTATCAGTTTGTCTGTATCGAAATCAGGTGCTAGCACTTTTATCTCGTTTCTTTCTTTCACTCCCAGCATACCTTTGTCCACAACATTGCCATTTTCCAGTTTCACAAAGTAGTACGTAACAGTGTTGTCGTAGCCATCAAGTAATGTCGCGATGTAGCCATATACGAAGTATTTGGTTTTTTCATTCCCAAAAGTCCATATCGGCTTGTTATGCA
Source organism: Betaproteobacteria bacterium (assembly GCA_032123035.1). Taxonomy (GTDB): domain Bacteria; phylum Pseudomonadota; class Gammaproteobacteria; order Burkholderiales; family SG8-41; genus SG8-41. The sequence continues at coordinate 10,247 of JAQBFV010000287.1, read as the reverse complement.
TAGACTTTTGCGCCTGCATCTCACTCTGACCGACCCGAACATTATCAAGTACATCTAATGTGCTCGCACACGCCGAAAGTAGAGTCGCTGCAACCATTACTATAGGAATGGACTGTCTCACGTTGTGCTCTCCACGAAGAATCCCGCAAGCATTTAGGTTGAAAATGCAGAAATCATATACTTTGTTTGATAAGTATATCTAGCTTCGAGGCGCATTGAACGACCGCTTCGGGTCGAAAGCGGACACTGTTCGTTAAGTCAGATCGCGACTACTCTACGTTACCGCGTGGACGCGAAATTAAGCGTCTGACACCTTTCCCTGACGATGATCAGGAAATGCAAGTCGAATGGCGGATGGCGAAGGGAAGACCGAGGGCTCTCCTTATTACCCTCTTGGCGTTGTCTCCGCGACTTTGGGTTTTGCTTTTCTGAATAGGATTCCTTCGCGACCTTTGCGGCCTCTGCGGTAAAGCTTTTCTTTTTCTCCGCGTCCTCTGCGTCCTCAGCGGTAAGGCTTTTGTTTTCCTTTGCAGCCTTGGCGGTGAAGCCTTACGCGCGAAGCGCCGCGTTCCCACCACCCATCACTCATCACGCATCTGTCAGGAACGTCCCACCCACCCGCCGTGAACCGGATGGTGGGAGCAGATGAACTCGAGAAAAGCCGGCCGGCCTTTCGCGTTTTCGTCGAACGCGCGTTTCAACGCGGGGATGATTTCCGAGGGCTCGGTCACATCTTCGCCGTGGAAACCAACCGCCCGCGCCATTGCCGACATGCACGCCGTGGCGTGATCGGACACCTTCCAGGTGTAAGGATCGTGGCCGCCGCCCCAAAACCCCGGCCCGTACCCGGAGTAGCCGCCGTTGTTGATGTGAAGCGTCGTGATCCCGATACCGTAGCGCGCCACGGCCTCGAAGTTGCCCATCATGTAGCACACGCCGGCGTCGCCCGTGATGTTCACGCACTGCCGGTTCGGATACGCCAGCTTGGCCGCGACGGCGCCCGCCAGGCTGAAGCCGAGGGTCGAGACGTTGCCCCAGCCCAGATGACCGCGCGGGATCTGCGCTTCATATACCGTGCTCGTCTGGTCACGCGTGTTGCCCGAGTCCGCGGTAACGAACGACGCGCCGGGGTCTAGCACCTTCATGAGGTCGCCGATCACCCGATACGGGTTGATCGGTTTCTCGTTCGATTCCATCAGCGGACGGAATTTTTCCCGGAAGGTCTGCTTCGCGGCGCGGATCTCGTCGAGGAGCGCCCCGTTCTTCCGGCCGCCGCCGCCCTGCTTCGAGAGCTCGTCGATGAGCGCTTTCAACGTGAGCTTTGCGTCGCCGATCACAGCATGACGCGTCTCGTAGCTGCGGTTGATGTCGAGCGTGTCCACCGTGCACTGCACGATCGTCTTCTTCTCCGGGTCGGGAATGGCGTGGCTGAAACGGTTAGGGAACAGGCTGGAGCCGATGGAAAAGAGAAGATCACACTTGTGCAGGAAGTGCGCGGAGTGCGAGCCGCGCACGCCCACCGAAAGGGGATGGTTTTCAGGGAAAGTGCCCTTGCCCTTGAGCGTGGTCAGCACCGGCACCTGCGCGGCTTCGGCGAACTGCAGCAGCTCGGCGGTGGCGTCGGCGTAGTAGACGCCTTCACCGACGTACAGTAGCGGATCCTTCGCGGCGAGCAGTGCCTTGACCGCGCTCTTCACGTCGTCCGGATCGGGGCCGGCGCGCCAGCCCTTCACCGGGGCGTAGGGGCATTTGTCCTCGTCGTATTCACCGAGGTCGCGCGGAACGACGAGCAGCACGGGACCGGGCCGGCCCGAGCGCAGGTGCGTGAACGCGCGGCGGAGGTAATCCGGCACCAGCTCGGCGCGATCGATCTTTCCGACCCACTTGGTGACCGGCTTGAGCGCCTCGGCGATGTCGAAGTGCGTGTGCCGGCTCTCGCCCTGGCCCACGCCTTCCGTGATGATCAGGACCGGCGACGAGTCCTCCCACGCCTGCCCAATCGCGCCATAGGCCATCTGTATTCCCGCGGCGTTGAGATTGGACATGACCGTGCACACGCCGATCCGCTTGCCACAGGTCACCCGCGAGTAGCCGTCGGCAACGGCCACCGCGAAGCGCTCCTCGCCCATCATGAGGATGGGCACGCCCTCCTCGCCGAGCGCGTTGTTCACATGGTTGGTGGGATAGCAGCTTACCCAGGGAACACCCTCGGCCTTGAGTATCCGCGCAACGCCGTTCGCCGCCTTGATCTTCATGAATTTTCTCCCAGGAAGGGGGCCAAAACGGTCCCCGCGCAGGCCCACGAAGTTTATAGTTTAAGCGACCTCGCGAACGCCGTGACCGGTGATCAGAGCAAAGCAAGTCGAAAGGCGGAAGGCGAACGTCGAAAGGAACACCGAGGGGTCACCCCGTATACCACTCTTGGCGTAACCTCCGCGACCTTGGGTTGTGGGTTTTTGAGTAGGTTTCCTCTGCGTCCTCAGCGGTAAAGCTTTTCTTTTCCTTCGCGTCCTCTGCGACCTTGGTGGTAAAGCTTTTTTTCCTCGGCGGCCTCTGCGGTAAAGCTTTGCATCGCCCCCTTTACTTCTCCGCTCCGCGCTCGCTAAACTAATCGCTCGTCGGGGACGTTGGCAGGCTCCCCGCTCAAGACGCCCAAGCGTCCAAGCTCTGCTTCTCTGGCATGGCGCGTACGCGCCAAAGGAGGTGTCGCTTGGGTCCGTCCGTTTCGTATCCTGAACTTCAATCCGCGATCGCCAGCGAGCGCCTGCCGCTCATCATCGACGTGCGGCGGCGCCCCGCGTACCGGGCCGCGACCGAAATGGTGTCCGGTGCGCTGGCCCGCGACCCGGAATCGGTCTCGTCCTGGGCGAGCGAGCTTCCTGCCTCCAGGGCCGTCGTCGTCTACTGCGTCCACGGACACGAGGTCAGCCAAGGCGTCGCGCGCGTGCTCGCCGAGCGCGGCATTGCGGCCTCGTTCCTCGAAGGCGGCATCGAGGAAGGCTGGAAAGCGGGCGGGGGCGCGCTCGACCGGAAACCGGCGGGCGCCGCCACGCGCTGGGTCACGCGCGAACGCCCGAAGATCGATCGCATCGCATGTCCGTGGCTGATCACCCGCTTCGTCGACAAGGATGCCGAGTTCGTCTACGTGCCCGCCAAGGAAGTGCTTGAGGCGGCGCAGCGCGAGGACGCGATTCCGTATGACGTCCCCGACGTCGCCTTCTCGCACGAAGGCGAGCGCTGCAGCTTCGATGCGTTCCTCCGGCATTACCGCCTGACCGATCCGGCGCTTGACCACCTGGCGGTCATCGTGCGCGGCGCCGATACCGCGAAGCTCGACCTCGCGCCGCAGGCGCCGGGGCTTGCCGCGATCTCGCTCGGCCTCTCGCGCAACTTCGCGGACGACCACGAGATGCTCAAGCACGGGATGGTGATGTACGACGCGCTCTACGCGTGGTGCAAAGAAGGGCAGGACAAAATCCATACCTGGAAGCCGGACACTTACCGCTGAACGCGCCACACAAGCTGGGCGCCCGCCAAGAAGAAAAGATGTCAGACCCCTTTTCTGAAGGCGGTGACCGGTGACCACTTTGGCGGTGGTAACTGGTGATGGGAAATGGTGATGAGAAATGGTGATGAGAGCGGGTGATGGCTGTTGGTGGTGAGCAGTGTCTGTCACATCACCATTCTTCATCACCACTATCCATCACCATCTTTCATCACCATTTTTTCTCTGGAGGCCGCAGCGGTGAAGCTTTTATAATCGCGCGATTGAGTAGGCCCTGATCGCTCATGAAAACCATCGCTGCGCCCGATCCGAATCCGATCAAACCGAAATACGCGCCGCCGCCGGGCGCATGCGACGCGCATTGCCATATTTTCGGTCCGGGCGCGCGCTTTCCTTACGCGCCGGAGCGCCGCTATACGCCCCCGGACGCGCCGAAGGAGACGCTCGCGGCGCTGCACCGACACCTCGGCTTCACGCGCGCGGTGCTCGTCCAGGCGAGCTGCCACGGGCACGACAACAGCGCCATGCTGGACGCCATGGCCTGGTCGAAGGGCGCGTGGCGTGGTGTGGCGATGCTCGGCGACGACGTCACCGAGCGTGAGCTCGAGCGTCTGCACGCGGGCGGCACGCGCGGCGTGCGGTTCAACTTCGTGCGCCATCTCGGCGGCGCGCCCGATCTCGGCGTGATCGAGCGCGTCGTGGCGCGCATCCGGCCGCTCGGCTGGCATCTGCAGGTTCATCTCGACGCCGAGGATCTCGCGACGTACGCCGGCTTCCTCGACCGGCTGCCGGTGCCGTTCATCATCGACCACATGGGGCGCGTCGCGGCAGCGCACGGCCTGCAGCAGAAGCCCTTTCGCGAGCTGCTTGCTCTGCTGAAAGCCAATTCGCACGCGTGGGTAAAGATAAGCGGCGCTGACCGCATCTCGTCCGCGGGCAAGCCGTTCCACGACGCGAGCCCATTCGCGCGGGTGCTGATCGAGACCGCACCGCAGCGTGTGCTGTGGGGAACCGATTTTCCGCATCCGAACGCGAACTCGATGCCCAACGATGGCGAGTTGGTGGACCTCTTCGCGGCATTCTGCCCGGAAGAGCTGCGCCACGGCATCCTCGTGGACAACCCCACTCGTCTCTACTGGCCGGAAACGCTGTAGGGAGACGCGCGCCTGTTGCGACCGCAGGTCGATTCCCGCAACGGCCTGTCCGCGGAAGAAAAGGTGTCTGACACCTTTTCTGCGGGTTCCCCATTCGCAGCGGGGCTCGAGTGACGCCGCCCGGCGACAATTGCGCATTGCGAAACCGGCAAGGGGGTAGTTAGTACTTTGCGGCCAATGCTGGTAAGGTACGCTCTGTGCTGGAGTCACGTTCTTGATCACGCCGTTTCTCGACCGGCCGCGGATCGCCTACTTCTCGATGGAGATTGCGCTTGCCGCCGGGATCCCTACCTATAGCGGGGGTCTCGGCATCCTGGCCGGCGATACCCTGCGCTCGGCAGCAGACCTGCGGATTCCGTTAATCGGCGTGACGCTGGCGAGCCGCAGAGGTTATTTCCGCCAGGAAATCGACAGCGGCGGGCGCCAGATCGAGCATCCGCTTCCCTGGGATCCGGCGCAGCACGCGGAGCCGCTCGAAGCCAAGATCGCCGTCAAGATAAACGGCCGCAAGGTCTGGGTAGGCGGCTGGCTCTACATCGTGCAAAGCCTCAGCGGCGGCACGGTGCCGGTGATCCTGCTCGACACAGATCTGCCGGAAAACGACGAGCGTGACCGGGACATCACACATTATCTCTACGGCGGCGACGCAACCTACCGTTTGAAACAGGAGATCGTGCTCGGGATCGGGGGACTGCGCATGCTGCAGTCACTCGATTTCAATGTTCGCAACTACCACATGAACGAGGGTCACTCGGCGCTGCTCGCGGTCGAGCTGATGCGCCGTTTCCGCTATTACGACCGGCGCCGCGTAGGCAAGCCGGACTACAACGTCCCAGGCGTGCGCGCCCTGTGCCGCTTCACGACGCATACGCCGGTCGAAGCCGGGCACGACCAGTTCGAGTGGGACCTGGTGCACGAGCTCCTCGATGGTTTCGTCGATCTCGAGGTGCTGAAACAACATGCCGGCCAGGACCGCCTCAACATGACCCGGCTTGCGCTCAACCTGAGCGGCTTCGTGAACGGCGTGGCACAACGGCACGCGGAAACTTCGCGCAAGATGTTCCCCGGCTACGAGGTGCACGCGGTCACCAATGGCGTCCATCCGCGCACCTGGGCCGCGCCCGCGTTCGCCGAGCTCTATGACCGGTACATTTCGGGCTGGTCCTACGAGACTCTGCTCTTGAACCGGGCCGACCAGATTGCCGACGAGGAGATCTGGTCGGCCCATACCACGGCGAAGGCGCGGCTCATCGAGCGGGTGCGGGAGCACTGCCACGTGAGCCTCGATCCGGATCTGCCGATCATCGGCTTTGCACGCCGCATGACGGCGTACAAGCGTCCTGATCTGCTCTTCTCCGACATCGAGCGCCTGCGCGCGATCGCCCGGCGCTATCCGTTCCAGCTGGTGCTCGCCGGCAAGGCGCACCCGCGCGACGAAGCCGGCAAGCAAGCGATCGAGGACCTTCACCGCCGCATCCAAACGCTGCGCACCGATGTCTGCGCGGCTTTCGTGCCGAACTACGACATGTCGGTGGCCGGTGATCTTGTCGCGGGCTCGGACGTGTGGCTCAACACGCCGCTGCGGCCCTTCGAGGCTTCGGGCACGAGTGGAATGAAGGCGGCGTTCAACGGCGTTCCCCAACTTTCCGTGCTCGATGGCTGGTGGGTGGAAGGCTGCATCGAGGGCGTCACCGGCTGGGCGATCGGCAATGATCACGAGAGCGAGAACGGCGAGGACGCCGAATCGCTCTACCTCAAGCTCGAGAAAACGGTGCTGCCGCTGTGGCACAGCGATCGCCCAAAGTGGATCGCGCTGATGAAAAGCGTCATCTCGAAAAACGCGGCGTTCTTCAACAGCCACCGCATGCTGCGGCGCTACGCAATCGAAGCTTACTTGCGCTAGCCTTGCGCTTCAGGCCGCGCGGCGCGCGCGCTGGATCGCCGCGAGAAGCCGGCCGTAAGCCTCATCGAACAGGCGTACCCCGTCCTCGAGAAGCTGCGCGGTGACGGCTTCCATGTCGATTCCGGCGGCGGCAAGACGTGCCATGACGTCACGCGCTTCCTCCGGATTCCCCATGAGCCGCTCCTGAGGCATGCCATGGTGGCGGAAAGCTTCCAGCGTCGCAGGCGGCAGGGTATTCACGGTGTCCGGCCCGATCAGTTCGTCCACGTAGAGCGTATCGGGGTACGCGCGATTCTTGGTGCCGGTGCTCGCCCAGAGCACGCGCTGGGTCCGCGCCCCGCTCGCTTCCAGGACGCGCCAGTGCTCGCTTGCGGTGAGTTCGAGATACGCGGCATAAGCGAGCCGCGCGTTGGCGATGGCGGCCTTGCCGCGCAGCGCCTCGAGCAGACAACGTTCATCCGTGCTCGCCGCCTCGCCCCTACGGCGCTCGAGGATCGCGTCCACCTCGGCATCAATGCGGCTCACGAAGAAGCTCGCTACGCTCGCGATGTGATCAATCGGCTGTCCCCCGCGCACACGGTGCTCGAGCCCGCGTCGGTACGCGTGCGCGACCTCGCGGTAGACTCCCACCGCGAAGAGTAGCGTCACGTTCACGTTAATGCCCTCGGCAATGAGCCGCTCGACAGCCGGCAGGCCAGCGGGCGTGGCCGGCACCTTGATCATGAGATTGCGACGATCGACCGCGCGCCAGAGCCGCCGCCCCTCCGCCACCGTCGCCTCGGTGTCATGGGCCAGCCGCGGTGAAACTTCCAGGCTCACAAAACCGTCGCGACCTCCGGTTGCGGCATGGACATCCGCCAATTGATCGGCCGCCATGGCGATATCCTCGATGGCGAGCCGCTCGTAAATCCGCTCAGAGCTCGTCTCGCCGGATCGCGTTGCCGCCTCGAGTGCGTCGCGGTACTCCGCCCCTTCCGCAATCGCCTTTTCGAAAATCGCGGGGTTGGACGTGACCCCTTTCACGCCATCGTCGGCAATGAGCGCCTTCAACGCGCCCCCGGTCAGCAACTCCCGGCGCAGGTAATCCAGCCATACCGACTGGCCGAACTGCTCAAGCTGCGTCAGCCTGCTCATGTTTCCTCCTTCCCCGGCACGGAACCAGTCCACGGGACACCGTTCATGCGCTCATCCCGGCTGCCGGTCACGGGAGGAGGTGATGAAAAATGGTGATGATTACTGGTGATGCGCCAGTTAAAACGCTCTTTCATCACCATCACTCATCACCAGTAATCATCACCAGTTCCCATCACCAGTACCTCATCACCATACTTAGAAGAGCAGGCTGGGCAGGAAAGTCGCAATCTTCGGAAAGTTGATGATCAGTGTCGCGGCGAAGAGGATGATGCACCAGTAGGGCAATGAACTCTTGAAAATCTGCACGATGGAAACACTGGGGTCCTCGTCCTGCACTGCCGCCTTGACCGTGTAGACGAGCAGCCCGAACGGCGGCGTGAGCAGCCCGGCCTCGATGGCAAGAATGCCGATAATCGCGAACGCGATTGGATCATAGCCGAGCTGCTCGGCGATCGGCGCGAAGATCGGGACCGTCAGCAGCATGATGGAAATCGAGTCGATCACCATGCCCAGCAGGAACCAGACAACGACCATCACGACGATGATGAGGAACGGCGTGAGGCCGGTGCCCAGGAACAGGTCCTGGATGGCGTTGGTCATGCCGGTCATCGCAAGGGTGCGCGAGTAGAGCGACGCCGCCACGAGAAGCAGGAGAATCGGCGCCGACGTACGCCCGACCGACAGGATCGAGTCGATGATACCCCGGTAGCGCATGCCCTTCACGACGCCAAGCACGAGCCCGATGAAGGCGCCCGCGCCGGCGCCCTCCGTCGGCGTGAACACGCCGAACCAGATGCCCCCCAGGACGGCGACGATGACGGCGAGAATGCCGGCCATGCTGATCAGGAATGCCGAGAGCGATACCTCGTCCCCACTGCTTTCCTGCACCTGGCTGTCGACGCCGCCGCCGACCAGGTGCGGGCGGAGTATGGCGGTTATGACGATATAGGCCACGAAGAGAGCCGTCAGGAGCAAGCCTGGCAGCACACCCGCGAGAAAGATCTGGCCGATCGACTTTTCTGTCAGGATGCCCCACACGATCATCAGCACGCTCGGCGGAATCAGCATGCCCAGGCAGCTCGAACCCGCCACCGTGCCGAGCGCGAACCCCTTGTCGTAGCCATAGCGGCTCATCTCGGGATAAGCGATGCGCGAGAACGCCGCCGCCGAGGCGATGGACACCCCCGTGACAAATGAGAACAGCGCATTCCCCAGCACGGTTGCGATGGCGAGCCGCCCGGGAAGACGTTTGAGGCCGCGGTTGAGGCCCCGGTACACATCGGTGACCGCGCCCGATTTCCCGATGAATTCGCCCATCAGCATGAACAGCGGGATGACCGCGAACACGTAGTCGCGCAACGACTCGTATGCGGTACTGCCGAGCATGGTCGCGACGATCCGGAGGTCGCCGGTGACGAGGTAGATGCCGAGCGCACTGGTCATGCCGAGCGCAATCGCGATGTGCACGCCCAGCGCGACCAGAATGAGCAGGCTGACGATGAGCGCAATGGCGGTAGTGGCGTCGAACACGGCGGCGGTTTCTTCCTGCCTGATTCTTGTGTTTGTTCGGGGTGTTTCCGGAGTGCGGGGCCCGGGAGTCTCAGTGCATGGGCGCGGGCCGAAAATCCGCGGCCTGACCGTCTGCCGCGCCGGGCCGGAAAACGTCGAGATACGCCATGACGAGATAGTTGACGATGGCCAGCAGGCTGCCGAACAGAATCATGAAGCGGGTCGGCCAGGCCGGTACCCGCAGCGCACCCTCGCCCTCGAATTCACCGCCGACCCAGGAGTCGACCGCCAGTTGCCAGCCGCCCCAGATGATCAGCACAAAGAACACCACGCCGAGCAAGTATCCGAAAGCCAGCGTCACACGCCGGACCATGGGCGGAAACAATTCGATGAGGAAATCCGCGGACAGCATCGAACGGCTGCGGATGGCGTAACCGGCCTGCAGGAACACGATGATGACAATGGAGTTGGCGACGATCTCGCGAACCCCGTTCAGCGGGTCGTTGAACGCGCCGCGACTGATGATGTCGGCCATGATGATGAAGGTCAGAATGAAGGCCCAGGTTGCGGCCATGACCATCATGAACTTGGCGACCTTGTCGCTGATTACCCGGACCGACATGTGCTCCCGATACCCGACGCATGGATGCCCGGTGTCGGGATCCACGGAAACGACGATTCACGAGCACCGGGCCCGGCACTCTTGATCTGGAAAGAAGTGGGCGTCCGCGTCCGCATTCTGGCACGCCCGCGGGCGCTCACCGTACGGAACGGCCCGGTTCCGGGCGTTCCGTCGGCGATTGCGATGGTGTTATGCCCCGGCTCGCCTTACTTGACGACGTAGCGCACCGGCCACTTGTAGCCGTACTTCTCGGCCGACTCGAGGGCTGTGTTGAGCGCCTTGACCACGGGCAGGCCGTCTTTCTTCAGCGTATTCGCGTGGGACTGCGGCCAGTCCTTGAGCGACATCGCCCAATCCTTGCGCACGCCGGCGTCGAGCTCCTTGACCTTGGCAAGGCCGCCCTTGAGCTTGGTGATGTCC
>JAQBFV010000286.1:0-15651 GCA_032123035.1 Betaproteobacteria bacterium | reverse complement strand
AGCTTGTTCATGAACTAACCGCCGAGGCGCTGAGAGAAACGAGTTCTTCAGTGATAAAAACGAAAAGCAAATCTTATTGAACCGCGGAGATAAGGAGAGAACCCAAGACAGGAATCGATATGAACTCAAAACAAACAATTTCGAAATTAATTTGATTCTTGTTTTTGCTTCTCTCGGCGTCTTGGCGGTTCAATTATTGTTCTTGTTGTTCTTGGCGTGCTTGGCGGTTCAGTTCTTGTCGTCGCGCATTTGGCGGTTCAGCGTTGTTTCCGCTTCGCTCGCGGATGCGCCGCGTCGTATACCTTTGCCAAGTGCTGAAAATCCAAATGCGTGTACACCTGCGTCGTGGAAATGCTCGCGTGCCCGAGCATGTCCTGCACCGCGCGCAGGTCACCACTGGATTGCAGCACGTGCGATGCGAAGGAATGGCGGAGCGCGTGGGGATGCACGTTTCCCGACAGGCCGAGCTTGAGGCCCCATTGTTTGAGCCGGGCCTGCACGGAACGCGCCGAGAGCCGCGCGCCAGTACGCGCGACGAACATGGCCTGTTGTCCCGGCCGCGCGAGCGGCGCGCGCTCCACCAGCCAGACCTTGAGCGCGGCCAGCGCATAACTGCCAACGGGCACGACGCGCGTCTTGGCCCCCTTGCCCGTCACCCGGATCGTGGCGTCCCGGTAATTGACGTCGTCGAGTGCCAACCCGGTCAGCTCGGACAAGCGCAGCCCGGAGGAGTAGAGCAGTTCGAGGATAGCCCGGTCACGTAATGCAAGCGCGTCGCCCGCGCCCAACTCCATCAGCCGCCCTGCCTCGTCCGGAGATAACGCATGCGGCAGCCGCTGGGCAGCTTTGGGAGCACGGATGCCGAGGCAGGGATTGTGCTCGTAGCCATGATCGCGGGACAGATAAGTGAAGAAGCCGCGCCAGGCCGAGAGGTTCCGCGCCAGAGATCTCCCGTCTAGACCCTGCGCGTGCAGCTGGGACACGAAACGGCGGATTTGCGCCGGCTGCAGGTGGCGCAAGGGAACCGCTCCCACCAGCTTGAGCAACGCGCGAACGTCGCGCTCGTAGCTCCGAACAGTGTGAGCGCTCAAGCGGCGCTCATGGGCGAGGTGTTCAAGGTAGCCCTGAAACAGGGGATCCCGGGCCGCCGAAGGCGTCTCAGCGGGCATAAAGTCAGCACCCACTTACGTACCGTAACCTTTTGTTATTAAGTTATTTAATACGCTGACTCGCATCCCGATCTGGCCTCAGGCCGACGGCAAATTTCGTCTGATCGCCGCACCAATCAATTCACCGAGTCGCTTCAAGTAAAGGGTCCCCATTTCGGGGTAGAAGCGCTGTGGATCCTCGCTCGCGAGCACCAGGAGGCCGAAGGTTTCACTGTTGCGCAGCGGCACGTAGGAGAACGAGCGCAGGTGCGCACCCACCTCCCCGAACAGGCTCACCGTGTCCACCATGGCGCGGCTGCTGCAATAGGGGTGGGTGAGGCTGGTCGTGAATTCGCTTGAAGCCTCGCTCACCGGCGCGAACTCTCCCAGGTCGACCTCGCCGTTGGGGCACCATACGCGCAACGCAACGTGGGGCACCGCGAAATCCTCGCGCAGGCTCAGATAGACGGCGTTCAACACGCCGCGGATGTCGGACGTGCCAAGCAGCGCGATTGAAACGCGCTGCACCTTCTCGCTGATCGCGTCGTTCTCCTCACCGAACTGGATCACGTCGTGCAGCTTGCTTTCAAGCTGCTTGTTTTTATCGCGCAGCGTCAGGATCTGGCGCTCGCTGATCGACACCGCCCGCCCGCCGTGAGGATGAGGAATGAAGATCTCCGCCAGCATGTCCGCGTAATGCTCGAAGAATTCCGGGTTGTCCCTGAGATAATTTGCAATCTCGTCTGGCTTCATCGCACTCCCTAAATCAGTTGGCAGTGTTCGGTGTTCAGTGTTCGGCCGGCGGCGCAGTTGGTCGCTGTCATTACCAACCGCAAACCGGAAACTCGAAACTGGAAACTGTCCGCTCAAAGTTCGATCTCGCCTTCGAATACCGTGACGGCAGGTCCGGTCATCATGACGGCCTCCCCGTCCCCGGCCCATGATATACCGAGGTCGCCGCCACGCGTGCTCACCATCACGCGCTCGTCGAGCAAGCCGCGTGCGCGCGCCGCGACTACCGCCGCGCAGGCGCCGGTGCCGCACGCGAGAGTCTCGCCCGCGCCGCGCTCGTAGACGCGCAATCGAACCTGGCGGCGACTGACGATTTGCACGAAGCCTGCGTTGACCCGTTGCGGGAAACGGGAATGGCGTTCGATGAGCGGGCCGTCGGTCGTGACGGCGGCGTGCTCGATCTCAGGCACCACCTGGACCGCGTGGGGGTTGCCCATGGATAGCGCGCTTATTTCGAGCTGCCTCCCGTCGATCACGAGCTCGTAGGTCAACGCGCGCCGTGGCGCATCGAAGGGAATCCGGGCCGGATCGAATTCCGGCACCCCCATATTGACCGTTACCTGGCCGTCGCTCTCCAGGCGCGGCACGATCACGCCGCCGCGAGTTCCGACCCGGATCTCGGTCTTGGTGGTCAGGGCGCGCTCGTGCACGTAGCACACGAAGCAACGGGCACCGTTGCCGCACTGCTCCACCTCGCCGCCATCGGCGTTGAAGATCCGGTAATAGAAGTCGGTGTCAGCCTGGCGCGGGGCCTCGATTTGCAGGATCTGGTCGCACCCGATCCCCCAATGCCGGTCTGCGATCCGGCGCAACTGCTGGGGGCTCAGCGTGATTTCCCGGGTAGTCGCGTCCAGCACCACGAAATCATTGCCCAGACCTTGCATTTTAGTGAATGTTAGGCGCATTTAAGAGAAGTTAGCCGCATAATTGCCGATGATCACGGAAGATACAACGATCCATTACGACTGTCATCCCGTTGTCCCGAGCCCGCTCGGCGGCTACCTCATTTACGATACCCTCTTGAATCCAAATAGCTTTTAGTCCTAACGCCAGGCAGTCATCCACAATCGGTCCGATAAACTCGGCTCGGCGGAAAACGTCCACTAGGTCGATCGGAACGTTCACCTCGGATAACCGCCGGTAGGCCTTGGCGCCCAGCACCTCCGTCGCGGTGGGGTGGATCGGAATGATCGAGTAGCCGAAGCGCTGCATCGCCCGGGCAACGCCGTGGCTCGGGCGGGCCGGGTTCGGCGAGAGCCCGACGACAGCAATCGTCTTAACGCGGCGGAGCAGCTCGCGGCGGTCCTCATCGGACGGATTCTCAAACATGGCCCCACACCAGCCAATGGCGATCGCTCACAGCCGCAACATTCAGGTGCGCGAGTCCCGCGGCGTGCAGCTGCGGCGTGACTTCGTCCGGCCGGTACGCGGCCAGCAGCGATTTGAAGAAATCGCGCGCCAGAACCGGTGCAGCATCCCCGGCATGCAGACGGACGAGCCCGAGCGCCGCGTCGCGCGAGATGGGCCGCAACAAATCCATCACCAGAATGGGTGCGCCCGGCCGGGCGGATCTCGCCACAGATTGCCACAGCGTTGCGGGCCGGGCCAGGTGATGTAAAAGGCTGTTACTGATCACTGCGTCGTAGCCGCCGTTCAAATCGTCAGCCGGCAAGCGCAGCGGGCGCAGGACGATGCGCGAATCGAGCCCGGCGAATGCTACCGCTTCTCGCCCGAGCTGGAGCATCGGCTCGGCGCCGTCCACCCCCTCGAGCGTCGCCCGCGGGTAGGCCCGCGCGAAGCGAATCGTAACATCGGCCGCCCCGCAACCCAGATCGAGCACGCGCCCGTGCGCGAAATCCGGGAAGAGCCGCTGGAAATGCCGGACGAAGGCATCGTGCGGCTCGCTGAAATCGGCCCGCGCATAGGCTCGCGCCTGCTCCGGGTCCTCCATCAACTCCGGCTCGGGAATACGCTCCATGCGCTGACACGATTTTCAACGCGCGCCGCGCTTAGAGTTCGCCCCGCACACGAGCCCGATGCGCTTCCGGTCCAGTTGAGGATACATCGGCGGGGCAAGCACCTCGCGTGCCGCGTCGAGGTCAACGACAGCCACCAACTGCACTTCCGGATTGGCGGCCAGCTTCGCAGCATGCAGGCGGCCGAAATAACCGGCGCCGATGACGGCTGCTCGCAACTTGCTCACATTTCGCTCCTACAGTCTCCTACAGTCTTATGATTGACCGCATGTCCCGCTCCATTCTATCGCGTGCCCATCGTGCGGCGCACTTGGCAGTGCCAATCGCTGAGCGCGGCGCGATGAAGCGCGTGCGTCCATGCAGCAGCGACAGGAGCGCGAGACCGAAGCGAGTCAGCACGCCGTGCCCCGAAGGATGAAGGATGAGGGATGTAGGAAAACCGAGCTTCCGGCCCGCCGCAAACCGCCTGATTCATCCTTCCGCCTTCCGCCTTCCGCCTTCCGCCTTGGCTGGCGGGGGCTCTGCGCCAGCCGGCACCTTGTAGCGGTTATAACCCCACAAATATTGGGCTGGGCAGCGCTGCACCTGCTCTTCCACAGCGCGGTTGAGCGCCGCCTCGTCGAAGTGCTCGGTCGGCACCTCCCGAAAAAACAGGTGAAATCCACGGCCCTGCGCCAGACGCTCCGCGAAAGCCATGATCACGGTGGCACCCCTCTTCTCCTGCAGGCGTCGCACCAGCGTCATGGTGTAGGCCGGCCGGCCGAAGAAATCAGCCCAGACGCCCTCACCCCCGCCCGGCGCCTGATCCGGGAGCACGCCCACCGCTCCGCCACGTGCCAGCGCCTTGTAGAGCATGCGCACGCCTTTCAGGGTCGTGGGTGCCAGCTCCGACCGCGAGCGGCTGCGGCCAGCCATCATGTACGGCTCGAGCCAGCGCTGTTTCGGCGGACGATACAGAACCGTGAGCGACAGTCGTTCGGCAGCGTAGAGGGCCGCGATCTCGAAGCAGCCCAAGTGCGGCGTGAGAAAAAGGATGCCTTTGCCTCTTGCCTGCGCTGCCTCGACGATGTCCCATCCGTCACACTCTACGATCATCCGCGCGACTGTCTCATCCGGTCCGAACCAGACAGCGAGCAGCTCCGTGGCGCCTTTGCCGGTTTCCGCAATGGCCTCGCGCAGCAGCGCTCGGCACTGCGCTTCGCCCGCGCAGACGCCGCTCGCGTAAAGGTTTTCGCGCAGGCGGCGGGAGTAGGTCGGAGACGCCCAGTACACCACCCAGCCCAGCGCGGCGCCGACTCGGTGCAGCCGCGCGAGCGGTAGCCGCCCGAGCTGGCGTAGAATCCAAAGTATCATAAATTATTGTTTATAAATCGAGGCTTATCTGGTATTCTAAGCGCCTTTTGCTATTTGAAGAAACTGCAATGAGCGACTTCCTCTTCACTTCCGAATCGGTCTCTGAAGGCCATCCCGACAAGATTGCCGACCAGATCTCCGATGCAGTACTTGACGCGGTGCTGGCGCAGGATCGGCAAGGGCGCGTCGCCGCCGAGACGCTGGTTGCGACGGGCCTCGTGGTCATGGCCGGCCAGATCACCACCCACGCGGCCGTCAATTACGGCGAGCTGGCGCGCGATGTGATCAAGCGCATCGGCTACGATGATTCCGCGATGGGCTTCGATTATCGCTCATGCGCGGTGCTCACCGCCTTTGACCGCCAGTCCGCCGACATCGCGCAGGGCGTCGACGAGGGCAAGGGACTCGACCTCGATCAGGGTGCCGGCGACCAGGGACTCATGTACGGCTTCGCCTGCGACGAGACGCCCGCGCTCATGCCACTGCCGATCTACTATGCGCACCGTCTCATGGAACGGCACGCAGAGCTGCGCAAGGACGGGCGGCTGCCCTGGCTGCGCCCGGACGCGAAGTCCCAGGTTTCCGTGCGCTACGTGGACGGCAAGCCCCACCACATCGACACCGTCGTGCTCTCGACGCAGCACCGTGAAGACATCTCGCACGAGCCGCTCACCGAGGCGGTAATCGAGGAGATCTGCAAGCCCGTGCTCCCGAAAAACATGATCACGAAGGACACGCGCTACCTCATCAACCCCACTGGCCGCTTCGTGATCGGCGGGCCGCAGGGGGACACGGGTCTCACCGGCCGCAAGATCATCGTGGACACCTATGGCGGCTACTCGCGCCATGGCGGGGGCGCCTTCTCTGGCAAGGATCCCTCGAAGGTCGACCGCTCGGCAGCCTACGCGGCGCGCCATGTCGCCAAGAACATCGTCGCCGCCGGTCTTGCGAAGAAATGCGAGATCCAGGTGGCCTATGCCATCGGCGTGGCACGCCCGGTCAGCGTGCTGGTCGAGACTTTCGGCACCGGGACGATCTCCGAGGAAAAAATTGCGGCACTCGTTGAGAAACACTTCGACCTGCGCCCGAAGGGCATCATCCACGCGCTCGACCTGCTGCGCCCGATCTACACCAAGACCGCGGCCTGCGGTCACTTCGGTCGGGATGAGCCTGAGTTCAGCTGGGAGGCCCTCGACAAGGCGGCGGCGCTGAAGGCCGACGCCGGACTCAAGTAACAACAAGCCTTTCGGGGTGGCGCGCGGCCGCGGTATAATTCGTCCCGCTGAGGAGCGATGCGACCGGGACGACCCGGCCAGGCTCAGCAAAACACAACGGCGCTCGCATCGGGAACGATGCGGGCGTTTTTTTTGGGTTCTCGCTTTCGAGGGGCGCTGCGACCAGGACGGCCTGGCCAGGCTCGGAAACGGACCTTTTTCATGGAACGGCGCCCGATGAAGAGTCCGTAATGAAACGCGCGTGCGGTGCGAGCCAGAATCGTCGATAGCGCGGAGCGAGGTGCCGCCAATATGTCGATATTGGCAAGCCGAGCGACAAAGCTAGTGGCGATTTTGGCCAAGGTCCGCCCATATCATCGCCGCAAAAATCGACCTGCCATTAGGTCCGCGGGACATCCCTAGCCAAAATCGTGACAGCGCAGCGTGTGTTTCATTATGTTAGGGACTCTTAACCTCCGGAGCCTGAATCGTTAGCTCATGCGTCAATACCTAGACCTGATGAAGCAAGTGCTGGAACACGGAGCGGCCAAGAACGACCGCACTGGCACGGGCACGCTTTCGATCTTCGGCGCGCAGCTGCGTTTCGACCTCGCGGCGGGTTTTCCGCTCCTCACCACCAAGAAGGTCCATCTCAAGTCCATCATTCACGAGCTGCTGTGGTTCCTGAAGGGCGAAACCAATATCCGTTACCTGAAGGACAACGGCGTGACGATCTGGGACGAGTGGGCGGACAGCAAAGGCGACCTCGGTCCCGTCTACGGCTACCAATGGCGCTCGTGGCCTGCGCCCGACGGCCGGCACATTGATCAGCTAAGCGAGGTGATCGAAGGGATTCGAAAGAATCCGGATTCGCGGCGCCTCATCGTCTCAGCGTGGAACGTTGCCGACCTGCCCAAGATGGCGCTGCTGCCCTGCCACGCTTTCTTCCAGTTCTATGTCGCGGAGGGCCGGCTCTCATGCCAGCTCTATCAGCGCAGCGCCGATTTTTTTCTCGGCGTCCCGTTCAACATCGCCTCTTATGCGCTTCTCACCATGATGGTCGCGCGGGCATGCGAGCTGAAGCTGGGCGATTTCATTCACACGTTCGGCGACGCGCACCTCTATCTCAACCACCTCGACCAGGCGCAAGAGCAGCTTTCCCGCCAGCCGCGCGCCCTGCCGACGATGCGGCTCAACCCGGCGGTAACGAGCCTCTTCGACTTCCGCTACGAGGACTTCACCCTCGAGAACTACGATCCCCACCCCGCGATCCGCGCGCCTATCGCGGTGTAACCGCGATTGTTCCGAGTTCCGAGTTCCGAGTTCCAAGTTCAACGTTCCATGTTCAATGTCTGCAATTCGAACGGGTGACCCGGAGAACTTTGAACTTTGAACCTTGAACCCGGAACACGGAACGGCGACAGGCCCCGCCTGTCGCTCATAGTGGCTATGGCCCGCAATCGCGTCATCGGTGCGAGGGGCGTGATTCCCT
This sequence comes from Betaproteobacteria bacterium, assembly GCA_032123035.1. Taxonomy (GTDB): domain Bacteria; phylum Pseudomonadota; class Gammaproteobacteria; order Burkholderiales; family SG8-41; genus SG8-41. The sequence continues at coordinate 7,676 of JAQBFV010000286.1, read as the reverse complement.
GGCGCCTGCCCGGCGAGCTCAAACGCTTCAAGAACATCACGATGGGTCACCACCTCATCATGGGCCGCAAGACCTGGGAGTCTATCGGCCGCCCGCTCCCGGGCCGCACGTCCGTGATCGTCACCCGCCAACCCGGCTATCAGGCCCCGGGCGCCCTGGTGGCGCACTCGCTCGAGGAAGCGATCGCAGCTTGCCGCGGCGACGAAGAGATCTTCGTGATCGGCGGTGCCGAGCTCTACGCGCAGGCCCTCCCGCGCGCGAGCCGGTTCTATCTCACGGTGGTGGAGGCCGACGTCGAGGGTGACACGTGGATGCCCGCGCTCGATGCCAGCATCTGGCGCGAAACCACGTCCGAGTCCTTCGCGGCCGATGGGCAGCATGCCTATGCCTACCGATGCAGCATCCATGAGCGCGTCCGGGATTAGGCGGCTCGCCTGCGCGCTGGCCGCCGTTGCCGCGTTCGGGCTCGCCGCGGCGCAGGACCAGGTCAACGTCGATGACCTGAGGCTCCGCGCCGCTACCGGCGACAAAGCCGCGATCCGCCAGCTCGCGGATAGATACTATGCCGGGCGGGGCGGCGTGGAGCAGGACTTCCGCGAAGCGGCACGCTGGTACGAGAAATTGGCCAAGCTGGGCGATGCACGGGCCCAGACGAGCCTCGGCCTGATGTACGCGCGCGGCTACGGCGTCGAAAAGAACCTGCAAACGGCGCATCGCTACTGGAGTTTCGCCGCTGCACAGAACGACCCGGGAGCACAATTCAACCTTGGGCTCACCTACTCGCGCGGGGACGGCGTGGTCCAGGACTTCAAGCAGGCAGTCCAGTGGTATACGAAAGCGGCTAACCGGGGCCACGTGCAAGCGCAACACAACCTTGGCGTGCTCTATCACATGGGCAAGGGCGTCGACCGCGATCCGATGCAAGCCTATTTCTGGGTCAAGGTCGCCGCGCTGCAAGGCGATGAGATCGCCGGCCAGACTGTGGCGATCGTGGCGAAGGACCTTACAGCGGCACAGATCCAGGAGGCCGATGCACAGGCTGACGCCTGGATGAAGAAGGCACGGAATGGGGTACGGTAGTCCTGCGGCCGGCCAGCAACCCATAAAAAAAGCGGGCCGACCTGGCCCGCCTTCTTCTAGCAGCCTGTCGGACTCAGATCACACGGACATCCGGCAGCGGAAAGCCGTTGAAGTTGCTGGCATAGGCGGTAGTGTACGCGCCCGCGTTGGCGATGTAGATGAAGTCCCCTTCCTGCAGGTCCTCGGGGAACGGCTCATCGCGCATGCACACGTCCACCGAATCGCAGGTCGGGCCGGCGATATTCCATGGCACGAGCTTGCCGGTACGGTCCGTCAACACGTCGTAGCGCAGACCTTCAGTGGTCTCAATGACCCCGCCAAATACCCCGGCATCCCAATACATCCAGCGCTTGCCCGAGCGCGTCGCCGTGCCCACCACGCGGCAAACGAAGAAGCCCGCGTCGGAGACAAGATACCGGCCCGGCTCTGCCATGACCCGCACCGTCTCCGGCACATCGCGCAGTGCGTGGTTCACCACCTCGGCAATCTTCTCGATCGAGGGAATGGGTTTCACGTGGCGGACGGGATAGCCACCGCCGATATTGAGCAGACGCGGGTTGAGGCCCGCCAGCCGCATCTTCTTGAACGCCCGCTTCGCGCTCTGGATGCCCACCCGCCAGTTCTCCGGGTTGCGGCACTGCGAGCCCACGTGAAACGTCACGCCGGCGAGATCGGCCTTGAGCGCGGCCGCCTCGGCGATGATGGCATCCACCTCCTGCGCCTTCATGCCGAACTTGCCCGCGAGCGGCCAGTCGCTGCCCACGTTGGGGGCCTCGATCCGGACGTAGAGCTTGGCGTCGGGCTTGATGCCGACGATTTTGCGCAGCTCTTCCAGGCTGTCCAGGACGAACCACTCCACGCCTTTCCCGGCGGCGTAGCGGATGTAGTCGCTCGACTTCATAGGGTTGCTGTAGTAGACCTCGTGCGCCGGCACGCCAAGCCCCAGGAGAATATCCAGCTCCGCGATTGAGGCGATTTCAAACCCGGCCCCTTCTTCGATCAGCACCTTGAGGACTCGCGGATCGGGGTTCGCCTTTACCGCGTAGTGCGGATGCACGCGCGGCATCACGCCCTTGAAGCGGCGGACCTTGTTGCGGACGATCTCGGTATCGACCAGCAGGAACGGCTTGCTGTAGCCCTGCTTCAAAGCTTCCCGGACGTGGCGGAACTCCAGCCGGATCTCGGGATGCGTGTCGAAAAGGTGGGATTCAGTTTCGGATGTAGCCTGGGATTTCTTGAGGGCAACGGGGCGCACGGTCATCAACGTCCTCCTTGAGACCTAGGTTTCGGGTACATCCGTCGCAGCCACATCGACTGCCCACCAACACGCTTTTGCCGTTGTCATGTTTATCTCCAAAAACGCTTCAGCGCGCGTCAAAACTACGAAACTTGCGCGAATTATAGGAGTACCACGCTGGATATCAAGAGTTTTTCCGCAATTTTTCCCGACTTGCCTTGCTGCGGTCGCGCGGGCGCAACAGTTGAATCGGCGACTGAGCGCAGCCGACGCAGCGCACGATGACACAACGCGAGCTTGCCGAGCGTCGCTCGCAGCCGCGCGCGCCTGCATACGTGACGCATGTCACGAATGCAGTAAGGTCTACGGAAGCGTTGGAGCTGGCGCAGCCGCTCGATCGAGAGCGGAGCGGAATGCACGCTCCGGCTCGTCCCGACAGCGCAAGCGCCAGATGAACGCACGGACGGCGACGGCCGCACCCCGGCGGCAAGCACTCTTGAGTTGGATGTCGGAGAGGTGCGCGCCGAGGGGCAGCCGCGCTCTCCGCGCCAACCGATGGAGATAATCCGGCGCGACGCGTCCGGCCGGTCAGACCTTCGGGGGCGTGACGCCTACCTGCCCCTGATATTTTCCGTCCCGATCCTTGTACGACACCTCGCAGGTGTCATCCGGCGCCGACTCGAGGAAGATGACCTGGGCCACGCCCTCGTTCGCGTAGATCTTCGCCGGCAGCGGGGTGCTATTGGAGAACTCGAGCGTGACGTAGCCCTCCCACTCCGGCTCGAGCGGGGTGACGTTGACGATGATCCCGCAGCGGGCGTAGGTGGACTTGCCCAGGCACAGGACCAGCACGTTTCGCGGCACCCGGAAATACTCGACAGTGCGGGCCAGGGCGAAGGAGTTGGGCGGAATGATGCAGACGTCGCTCTTCAGATCCACGAACGAGTTGGGATCGAAGTTCTTCGGGTCGACGATGGTCGTGTTGAGGTTGGTGAACAGTTTAAATTCGTTCGAGCAGCGGACGTCGTAACCGTAGCTCGAGGTGCCAAAGGACACGACCCGGCTCCCGTTCAAGGTCTTCACCTGCACCGGCTCGAACGGCTCAATCATGCGCTGCTCGAGCGCCATACGGCGGATCCAGCGGTCTGATTTTATTGGCATTTACTCGTTAGCGGCCAGCGGCAAGGAGGGCCGGGAATTTCCCGTCTCTCGTCACCCGTCAGTCGTCAGTCGTCAGTCGTCAACATTACGTATTCTGAACGACGATCTTGGGAAATGCCGCCGTGTGGTCCTGCGCCTTTTCAGCGACCTTCACCGCTACGCGCCGCGCGATCTGCTTGTAGATCGTCGAGACGGCGCCGTCAGGATCGGATACGACCGTTGGCTTGCCCGAGTCGGCGTGCTGGCGAATGTTGATGTCGAGAGGCAGGGCGCCCAGCATTTCGACGTCGTAATCCTTGCCCATGCGCTCCCCGCCGCCCTCGCCGAAGATGCGTTCCTCGTGGCCGCATTGGGAGCAGATGTGAACGCTCATGTTCTCAACGATGCCGAGGATAGGGATGCCGACCTTCTCGAACATCTTGAGGCCCTTGCGGGCATCGATCAAGGCGATGTCCTGCGGTGTGGTGACGATGACTGCCCCCGTAACGGGCACCCGCTGCGCGAGCGTGAGCTGGATGTCCCCCGTGCCGGGCGGCAGGTCAACGATCAAGTAGTCCACATCACGCCACTGGGTTTCGTTGAGCAGCTGCTCGAGCGCCTGGGTCACCATCGGGCCGCGCCAAACCATCGGCGTCTCGACATCGATCAGAAAGCCAATCGACATCGCCTGAAGGCCATGGCCTTCCATCGGCTGAAGGCTCTTGCCGTCGCGGGACTCCGGGCGCCCGCGAATGCCGAGCATGGTGGGCTGCGAGGGCCCGTAGATGTCTGCGTCCAGAATGGCCACCGTCGCTCCCTCGGCGGCCAGGGCGAGAGCAAGGTTGACCGCGACAGTACTCTTGCCCACGCCACCTTTGCCGGACGCCACCGCGATGATGTTCTTGATGCCGTGGACCAGCTTCACTCCGCGCTGCACCGCGTGCGAGATGATCTTCATCTGAACAGTGACGTTCACCTGGCCGACGCCCGGAATGCTCCTGAGCTGCTGCGTGATCGCTTGCCGGATCGGCTCGATCTGGCTCTTCGCGGGGTAGGCGAGCAGGATGTCGACCGACACCTTGTCGCCGTCGACCTTGATGTGGCGGGCCGACTTCGTGGTCACGAAATCCTTGCGGGTATTCGGGTCAGTGAGCTGCTTCAGAGCTTCCTGAACCTGCTGCTCCGTGATGGCCATGCGCGATCCTCTTTCGGCGTGTAGCGTGTAGGGCGCGATTCTAATCAATTCGCGGTGACAAGCCTATTATGCGCGGCACGCCGTGCGCAGGCCCTGAAAAACCCCAGCGCCAACCTGCATAAGAATGACGGCTACGCCCGACCTCTTTGTTACAATTCGAGGGCTTAAGTTTCATAGATATCAATGGAAAAGCGTCGAATATTCGTGACCTCGGCCCTGCCCTATGCCAATGGGGCAATCCACCTGGGGCACCTGGTGGGCTACACCCAGACCGACATCTGGGTGCGCTACCAGCGCATGCAGGGGCACGAAGTGCATTACTGCTGCGCTGATGACACGCATGGGACGCCGATCATGCTGCGCGCAGAGCAGGACGGCGTGACGCCGGAGCAGCTCATCGCGCGCATGCATGCCGAGCATCGGCGCGACTTTGCCGGCTTTCATATCGAATTCGACAACTACTATTCCACCCATTCGGAGGAGAACCGGGAGCTGTGCTACGAGATCTTCGGCCGCCTCGCCGACGCTGACCTCATCGAGAAGCGGCCGATCGAGCAGTACTTCGACCCGGTCAAGGGGCTGTTCCTGCCGGACCGGTTCATCAAGGGCGAGTGCCCGAAATGCCATGCCAAGGACCAGTACGGGGACGCCTGCGAGGTGTGCGGCTCGACCTACGCCCCGACCGATCTCATCAATCCGTATTCCGCCATCTCGGGCGCCGCGCCGGTCAAGAAACGGTCCGACCACTATTTCTTCAGGCTTGGCCAGTGCTCCGATTTTCTGAAAATCTGGACACGCGGCGTGAGCACGCTGCAGCCCGAGGCCGTTAACAAGCTCGATGAGTGGTTCCGGGCCGGACTTACCGACTGGGATATTTCGCGTGACGCACCCTACTTTGGTTTCGAAATCCCGGACGCGCCCGGCAAGTATTTTTATGTCTGGCTCGACGCCCCCGATCGGCTACTTCGCCAGCTTCAAGAATCTCTGCGCCCGCAAGGGAATCGACTACGACGCCTTCACCGATCGGATCAGGAGCCGGGACGAAGGTACTGAAATGATCCATTTCATCGGCAAGGACATTCTCTATTTTCACGCCCTGTTCTGGCCAGCGATGCTGGAGAGCGCGGCGCTGCGCACGCCGACCCACGTCTTCGCCCATGGCTTCCTCACGGTGAACGGCGAGAAGATGTCCAAGTCACGCGGCACTTTCATCACCGCGGAAAGTTATCTCAAGCAGGCGCTGAATCCCGAATGGCTGCGCTATTACTTCGCGACAAAGCTCGGCTCCACGATGGAGGACATCGACCTCAGCCTGGAGGACTTCGTGGCGCGAGTGAACAGCGATCTCGTCGGCAAGTACGTCAACATCGCGAGCCGGGCCTCGACTTTCCTTCTGCGACACTTCGGTGGCGAGCTGGTCCGGGGCGCGACAGAGGCTGGCCCGAACGACGTATCGGCCCCGGGCTCACAGGAGATAGAAGACGAGGTGCGGGAAGCGTACAATGCGCGCGATTACGGCAAAGCCGTGCGCGCCGTCATGCGCTACGCTGACAGAGTCAACCAATACTTCGACTCCAATAAGCCTTGGGAACTCGCGAAACGCCAGGACGGGCACGGACAGCTACACGCGGTTTGCAGCGAGGCGATAGCGGCATTCCACCGCATGACGATCCTCCTCAAGCCAGTCCTGCCGGTGCTGGCCGCGCGCGCGGAAAAATTCCTGGGAACGCCCGACCTGACGTGGGACGATCTCGGCCGGCGACCGGTACGGATCGAACAGTACGACCATCTCATGACCCGCATCGACCCGAAGCAGGTCTCCGCGCTGGTCGACGCCAACAAGGAAACGCTTCAGCCCGCGCAGCAACCGCATTCGCGGCAGCGTCACGCCCAACACCAGGAGCACACCGTGGAGACCACAGCCAGCAGCCCGATCTCCGCCGACGATTTCAGCAAGGTGGACCTGCGCATCGCGAAAATAGTACAGGCCGAGTATGTCGAAGGCGCGGATAAGCTCCTCAAGTTGACGCTCGACTTCGGCGGCGAGACGCGGACCGTTTTCGCCGGCATCAAGGCGGCGTACGAGCCAGGTCAGCTCGTGGGACGGCTCACGGTAGCGGTCGCGAATCTCGCACCGCGCAAGATGAAATTCGGAGTATCCGAAGGCATGGTGCTCGCCGCGAGCGGCGAAGGCCCCGGTCTGTTCCTGCTCTCGCCCGATGCGGGCGCACAGCCCGGAATGCGCGTCAAATGACGAGAACAACGGAAATATAGAACAGGAAGACCGGCGCGGACGTGGCATTCGGGTTTACCATTTACTACTCACTATTCCCTATTTACATAACTCGGATAAAAGCGTGCTAGCGCGGGGCAATCGGACATTCATCTGCAGCGTCGTCTTCATCGACATCATCGAGTACTCGAGGAAGGCGGTTTCGGAGCAGATCAAGCTCAAGGAACAACTCAATGCCCTGCTCTCCGAAGGGCTCAAGGATGTCGCCGCCAACGATCGCGTCATTCTGGACACCGGCGACGGCGTGGCGATCAGCTTCGTGGGCGATCCCGAGGATGCACTGTTCGTGTGCATCGCGCTGCGCGACGCGGTGTTAACGCCCCTGCCCGGAACGATGGTCCCGCTGGAGATGCGAGATCAAGATAGTCCATCAGATCACCCGCCGTCTGCTTCAATTCGGTCCATGCGTCGATCCACGATTTCCGATCGTTCATTTCACCGATGACTTTTTGGGCGGCCTGGGGAGCATCCCAGAAACCGGCAGCGCTGGTCCTGGATTCGTATTCGGCGATCTCCTCACGGAGCTTCTGAATATTCAGATGCGTCTCAAGAACGGTCACCCGTTCTTTCTCATCCTGGATCGCTATCCTCAATTCGCCGTAGGTCACCTATTTCTCCGTCTTCACAAGATCCATGATCTCATCAGGCACATCGAGCTCCATTCGCAGGACCGCAGCCGCGAACGTCTTTCCCTGGGCATCGTTCATCAACGATTTCGTCCCTCCTCCGCC
>JAQBFV010000285.1:0-10940 GCA_032123035.1 Betaproteobacteria bacterium | reverse complement strand
GCTCATCTTCGGCGCGGCGTACACGCTCTGGATGTACAAACGCGTGATTTTCGGTGCCGTTGCGAACAATCACGTCGCGGGCCTGTCCGATATCGGCCCTCGCGAATTCCTGGTGTTGGGCCTGCTAGCCGTGGCCGTGCTGGTCATGGGGCTATGGCCATTCCCCTTCGCCGACGTGCTGCACGTTTCCGTGGACGGACTGTTGAATCACGTGATGCAAAGCAAGCTGCCCTAGGAGTTTGTCGAGCTTGGCCCCGACAAACTCCTAATGAAAAACCGGCGCTGGGAAAATTGCAACAGAGGATGACAGATATGCGAATTCACCGTTGCCCTTCTTTCTATTCGGCCGCTTCGGGCGGGTTTTCTTCCGAACGGATAACCGGTTTTGCTGTTAGCAGCCTGTACGGACTGTTAAGTCCGACAGGCTGCTAGAAAGAGCCGGAGATGCAATACATCACACCCCTTGCGCCCGCTTTCGCCGAGCTGTACCTGCTCGGCATGGTGTGCGTGATCCTCGTTGTGGACCTGTTCGTGAGCGACAACAAGCGCGTCGTCACCTATGCGCTGACCCAGCTCGCGCTGGCAGGTGCGTTTACCATTACTTTCATCACGGCGACCGGTCAGCCCGTCTACACGTTCAGCGGAATGTTCGTCGACGACCTGATGTCAGACGTGCTGAAGATGCTGGTCTATATTGCCGTGATGGTCATGCTGGTTTACTCGCGGCCTTACGTCGCGGCCCGGGGGATGTTCCGGGGCGAGTTCTTCGTGCTTACAATGTTCTCGACCCTGGGCATGATGGTCATGATTTCGGCGAACCACCTGCTCAGCCTCTACCTCGGGCTCGAGCTGCTCTCGCTCTCGCTCTATGCGATGGTGGCGCTGCAGCGGGATTCCGCCACGGCGACCGAGGCGGCGATGAAGTATTTCGTGCTCGGGGCGCTCGCCTCTGGCATGCTGCTCTACGGCATGTCGATGCTCTACGGAGCGACCGGAAACCTCGAGATCACGCGCCTCGCGGAGACCATCGTCAACGTCGGGGCGCGGGATGTGGTGCTGGTCTTCGCGCTCGTGTTCATCGTCGCCGGGCTCGGCTTCAAGCTGGGCGCGGTTCCGTTCCACATGTGGGTGCCCGACGTCTACCAGGGCGCGCCCACGGCCGTAACTCTGTTCATCGGGTCGGCACCAAAGCTCGCTGCCTTCGCATTCATCATGCGGCTGTTGGTCCAGGGACTGGGAGCGGAGCAGCTGGTCGTTGAGTGGCAGCAGATGTTAATCGTGATGGCGGTGCTTTCGCTTGCCATCGGCAACATCACCGCGATTGCGCAGACCAACTTAAAGCGCATGCTGGCGTACTCGACGATTGGTCACATGGGTTTCCTGCTGCTGGGGATCCTATCGGGTGACCTGGTCGGCTACAGCGCCAGCATGTTCTACGTGGTCGTTTACGTGCTGATGAACCTGGGCAGCTTCGGCATGATCATGCTGCTGTCGCGCAGTGGATTCGAGGCGGAAAACCTGGAGGATTTCAAGGGGCTCAACGCGCGCGATCCGTGGTACGCGTTCATGATGCTGCTATTGATGTTCTCCATGGCGGGAATTCCGCCCACCGTGGGCTTTTACGCCAAATTGACCGTGTTGCAGGCGGTCATCGACGCGGGTTTCGTCTGGCTTGCCGTCGTCGCTGTGCTGTTTTCGCTAATCGGCGCGTTCTACTACCTGCGGGTGGTGAAGCTGATGTACTTCGACGCGCCGACCGATTCGGCGCCCATCTCGCCGCGCAGCGACGTGCGCCTGCTGATGAGCGCGAACGGGCTCGCGATGCTCCTGTTCGGGATCCTTCCCGGGCCGCTGATGGGCCTCTGCATTTATTCGATCCAGGCTTCGCTGTAAGCGCGCAAAAAACGTTAGCCGCAGATAACGCCAAACTGCCGTGAGTCGTGATTGGATTCCAAGATGACGCGCCGACACGCAGATTTCAGCGAGGAAACGATCAGCTCCACGACCGTGTACCGTGGCCGGCTGCTGCACGTGCTCGAGGACCAGGTTCGGCTTCCCGACGGTGCAAGCGCGACGCGCGAGTACATCCGGCATCCGGGCGCCGTGATGATGGTGCCCATGCTCGACACCGATACCGTTCTGCTCGTACACCAGTTCCGTTATCCCCTGCGCCGGCATTTCTACGAGCTCCCTGCTGGAAAGAGAGAGCCGGGTGAGGAGCCGCTCGCGACGGCGAGGCGCGAGCTACGGGAGGAATGCGGATACGAGGCGGCGGAGTGGCAGCACCTGACCTCGATCCATCCCTGCATCGGCTACTCGGATGAGGCAATCGATCTCTATCTGGCGCGCGGGCTTACCCACGTGGGCCAAGCCACGGACGACGAGGAATTCCTGGAGGTCGTGCCACTCCGGCTCGCAGAAGCCCTGAAATGGATCAGGGAGGGCCGGATCACGGAGGTGAAGGCCATCATCGGCCTGCTGTGGGCCGAGCGGGTGCTGCGAGGCGCTTGAGCGCCGCGCTCGCTAGGCAGCGCTGGCGCTGCTTGCGAGTTCGGGCACGGGCTGGCTTTCCAGCGGCACCGGGCGCTGGAACTGGTTACCCTGCGCGAACTGGGTGCCCATCTCGGCCAACAGCTTCAGCACGTCTTGCGTTTCCGCGCCTTCCGCGATCACCTGTTTGTCGAGACCGCGGGCAAGATCGTTCAGCGCCCGCACGAAAATACGGCTGCCCTCGTCACTGGCAAGGTCGCGGATGAAGCTGCCGTCGATCTTGAGGTAGTCGACGTCGAACCGTTTGAGGTAGTAGAACGAGCTGAATCCGGCGCCAAAGTCGTCAAGGGCGACCCGGCAACCCAAGTCCTTGAGCTGGCGGATGAAGGTCAACGTCACGTCGATTTCTGCCATGGCCGCCGTCTCCGTGATCTCGAAAACGAGCTGGCTCGGGTTTACGCCGCTACCCCGCAGCAGGGTGAGGAAGCGCCGCATCCAGTCCGGGTCCGACATCGAGATGCGCGAGATGTTGACGAAGTAGCGCACGCGCTTTCCGATTTGATGGTTTTCGCGCATGAAGGCCAGAAGCTTTTCCACCACGCGCAGATCAATATCCTTGATGAGGCCAAGGGATTCGGCGATTTCAAGGAAATTTGCTGGCGGGATATGGCGCCCATCCTCGTCACGAATTCGAGCGAGGATCTCGTGGTGCATCGTCTTGTGGTCCTTGAGGCGGACGACCGGCTGCGAGAACAGGACCACGCGGTCCTCATCCAGCGCGTCGCGGAGCGTTTTCGCCCAGTGAATGCGCTTGTGCGTGCTGCGCAGGCTGTCGGAATCCTGGTCGAACAACATGTGCCGGTTGCGGCCGAGGTCCTTCGCCTGATACATCGCAATGTCCACATTCGACAGGACTGCGAGCACGTCATTGCCGTGGAAGGGATAGAGCGCGATACCAGCCGAAGCAGTCAGATTGGATATAACCTTGTTCTCGGCCGCCTGGAAACGGTAATGGCGCACGGCGTCGAGCGCGCTCTCGGCTACCTCGATGGCCTCCATGCGCAGCGCGGTTGGTAAATGGATCGCGAACTCGTCGCCCCCAAGGCGATAGAGCTCGCCGTTGAGGCCGCGCATGAGGTCACGCAGCACGCTGCCAACGCCGATGATCAGGTGATCGCCCGTGCGGTGCCCGAAGTTGTCGTTGACGTATTTGAAATGATCGACGTCCATGAACAGCAGGGCGCCGACGCCGCCTGCCGCCAGGGCTTCCTCGATGCGGCGCTGCAGGCTGTGCCGGTTGGGAAGGTCGGTGAGCACATCGTGCATCGCCATATGCTCGATGCGCAGGGTCGCAAGATGCTGTTCCGTTATGTCACGTGCGGTGCCCCGGATGCCGAGAATCTCGCCGTTGTCGTCGAGCGCTACGCGCGCGTTGATGCCGATCCAGCGGTCCTGGCCCTTGCTGGTCACCAGGTGGCTCACGTAATTCCTGACCTCGCCGTCGCGCTTGAGCATTGCCAGGAACCGCCGGTTGGAGAGATGCGAGGCACCAGACTCGAAATCGAAGAAACACCTCCCGATCAGGTCCTTGGGTGTCAGTCCGAAGATTTCATATGCGGCGTTGTTGAGATAGGTAAAGCGTCCCTGAGCGTCCGTTGTCCAGATGAGGTCATGCGAGGTCTCTACCACGTCGCGGTAGCGGTTTTCGCTGTCGAGCAGCAGCTGGATGACCCGGCGCTTTTCCGCCAGTGATTTTCGAATGGTCGCGAGCTCGGCGTTGGTCTTGTCACCGTTGGTCCCGAGTCCCGAAGCCGCCAGCCGGTCGATGAGTTCCTGCGAGTAGCGTCGGTGTCCGCCGTCCGTCCGCGAGGCGATCAACACCCCCTGCTCGTCCCAACGCCGCAGTTTCTGTATCGGAATGCTCAGCATTTCAGATACTTGCTGAATGCTGTACTGCATCGACGAATCGCTCACTATGTCCCCTCGCCGCGACTTTGTTGTTTCGGGTACCACTTGTCGCTCTGCTAACGATGTGCGCGTCGGTTCAAGTCTATCAGACGCCGCGCCGAAGTACGAGAATGAGGCGCGATGCATAGGATCCGCGTCCCGCTCGCGTCGCTGCCGGGCAGCCATATCAATGAATCTGCTGCGATTCGCCGTGGCCATTCTGGCGGGTGACCAGACGTTGCATCAGCTTGAGATCACGCGGGTTAAGCCGCAGGGCGCTGTCGACCCAGATCTGCACGATATCGAGCAGCTCGTCAAAGTCGATTCGGTGCACGCGCCGGCGCGCAGCTGCCAGCGCCGCGAGGCCGTTACGGCTGCGGGCCCGGCGCTTGATCAGGCTGGCCACCTCGGCCTCGCCCTGTCCGTCATCGACCGCCGCGTCGATCACGCCCAGAGCGAGCATTTCGTCCGCACTGTAGATCTTGCCGCTGGTCAGCACTTCTTCCGCCTGCCGCTGCCCGATGCGCCGTTCAAGGAACGAGTACGCGCCCATTCCCGGGAACAGGTTGAACAGGATCTCGGGAAAACCGAAGCGGGCATTCTTTTCGGCGACGACGACATCGCTCGAGAGGGCGGCCTCGAACCCGCCTCCGAGGCAATCTCCCTGCACCAACGAGATCGTGGTGAGGGGAAGGTCATGAGACACGTAGTTGCGGTAGAGCACGTCGATGCACGCACGGCCATAGCGCACCAGGCCCGCCCGGTCACGCAGGGCGATGAGCTGACGGAAGAGGTCGAGGTCCCCGCCGAGATTGAAGGTCCCCGGCGTGTCCGACGCCAGTACCACGTACTCGATGGGATGATCTTCACCGTAGCAGCTCATCTGCCCGTTGCTTGCCGCGAGGAAATCGTAGTAACTGCGGATGCTCGAAAGCAGCGCCGGGTTGAAGCAGGCGCGCGGCTCAGGCGCCCATCGTGACCACATCGCGTGCGTCTGCTTGTCAAAACTGACGCGCAGCTGCGGCGAGAAGCTGAACTCGAGGCCGCTGTCGATTAGTTGAGGTACGGGAAATTGACGCGTTTCAAGAACTGCGGCAGGCAGGTGCATTTCCATGATTTTCTCCCCCAGAGAAAGAGCGGAACGATTTGGGACTCTTTAGCTGCTCAACGTGGATTTAAGGCGAAATCTTTCAGAAAAGCAAATCTAACAATTCGATAGATTCTTATTTTTATCATTAAAAACAGGGTTTAAGTATCGTGCCTTGAGACAAGGCTAATTGAAAATCTAACATTGGGCAAGGTAGGTTTATGCTTAAGGCGTCTGGACCGGGAGCAGGATTGGGGGGGCCGCGTTTGACGCGGTTGCGATAAGCAGTTAAAAACTCGGTTTAACAATAGGCGTTAAGTCTTTGTGCTAAACGTAGTTTTTAGATGGCTGCTGCAGCGGCTGTTCCGGATCACCGTTGAGGGGGACGCCCAGGCCCTAAGGGCCGCCCGGCCCCTGATCATCGCGAACCAGGGTTCTGCCCTGGACGGGGCCTTGCTGGCGCTATTTCTCCCGGTGCCGGTGACCGTGGCGGTATCGCCCGATGACCTCCGGCGGCCGTTTGTGCGCTGGCTCATTGGCCGCCTGCCGCATATCACGGTGGAGCCCGCGCGACCGCTCGAACTGAAACGGCTGGTGCGCATGGTCCAGCGCGGTGAAGCCGTCGTTGTGCTTCCCGAGGGCCGGCCAACCACAACCGGGACCCTGATGAAGGTCTACGACGCGCCAGGTGTCATCGCGGCGCGCTGCGACGCCGACCTCGTCCCGGTTATCGTCGAGGGATCGCAATACAGCCGATTTGCGGGGACCGGGGGCAACTTCCCCAAGCGCTGGCTGCCGCGGATTACGCTCCGGATCCTGCCCGCGACCAAGCTTCCGCAGATTCCCGAGTTGCGGGGACGCGCCCGGCGCAGGCGGCTGGCCGAGGAGATGCTGCAGATCATGCAGCGCGCCCAGGTGGCGGCGCGGCCGCGCCGCACGCTGTTCGAGGCCTTCCTCGAGGCGGTCGAGCTGCACGGGCGGCATACCCGCATCATCGAGGACGCGCGCAAGACCCCGGAGACCTACGGCGAGCTGCTGAAGGTCAGCCTGGCGCTGGGGCGGCTTGCCACCCGCCTCGCGAAAGAAGGGGAGGTGCTCGGCGTCATGATGCCGAACATCAGTACGACGGTGTCCCTGCTGCTCGGCATGACGGCGATGCGGCGCATTCCCGCCATCATCAACTACACGGCTGGAGGCGAGGCGATGCGCGCCGCCTGCACGGCGGCCGGAGTCAAGCGGATCATCACCTCGCGTCGTTTCCTGCAGATGGCCCGTCTTGAGCGCGCAGCGAAGGCGCTGGAGGGTTTCGAGTTCTTGTACGTCGAGGACCTCCGCGGGCAGCTCACCGTGGCCGACAAGCTCTGGCTCGTCGGCTTTGCACTGTGGTGGCCGCGCGCCGCGGTCCCGTCAAGCGAACCCGGCGACTCCGCCACGGTACTCTTCACGTCCGGGTCCGAGGGACGTTCCAAAGGCGTGGTACTGAGTCACGACGCCATGCTTGCCAACATGGCGCAGATGCGTGCGGTGATCGATTTCGGCCCGAACGACAAGTATCTCAATGCGCTGCCGCTCTACCACATCTACGGGCTCATCGCCTGCACGCTCATGCCGCTCATGAGCGGCACGCGGCTCTTTCTTCACACGTCACCACTGCACTACCGCGTTATCCCGGAAATTGCCTATACGCGCGACTGTACCTATATTTTTGGCACGAGCACATTCCTCGGGCACTACGGGCGCCAGGCTCATCCCTACGACTTCTATCGTGCCCGCGTGGTGGTCTCGGGCGGGGAAAAACTCGACGCGGATGTCTCGCAATTGTGGATGGAGAAGTTCGGGCTGAGGATCATGGAGGGCTACGGCGCGACCGAGTGTGGTCCTGCGATGGCCCTCAACACGCCGCTGTCCTATCGCAAGGGAACGGTCGGCCGCTTCCTGCCCGGTCTCGAATATCGGCTCCTGCCGGTCCCTGGAATCGATCGTGGCGGCGCGCTTCACGTGCGCAGCCCCAACCTCATGCGCGGCTATTACCTCTACGAGGAGCCGGGCGTGCTGCAGCCGATGAAGTCGGACGTCGGTCCGGGCTGGTACACGACCGGGGACGTGGTCGAGGTGGATCAGGATGGCTACGTCACGATTCTCGGGCGCGTGAAACGCTTTGCCAAGATTGCCGGAGAGATGATCTCGCTCGAGGTGGTCGAGCGTATCGCTGCGCTCGCGTCTCCAGGCCAGCGCCATGCGGCGACGATCGAGCACGTGGCTGCGGGCGGCGAGAGCACGGTGCTGTTTACGACCGACCCCGCGCTCGACCGGATCACCCTGGTCAAGGCCGCGCGCGAGCTCGGGGCGCCGGAGCTGGCCGTGGCCAAGCGCATCGTCCATGTGGCCGAGTTGCCCATCCTCGGCAGCGGGAAGACCGACTACGTCAGCCTGAAGGCCATGGCTGAGACACTCGCGGCGCCGACCCGGCCCGCTGCCTGACACGGACGATGATCATCGCCCAAATTTCCGATCTGCACGTCGGCGGACCGGGGGAGCTGGCGTATGGCCAGTTCGATACCGCGCAGCGGCTCGTGCGCTGCATCGCGCATTTGAAGCAACAGCGGCCCGCCCCCGATGTCGTGCTTGCAACCGGCGATCTTGTCGACGCCGGCAGGGACGAGGAATACCAGCGGCTACGAGGGCTGCTGGCGCCTTTGCCCATGCCTGTCTATTTCATTCCTGGAAATCACGACGACCGGGACGCGTTGAAGACAGCGTTCACCGAGCACGCTTACCTTGGGCCTGTTGGTGAGCCCGCGCGCTATTGCGTGGAACAACATCCGGTGCGACTCATCGCGCTCGATACGACCGTGCGGGGGGAAACGGGTGGCGCGCTGGATGTCGCGCAGATCAGCTGGCTCGAAATCCAGCTCGCTGCCGCGCCGCGTCAGCCGACGCTGATCTTTATGCACCACCCGCCCTTCAAGACCGGAATCGCAACAATGGACGGGATAGGCCTCGATGTAACGAGCGCTGAACGTCTCGGCGCAGCGGTCTCGCGCCATACGCAGGTCGAGCTGATCACGTGCGGGCACGTGCATCGCGGCATCCAGGTGCGCTGGCATGGGACGACCGCGTCCGTGTGCCCGAGCACGGCGTTTCAGTACGGTCTGAATCTGGATGGTCCGGGGCTTAAGCCCTCACCGGACGAACCGTCCGCCTACCAGCTGCATTGCTGGAACGGGGCGGAGCTTGTCACTCACACGGTCGCGGTGGGCTCCGGCGCGTGATTCGCGCTGCATACAGGGAAGCCGTCGGGCCAATCACCCGTAACAAGATCAGGAACGACAAGCCGTGAAGCTTTAAGGGGTCGTCCGTTCCGGAAGGGACAGAAGGTATTCGGCGGTCGCCTTGAGGTCGTTATCCGTCCAATGTGACGTGTTGTTGGTGACTACATCGTCCATTGGAGAGTCCACCGCCTCACCATACGGCGGTGTGCCGGTCTTCAGAAACTGCACCATGTCCTCAGCGGACCAGAGACCAATGCCCGCTTTGGGGCGTGGGGTGATATTCGGCACCGATTTGCCGTCCAGGCCGTTCTTCGTGCCGGCAAGCGCGTGTTTCTCGTTGGTCGCACCTAGCAAATTCCGCGCGGTGTGGCACTCGCCGCAGTGGCCGGGGCCTGTCACAAGATAGGCGCCGCGGTTCCAGGAGACGCCCTTCCCCGGGTCGCGTTTGAACGAACCCGGGCGGAAGAACAGCCATTTCCATACCCCGAGCGCAAAGCGGAAATTGTAGGGAAAGCGCAGATCGTGCGGCGGCACTACGTTATGCACTGGCCTGACCGTGTCGAGATAGGCCTTTAGGTCGAGAAGGTCCTGCCGCGTCATTCGGGTGTAAGAGGTGAACGGAAACGCGGGGTAGTAATGGCTTCCGTCCGGCGCAACGCCGTCCGTCATTGCGCGGATAAAATCGCTGTCGCTCCAGCCGCCGATTCCCGTCTCGGGGTCCGGCGTGATGTTCGGCACATGAAAGCTTCCGAACGGCGAGGTCAATTCGAGGCCGCCCGCCAGCGGCGCATCCTTCTTCTTGGGATTCGTATGACAGGAATGGCAGCCGCCCAAACGAGCCACATATTCGCCGTGCTTCGGATCTCCGGCAGCAGCAGTGGGCGATGCGAAACTCAAATTTGCCAGGACGAATACCGCCGAGGCGAGGCGAATCATTTCTTAAATCTCGCCCCCGATCGTTGCGCTAACGAAAAACCTCGTTCTCATGTTGACGCACAATCTCATCAACAGTGAACTATCGATCTGCAAACCCGCTGATTGCCGTCTGACGGGCGGGTAAAAAAAGACGCCGTCTGCCGCCTAACCTTCGGTTCCGACCGAACTCGAAGGGTTAGGCGACAGTGCCAGGCGCGTCACAGCAGTTTAACTTGGGCTGGTTTATTTTTTGACTTTATCGCCGCGGAATTTATCGTGGCATTCGGCGCAGCCAATCTTGGTCTTGCTGTACTTTCCCGATTTCCCGATCAGTGTCACGACAGCATCCTTGTTCCCCTCCCTGGCAAGGCGCGCGAGTTTGTCGCTTCCCTCTGCCAGTTTCTGGACGTCTTTCTTGAAACCGTCCCAATCCGTCCAGATGACCGGCAATGCGCGGGTCATTTTGTCGGGGTAATTGCCACGGCCGGTATCTTTCGGGAAATGCGCCGGTATTTTTCTGGCAAGTATTGCTATTGCCCTGGCATTTTCTTCAACGTCGGCGAGCGATCCCTTCCCCTTCTTCGCATACGCGGCAAGTGGCGTGAAGCGAGCATAAATTTCGTCATTCATGAAATCGACTCGGGCTTTGATAGCGTCCTCGCCACTGGCCGCATACGATGGTCCCATGGGCCACAATGCAACGCCCGAAACAGCTGTCACTACGACAAAACTCACAATTTTGGCTGCGAGACGCATTATTTAATCCTCCTGATCCAAGTTTGAATATTAAAGGCAGGGCACGATTTCACGCGCCCGCGATACTAGAACAGTCCTTCGTCGAAGTCTATTCCCCCGGGCGGTAAATGTTTGGCGGGATGGCGCGCTCCGCGGGGCCCTCAAAGGGGGTGAGAATAATTCCGTTTTCGTAGTGGGCTCTCCGGCCGAGGCGTCAGACTCCTCAGTGCGATATCGGCCCCTGTTGGCCGGGCTGCATCAGTCCGGATTGGGGTGTTGATTTGGCGCTAACTTTTTAGAGCCCCTAACAAGAGCACCTTGGCCTAACCCCACCCTCATCCCAACCTTCCCCCTGAGGGGGAAGGAGGTTGATTCCACCCCTCCGCACCAAAAAAATCCCTCCCCCTCAGGGGGAGGTGCGCCGAAACGTGGAGCAGGGATCGGCGCAACGTGGAGCAGGGACCCGCTTGCGGGATGCGACCGTGGAGCCGATC
>JAQBFV010000284.1:0-4129 GCA_032123035.1 Betaproteobacteria bacterium | reverse complement strand
TGCCTGGCCGCCGGGCTCATTCCATGAGCCACCGGTAGCCATAGCATGAGGGCGAGACGAATGGGTACCTTGTGTGGAGGCAGGCATGCACCTGAGGAAACTTCCGCTTACACGTACCGCACGCTCACGTGTGCGGCCGATGCAGCGTGACGTTGATGAGGCCTCGGTAGAAATGCCCCTCGACGGCGGCTGCGCGGCAAGCCGCCTCGGTGGCGCTTGGGCAAGCGCGGCCGCTGTACTCCTCGTCTGCGTGTTCGTCGGCGCGTCGGGCAACGCGTCGGCACAGCCCACCAGCGCGTCCGCCGAGGCGCGCGCCGTCTTTGACCACTCCAAAGACCAGCTCCTCCAGCTCCGCGTGATTCACAAGGCAACACGCGCGCGCATTTCGACCGGCACCGGCTTCGTCGCCACCCCGGACGGACTGGTGCTCACCAACTATCACGTCGTCTCCAAGCTCGCGCTCGAACCGAAGACCTACGAGCTCGAGCTCGAGCGCACCAATGGCTCGGGCGGCAGGCCCCGGCTCGTTGCGATCGACGTCGCCAACGACCTCGCCGTGCTCTCGACGGGGCTGAGCGGGCAGCACTTCCTTCCGATCCGGCAGACACCACTCAGCAAGGGTGAACGCGGATTCGCGATGGGGCATCCGCTGGATCTAGGTCTGACGATCGTCGAAGGCACCTACAACGGCTTCGTCGAAACCGAGTTCGCCCGACGCATCCACTACACCGGCGCGATCAATCCCGGCATGAGCGGCGGCCCGGCCGTGACGCCTGACGGCAAAGTCTTTGGCGTCAATGTCGCGCGCCGCTGGGGCGACCAGCTCGTGAGTTATCTCGTTCCTTCGGAGCACGTCGTGGAACTGCTCAAGCACGCTGCCGCGCAAGGGAAAGCGCCCGCCGATTTCCGGAGGGAGGTCGCCGCCCAGCTCCTGGCGCAGCAGGAGCGGCTCTACGCCCAGCTACTCGCCTCGCCGATGAAAACCACGACGATGGGCCGCTACACCGTACCGGATGTGACCGTGCCGTTCGTGCGCTGCTGGGGCTTTCCCGACGCGAATCCCGATCGGCTCTACGACCGGGACACCCGGATCTGCTTCTCGAACAGCGACCTCTTCGTCGACGACACCCTGGTGACCGGGCAGCTCCTGTTCAAGCATGAGCGCTTTGATGCCCGCGAGCTCGGCGCCGTGCGGTTCGCGGCACTGATCGAGAACGCCTACGCCGCTGGTCCGAAGTCCTATGAAATGCGGTCCAACAAAAAGGAGCTGACGGAGTTCCGCTGTCACGACGATTTCGTCGGCCGTCCGACGGGCACGCTGCGCGTCGCGCTCTGCTCGCGCGCCTACAAGAACTTCGCGGGGCTGTACGACTTGCACCTCCGCGTGCTGACCGTAGACAGCTCGTCGACTGCGCTCCTGAGCACCCTCACCCTCGGCGGCGTGAGCTTTGAGACCGGACGGCGCTTTGCCGAACAGTACGCGGAGGCCATTTCATGGACGAAGTGATCTACGTCGAACTGCTGGACCGCCATGGCGATGTCGCCTCGCGCCACGCGGCGCGGACCCTGCCGGTGCGGATCGGCCGGGCGTACGACAACGACATTATTCTCGACGACCCCTGCGTCGCGGCGCATCACGTCGTCGTGCAACACACACCGGCCGGAGAGCTCGAGATCGTCGACGCCGGATCGCGAAACGGGCTCTTTCGGGTGGGACAACGACAGCGCGTGGCCTGCGAACGTGTCGATCCAAGCGCCCTGTATCGAGCCGGACGGACCGAATTTCGCGTGCGCGCCTCGGCCTACCGCGTGGCCGAAGAACTCGCCGAGCGCGGCGCCGGCAACCTGCGTGAGCCGCTTCTTGCTCTAGCGGCCATTCTTGCCGTAGTCGCCGCCCTCTTCCTCGATACTTGGAGCGGGATCAACGAGCGGTCCGAGCTTGCGACGCTCGTCAAGACGCCGGTGCTCATCGTGCTCGCGCTCTTCGTCTGGGCGGGCGCCTGGGGACTCGCGGGGAGGCTATTGCTGGGCGAGCGACGCTTCGCCGCGCACCTTACCGCCGCGGCCCTTGCACTAATCGCTGTCTTCCTTGCGAACCGGTTGGATTACGTGGCGTTCGCGCTCTCTGCGCCGCAAACCGACTACCTGGCGCCTTGCGCCGTGGGGGTGGCCCTGGCGTGGGGCCTTTGGCGTCACCTTGCTCTCGTGATCCGCCGTCCCCGGCGGGGTGCGGCGTTGGCGGCCGCCGCGGTGGCGGCAGCTTGCGTCGGGTTTTTCACGCTCATCACTCAACCCGACCGTGCCGACGACGTGCCTCAAATGGCGTACTTGAAGCATATAAAGGTGCCCGAGGCGCGCCTGGTGGGCGGAACCGACACCAGGCAGTTCTTCCGCGACGCGGAACAGATCAAGGTCGAGCTCGAAGCGCTGAGGAGGAGATGACGCCGGCGCCTATCGCGCAGAAGCAGACATTCGACGTTCGCGCTGAGCCGCCGCCGAGGAGCGCAGCGACGAGGGACCCGTGAGCGCCCGCGGGTGAAGCACTACAGCCTGCGCACGGAGGAGGCGTACCTGCCACTGGGCACGCCGCTATCGAAGGCGCGGGTGCCCGCTTAGGGTCGTTAGCGGACGATCAGGATTCCCGAAATCGGTCATCCCAGAAGTAAATCAATGGCCTCGCCGCCCCTCCCACGGTGGCACCGAGTCAGCGTGCGCTTTCAGTCCGTGCATCCTCTGCTTTGATCTCTCAAACAGACCGCTGCCGGGGCTACTGGCAGACGATTTTCATGACCGCGGCACCAATAGTGCCCGGTGCTATGTAGGCCCACTTACCCGCCACGTTTTCTATGCCGAGTACCTTGCCGCGTGCCATTCGCTCAGAATGTCCGGAGACTGACAGATATCGCGTCCGTTCTTCCTTGCAGTCATTTTCGCGCAAGCCAAGCATCGACAGTGCGCCATCCTTATGGCGCTGCTTTAGGTCTTGAATCGTCCACACGCGGCGAAATTGGCCCGACTTCTTGATGGTGGTGGGATCGTAGTAGTACACCATGTCATCGTTTTCGTCGTACTTCACCCACTCGGCCCACGCCGGGGCGGCGAGGGTCAGCAGCAGCAGTGTCAGGATCAGGCGCATATCACGCTTCATGCCCCGGCCACTTCCACTTCGACCGGGTCAGGATACGCCCGCAGGCCGCTGCAAGCGTCGCCGAAAGGCGCGCGATTAAACGCATAACACTCGATCCTCGGGCGACTGTTTTGCGTGAGTCCTTTTCTAGCGCCGGACGGGGTAAGCAACACCACCCCGTTCTTCGAGCGTTACTCGCCCTGCGTAGACCGCGCCGTCTATAGCGAACCTTACGTGACGTTGTGCTGGAAACGTCGTAAGCATGGTATTAGAAACAGAGACATTTTCGGGTCGGTAATCGATCGCGCGGTGGCGTCCCTCTGGTTGATTATTTTGAGGGACTAGATTCCCAAGCATGGACTGAACCTTGCGGTAATGATCGGGATTGCTTTTCTGTACACGCTCCATAGCGACCGGATCATTCAAATCCACGAAGCTAAACAAACTAGCTGCCGGAAGCGGGTATTCCACTGGCGCACTATCTGCCAAGACGTCACCAAATGCTTGGCCTGAACAAAGCAGAAGGAACGACAAGACGCCTATTGAAAATACTTGATTCGCTCGCTCAACGTGGCCCATGTTTTTTGGCCACCGAGTCGCTAATTGATGCATAGCAGCACCTCGTTTTGATGGGGTGTATCACCCCCTCAAAGACTCCGTGGTCTTGGGAAAGTTCAGTAGGTTTGACGCATAGGTGGTTGCAGACAGCATCATGTCTACTTGCGACGCCGCCCGCTTGGCGGAGGACGGCCGCATCCCGCCGCACTACCAGCTCACCGAAACGCCCTCGAAGGACTACGAACAGCGCACGCGCTGGAACGTGCGCGACAGCGACGCAACGCTAATCATCTGCAAATCACCCAAACTCACCGGTGGCTCGGAATACACCCGCCGCTGCGCCGAAGGACAAAACAAACCCTGCCTCCACGTCCACCCCGGCAACGACGACCCGCAAACGTGACCTGCCCAGGGATTTTCGGACCATTGGCTACTTGAGGATGG
>JAQBFV010000283.1:0-3737 GCA_032123035.1 Betaproteobacteria bacterium | reverse complement strand
GGGCGCGCCGCGCGTCACGACGGGATATGACTGCGTCGTCGTGAAAAGCAGCCGTTCGCCGACGCTGAGGGTCGCCCGCACCGAGTAGGTGTGCGAAGGCTTGATGGCCTCGCGCCTGTAGGCGAGACTGAACGCGATGGGCGGCTCCCTTCCCTCCAGCGGAATCGTGGTCTCGGAGATGAGCACGGCGCGTGTATCCTGGCGTGAGACGTCCAGCAGTTGCACCCGCAGCATGGAATTCGGCGGGAGCGCGCTGTGCAGCGGGTAGATCGCCCGGCCGCTGACTGCAGCGGTCCCCTGGTCGCGTCCCAGGCTCGCGCAGGCTGCCGCCGCGAGTGCGGCGGCCAGCACCATCACGCGAAACACCACGTTCATCACGTACCGCCCTTCGGGAATTGCAAAAAAAGCTTCACCGCTAAGGACGCAAAGGTCGCCAAGGAAAATAACAGCTTTACAGCGGAGGTCGCCAAGGACGCCAAGGAATCAATAATCAGCATCAAACTTCGAGACCGCCAAGGTAACGCCAAGTGAGAATCTGGATGCCGATCTAGAAATACCGGCACGAAGGACGCATCACCCATCACGCATTACCGAAGTGGTGATGATTAATGGTGATGAAAAGTGGTGATGTCCACATTCCTTCTCATCACCAGTTCCCATCACCAGCACTCATCACCCGTTCACATCACCGTTTCTGCTCAGTGCCGCCGGCGCGCTTGAGGATGTCGACCATTTCGTTGTAGCCATGCCCGCGCGCGAGCGTGAGCGGCGTCTGGCCGTGACCGTCGGGCAGATTCACGTTTGCGCCGGCCTTGACGAGTGCCGTCAGCGTCGCGACGTGGCGCGGTCCGCCATCGCCCAGCACGATCGATTCGATCAACGCCGTCCAGCCCAGGTTGTTGATGTGATCGAGCGGCGCGGCGGCCTTGATGAGGATACGCACGACTTCGGCGTGGCCGAGATGCGCGGCGGCGATGAGCGCAGTGCCGTCGTAGCGGCTGGTGATGTTCTTCGCGCTGCAGCCCAGCTCGAGCGAGACTTTCAGGGTGGCGACGTCGTTGGCAACCGCAGCGATCGTGACGATGTCGTAGCGATCGCGCTCGAGCGCATTGGGATCCGCGCCTGCCTTCACCAATGCGCGCATGGCCTCATGATGTCCGCCGTACGCCGCGACGTGGAGCGGCGTTCGCCGATAGCTGTCGCGCACGTCCGCTTTTTCGCCCTTGGCAACCAGCGCCTTGATCTCCGCGGCGTCTCCCCGAGCTGACGCGGCGAGGAGCCCGGCGTATCCCGCGACCTCGGTGGGCGAGGGCGGCACTTGGGCAGGCGCGGCTGCGGCGAAAGCGAGACCCAGCAGAAAACACACTGAACGCATGAGACAAGGCTGATGTGGCAAGGGTTGGCCCATTGTAGCAGCGGGATCGGCGGGAGGTCTTTCCCGCAGCACGCCGCCTTACGCGAAACGCGCGGCGCTGCGCCGGCCGGCTATGCTATGCTGAAATACATCGACGGGAAGGTGATTCTGCACGGCAATTCCGGGCGAGGCTTGAGATGAGCGACAGACCCCTCAACAAGGGACCTCACGATATGGGTGGCGAAGCCGCCGGTCCGGTCGACACGACCGACCACGGCATGCGCTTCTGGGAAAAGCAGGCCAACGCGCTGCGCAGCACGCTTTCCCTGAAGAAGATCACGCGCGTGGACGAGCTGCGCCGGGCCGCTGAAGACCTGGGCGAGCAGTACTACAAGCTAGACTACTTCGAGCGCACGACCTCGGCGCTGCGCACCGTTCTGCTGGAAAAGGGTCTCATCACCGACGCCGAGCTGAAGGCAAAGATGGCCGAGGTGCGGGCGCGCTTCGACGTGCCTCACGAATCGCAATCGCCCATCAAGAAAGGTGAGAACCGGTGAGCCGGGCAGCGCGCGGACGGATGAGAAAGCCGCTTCCGTCAACCTA
The DNA here is from genome assembly GCA_032123035.1 of Betaproteobacteria bacterium. Taxonomy (GTDB): domain Bacteria; phylum Pseudomonadota; class Gammaproteobacteria; order Burkholderiales; family SG8-41; genus SG8-41. Next base: position 1,780 of record JAQBFV010000283.1, on the reverse strand, counting down.
TAACCCGGCGCCCGGGCGCCGCTTCAATGTGGGCGATGCGGTGGTGATCAAGCGTCGCTTCCCGCCGGGGCACCGGCGTACGCCGTACTACATCCGCGGCAAGTGTGGCGTGATCGAGCGCATTTGCGGCGCCTTCCCGAATCCCGAGGAACTCGCCTACGGCTTCGACGGAAAGCCCGCGAAAGTCCTCTACCGCGTGCGCTTCATGCAGAACCACGTGTGGCCGGGCTACACAGGCTCCGCGAGCGACATCATCGAAATGGAAATCTTCGAGCACTGGCTGGAGCCCGCCTCCGGCCCCCTTGAGCAGGCTGATCCGGACGAAACAGGGTGAACCATGAGCGATCCTTCTGCCTTCGACCACTACGCCCACAAGAAGCACGACCACGATCACGCGCATGATGCCCACGCGCCCGTAGTCGAGCAGGACGAGGGCCCGCCCTCGGACTACGAGATCATGAGCCGGGCCATGCAGGAGCTGCTCGAGGCCAAGGGCGTGATTACGGCAGAGGAGGTCAGGCGCCGGATGGAAACCTTCGAGGAGGAGTTTCCCTACCGCGGCTCGCGCGTGATTGCGCGCGCGTGGACCGATCCGGCGTTCAGGAAGCGGCTGCTCAAAGACGGCAAGGCAGCCTGCGCCGAGAGCGGCGTGGATCTCGAAGCCGAACGCCTGATCGCCGTGGAAAATACGCCCGACGTCCACAACCTCATCGTCTGCACGCTATGCTCGTGCTATCCCCGCGCGCTGCTTGGCATGCCGCCGACGTGGTACAAAAGCACCAACTACCGTTCCCGCGTGGTCTTCGAGCCGCGCGCGGTGCTGAAGGAGTTCGGCACGGTGCTCCCGGAGCACGTGACCGTGCGCGTGCACGACTCCAATGCCGATATGCGTTACGTGGTGGTTCCGATGCGGCCGAAAGGCACGGAAGACTGGAGCGAGGAGAAGCTCGCGGAAATCCTCACGCGTGACACGCTCGTCGGCGTAACGGTGCCCAAAGTGCCCGCCAAGGGGTAGGGCCGGATCGAGGGCGTCTTACCAAGCAAAGAAGTGACGACTGGCGGGTGACGAGGTGATGCGCTAAGCGGTATTCGCGGTTTTCATCACCATCTTCCATCACCATTTTTCATCACCAATTGTCATCACCCCGTCTTGCCGCAGTTCAGTTGTTGGCGAAGCAGTAGAGCAGGCCCGCACCGCCGGATTTCTTCAACGCTTCCGGGCTGCAGCCGCTCGACAGGTGCGAGGAGTTCCAGGACTTGGAGGGCACGTCATCGCGCAGCCCCATGCGGTCATGATGGCCGACCTGCGCGCGGCCTTCGCTACTGCTCGTCCAGTTACGGCAAGTCTTGTCGTCATTGCCCGCGAACGCCGTCCCGTCGGACTGCGAGCCGGTCAGGATGTCATGCCTGTTGGGATTGTCCCCGCGGCCATTGACGATGGTTCCTTTCTCGGTGAGCGCGGTCTGCTTGTTCAGGTTGTTCTTCCCATGCAGCTCGGCGAGATTGGCTGCGATCAACACGCCTTTGATGTTGTGCCAGGGACCGCTGCCGATGCGGTCGCGGGCGTTGACCGTTGGCGAGCTCCGGGTGGGGCTTGCGCTGAGGTAGGCCCGCCACGTTCGGAACCCCCCCAGGCCCGCCGCGTTTGCGAGGGCTTTGCAGTGCTGATCGGCCCCTTCCAATCCACCGAAGTCCGCGCCCTTCCCGTTGCCGGTGCTGGTGACAAAGAACGTCATCTCGAAATAGTGCTGGTAGGTAGCGCAGCTGCCCAGTCCAAGCG
>JAQBFV010000282.1:0-20740 GCA_032123035.1 Betaproteobacteria bacterium | reverse complement strand
CGCCGCTGGGAAACGCGTGAAATGCTGATTAGCCACAGAGATCACAGAGATCACAGAGAACACAGAGAGCACAGTTTGAAGCACGAAGACATCAAGCATGAAACGGAAAAAGACGGGGCAGGTTGTTCTGGCTGCCGTTCTTGTACTTGGCTTTCCTCTGTGACCTCTGTGCTCTCTGTGGCTGAATTTAGTCGGGTTTAAGCATGCCGAAGATTGCTGAAATTGAGCCGACGCCGAATCCCAACGCGATGAAGTTCGTCTTGCGGGACCCACTTACGTGGGGGGTGTCGCGCTCGTTCGACACCACCGAGCAGGCGCAAAGCGATCCGCTCGCGTCCGCCCTGTTCGAGATCGAGCACGTCACGAACGTTTTCTACGTGGATCACTGGATCACCGTGACGCAGGACGGGAAGGGCGACTGGCAAGAGTTGATGCGCAAGCTCGCGGTGCCGATCCGCGAAGCGCCTTCGGCCGACGCCGACTCGGCCCGCCATGCGGCCCACGCGGAAACCGGGGCCGCCCTGGAGAATCTCCCAGATGCTGACCGGGAGCGGCTCTCCCGTATCAACGGGCTGCTCGACGAGCAGGTGCGCCCGTATCTGCAGGGCGACGGCGGCGACCTCTACGTGGTCGGTATCGAAGGCAATCGGGTCATGGTGCACTATCAGGGCGCGTGCGGCAGCTGCCCCAGCTCCATTTCCGGCACGCTCGCCGGCATCGAGAGTCTGCTGCGGCCGATCGAGCCCGACATCGAGCTCGTTGCCGTGTGAACCGCCAAGAAAGTGTAGAGAAAGAATTATTAAACCGCGGAGACACGGAGAGATACAAGAAGAACAATATTTGAGCCGCCAAGCACGCCAAGTGATACAAAGACGGGAATGAAAAACAAGAACAGGATCCAGCCGGCGATGTGGTGGTTGATGTCTGACAATTCGTCAACTTCCCGGGTAGGGTAATTTTTCATAGGGTTTCTTGGCGATTTGGGAATTTATTTTGATTCTCTCGGCGTCTTGGCGGTTTAATTTTTATTTTCCTGTAGTCCCCTGGCGGTTAGGGGATTGTCTTTGGCATGTCTGACTGGGTCACCGTAGCCAAGGTTGGCGAGCTGGCGCCCGGCGAATTCCGCGGTGCGGACGTTGATGGCGTGCGGATCGTTGCATTCAACCTCGGCGGAGAATATTTCGCCCTCGAAGACGTGTGCACCCATGATGGCGGCCAGCTGACGGGCGGCATCGTCGAGGGGGAGGAGATCATCTGCCCGCGGCACGGCGCGGGCTTCTGCATCCGCACCGGGGCTGCGCTTTCCGCGCCGGCCTACGAGCCCACGGTTAAGTTTCTGGTGCGCGTCGAGAACGGCGAGATCCAGGTGCGAGACGACCGCTGGGACTAGAAGGGCAGTCAAGTGTCGCCAGACTTTTGAGACCACTGATCTACTCGTTATTTTTATCGCGGAGCGTCAACATGGCCAGGATGGTGAAATGCATCAAACTGGGGCGAGAAGCCGAAGGCTTGGATTTTCCCTCCTACCCAGGGGAGCTCGGCAAGAGGATATTTGACAACGTATCCAAGGAAGCCTGGAAGCAATGGCTGGAGCACCAGAAAATGCTGATAAACGAAAACCAGCTCAATCTGGCCGATGCCAAGGCGCGCAAGTACCTAGCAGAGCAAATGGAGAAACATTTCTTCGGCGGCGGCGCCGACGTGGCGGCGGGATACGTGCCTCCATCCAGCAAATAGCATGGGCAAGTTTGCGGAAGGACGGGTCGTGAATTCGAAGCGCTGGACCGAACGGCTTCATTCGCTGCGAGTCGAAGCGCCCGTTGACTCGTTCAAAGCAGGACAGTTCGGCAAGCTGGCCCTGGAAATCAACGGCGAAATGGTCTTCCGGCCCTACTCCTTTGTGAATGCCCCGCAAGAGCGCCCGCTGGAATTCTATTTCATCACGCTCGAGAACGGCCCGTTGACTCAACGCTTGATCGAGCTCGCATGCGGCGATCCGATTTACATCGCGCCGCGCGCGGCAGGCTTCCTTACGCTTTCTGAGCTTCCCGACGCGGAAAACCTGTGGCTGCTTTCCACCGGCACCGCGATCGGCCCGTTTCTCTCGATCCTGAAAACGGAAGAGCCATGGCGCCGGTTTTCGAGCATCGTTCTGGTTCACGCGGTGCGCCAAGCCGAGGAGCTCACCTATCAAGACCAGATCCGCCAGCTCCTCGACGAGCACCCGCAGCGCTTGAAGGTGATTCCTTTCGTGAGTCGTGAAAACACCGATTTTGCGATCAAGGGGCGGGTCCCGGAGGCGATCAAGGATAGTCGTCTGGAAGCCAAAGCCGGCATGCAGCTCTCCGCCGAGAAATCTCAAGTCATGATATGCGGAAATCCCGACATGGTTCGCGACACGAGCCTCGTGCTCGAGGCACGGGGCCTGAAGAAAAACCGCCGAAAATCCCCTGGCCATATCACGGTGGAAAACTACTGGTAGAGAGGCATTATTTTGGACAAGAACGGCGCCAGCCCGACTGAAATCAAGCTGCACCAGAAGTCCCGCTTTCTGGAAATCTCGTTTGCTAACGGCAAGACATTTCAGTTGCCCTGCGAGTTTCTGCGGGTCTACTCTCCGTCTGCGGAGGTGCGCGGCCACGGGCCGGGACAGGAGGTCCTGCAAGTCGGCAAGAAAAATGTCGAGATCAAGAAAATCGAGCCGGTCGGCACCTACGCGATACAGTTTACGTTCTCCGACGGCCATGATACCGGCATCTATTCTTGGGATCTTCTCTATGACTACGGTCTCCACCAGGAAGAAATGTGGCGCCACTACGTCAAGCGCATGGAGGAAGCTGGGGTGAGCCGCGAGCCCTCCGAGGGCGCATTCGAGCAGCGTCCAAAATCGAAGTAGAAAGTGCAACCGAATGTTTGCCGAACCTGACCCGTCTCTCAACGCACTCTCCGGCATCCCTCTGGAGACCCTGGAGCGCGTGCAAACGGATGTGCCGTTCAAGGCGGTGCTGATCAATCCTTACGAACTGGGGCGTCAGCCCTTCGCGCTCGCGGAGCCCGCCGCATGGCTGAAAAGGGCGGGTTTCGAAGTGGCGTGCATCGACCTTTCGCTGCAAAAGCTCGATCCCCGCACCTTGGACGGCGCCAGGCTCGTCGCGGTCTACGTCGGCATGCACACCGCTACGCGCATCGCGGTCGAAGCGATTCCGCGCATCAAGGCGCTTGCCCCCGGGGCCCACTTGTGCGTTTACGGACTCTATGCGCCGATGAACGAAATGCTCCTGAGAGGGCTCGGCGTGGGAACGGTTCTGGGCGGCGAATTCGAGCCGGGATTGTTGAGTCTCGCCGAGCGCCTGCGAAGCACTGGCCGCAACGGGGCCCAGAGCGAGCCACTCATCAATCTCAGCAGGATCGAGTTTCTCACCCCCGACCGGACCGGGCTCCCGCCCCTTGCCCGTTACGCCCATCTGCAAATTCCGGACGGGAGCAGCAAGGTCGTGGGTTTTGCCGAGGGCAGCCGGGGCTGCAAGCATTTGTGCCGCCATTGTCCGGTGGTGCCTGTCTACCAGGGAAAATTCCGCATCGTGCCGGTCGACGTGGTGATGGCCGACATCCGCAGCCAGGTGGCCCAGGGTGCGGAGCACATCTCCTTTGGGGACCCGGATTTTTTCAATGGTCCGACCCATGCGCTGAAACTCGTGCGAGCGCTGCACGCGGAATTTCCCGGCGTCACGTTCGATGCCGTCATCAAAGTGCAGCATCTCGTCGATCATGCCGAGCTGCTGACGGAATTGAAGCGCTGTGGATGCCTGTTCATCACGGCCGCCGTCGAAGCGGTGGACGACGGGATATTGGAATGCCTCGACAAGCATCATACCGCCGCGGATTTCGGCCACGCCGTGGCATTGCTGCGCCAGGTGGGCGTCGCTTTCGCGCCGACCTTCGTCGCTTTCACGCCGTGGACCACCCTTGAAGGCTATGTCGAGCTGTTGCAGCGGCTCATCGACCTCGATCTGGTTGAAAGCGTGCCGCCAATCCAGCTTTGCATTCGCCTTCTGGTCCCGCAGGGGTCGTACCTGCTGAAACTGCCGGGCTTTCGCGACTTGATCCAGGATTTCGACGCGCAGATTTTGGGTTACCCCTGGCGACACCGGGACCCCCGTGTCGATGAGCTGCAACAGCAGGTTCAAGCGTTCGTCGCGAGCGCCGAGGAAGCGGGGCTTTTGCGCCGCGAGGTATTCACGAGGATCTGGGCGATGGCCCACGAGGCGCTCGGCAATATCGCACCCCCGCTCGACCACGTGAACCTCGGCTCGCCCATCCCGCATCTTTCGGAGCCTTGGTACTGCTGCGCCGAACCCACGGCGCAGCAGTTGCAATGGTTCTAAGGCGCATCACCTGTTACCAGGTGGGTTGAGCTGACGTCGGCGGGATCGTCCTGCGTGAATTCAAGGCCATCGTCATGAACGGGAACCGAAACGTGTTGGCACTGGTGTCGTACGCCCCCCGTCACGCGTCCCGCAGCTTTTGGCCGGACTCATGAAGCGCATATTGCTCTTGCTTCCCACCACTTCGTACCGCAACGAGGCCTTTCTTGCGGCAGGAAAGAAGTTGGACGTCGAGATCATCACCGCCGCCGACTATTGCCACCGGCTGGCCCCGGAATGGGGACTCGATCCCATCATGGCGGTGCATTTCGACAGGCCCGGCGAGGCGCTCGAGGTCGTTTTGCGCTCGCTCAAGCACAAGCCCGACGCCGTGCTGGCGGTAGATGACCCGGGGCTCGAGCTCGCCGCGCTGCTGAGCGAACGTCTGGGGCTTTCGGCCAATTCGCCCGAGGCCGTGCGCCGGTTGCGCGACAAGCTGGCGTTCAGGCGGTTGCAAAAAGAGTGCGGCTTTTTGTGCCCGGATTTTCACCCACTACCGAACGATGCCGATCCGGAACAATTGCTCGCGAAACTCAGGTGGCCCGTCGTGGTCAAGGCGAGAAGGCTTTCGGGAAGCCGCGGCGTGATCCGGGCGGACAACGTTCGGGAATACCTGACGGCGGTGAGCTGGGTGAGAGACATCCAGAGCAAGGCGGATCGCGATGCCGCTTCACTCGGTCTAGTCGTTGAGGACTTCATTGCGGGGCGGGAATATGCGCTGGAGGGCATCCTCGATCGCGGCGAACTCAGCGCGCTGGCGTTGTTCGACAAGCCCGATCCCCTGGATGGGCCCTATTTTGAGGAATCCATTTACGTCACGCCCTCGCGCCTGCCTGACCGAACCCAGGAAGAAATTCATGGCACGGTGCAGCGCGCATGCAGGCAGGCCGGGCTCGTCACCGGGCCCGTGCATGTTGAGCTACGGGTCAACGGCGAGGGCGTGTGGCTGCTGGAAGTGGCTGCCCGGTCGATCGGCGGTCTGTGCGGCATGGTGCTCAACCACGCACTCGGAATGACGCTCGAGGAACTGATCCTGCGCTTGACCCTGAACGAACGCGTGCTGTTGAGCGCATCCCGTGAAGGCGCTGGCGTGATGATGATTCCCATTCCCCGGCGCGGCATCTATCAGGGTGTTCGTAATCTGGACAGCGCATCGGAGGTACCCGGCATCACCGGGATCAGGATCACGGCGCAGCCTGGTCAAATCATCGCGCCGCCTCCGGAGGGAGCGAGTTACCTCGGGTTCATTTTCTCGCTATGCGCGACCCCGGCCGAAGCAGAATTGGCACTGAGGCGAGCGCATGCCAGGCTGCTGTTCGACATTCAGCCGGAATACAAGGTGCAAGTGTCGGCTTCGGAACTTATGAACCGCCAAGAGCGCCAAGAACGCCAAGAAAAACAACAATGAAACCGCAGATAAACGCAGATAAACGCGGATATAACAATGCAAAGCAGGGCTTCGGTTCACGCAGGCTTTACCCGTCACGCCTCATCAGTCACGATGTATCAGTCACGCCTCACCAGTCACGATTATCCAAAGCATGGACACGTTGACCCATGCGCTCTCCGGCGCGCTGCTTGCCCGCGCCACGGCGCCGCGGCAGCCGGACGAGACGACCCTGCCTCTTGGGCGCAGGGTGTTCCTGGGCTTTGTCGCGGCCGCGCTGCCCGATCTCGACTTCGTGATGGGGCAGTTCGGCACCGTGACCTACCTCCTGCATCATCGCGGTGTGACGCACTCTCTCCTCATGCTGCCGCTGTGGGCCTTTGCGCTGGCGTGGATCTGCGCGCTCATCTGGCGCCGCGACCGTAACTGGCGCGCCTATTTCGGCGTGTTCGCGCTCGGCATCGGCATTCATATTGCTGGGGACTGGATTACTTCGTTCGGTACCATGGTTCTCGCGCCGCTCTCCGACTTGCGTGTCGGCATCGGAACCACTTTCATCATCGATCTCTGGTTCACAGCGATCATTCTCGCGGGGCTTGCTGCCGCACTTGTCTGGAGAGCATCACGAGTCCCGGCGCTGGCAGGGCTTGCAGTATTGTGCGGCTACGTTGCGTACCAGGGCGTGCTGCAGGAGCGGGCGGTCGAATGGGGCGAGGCCTATGCGAAGGCAGCGGGTCTGGAGCGCGCTGAGGTTACCGCTCAGCCACGGCCGGTCTCGCCGTATAACTGGATGGTGGTGGTGCGCGACGGTGATGCGTTGCGTTATAGCCTGGTTAATCTGGTCCGGCGCGAGTCGCGCAGCTTGACGCCCGACGCCGGGTTGATTGCGCGTCTCGACGCCCCCTACCTGCCATTGACGCAGGCGCGATGGGTGCACGCCGCGCACTTTGGCTCGGATGCCGAGCGCGCGATTGCGCGGGAGGCCTGGAACCAGGGCCGATTCGATTTCTTCCGTTGGTTCGCCGCTTACCCGGTGCTGTATCGCGTGGACGCCCGTAATCCTTCCACCTGCGTCTGGTTCCAAGACCTGCGTTTTTTTACGCCGGGGCGCGGGCGGTGGCCGTTTCGCTTCGGCATGTGCCGCGAGGAAGGGAGGCCGTGGGAGCCGTTCCAGCTGGTCGGGGAAAACACGCGCGTTCCGGCCGCCAGGAAATAAGCTTCTGCCGGGATCATCCCGGACGTGTCGCGCCGGCGCTACTTAGCTGCCTCACCTACCAGCCGCGCCGATTTGACCAGCCGGTCGAATTCAGGCCGATAGCGCTCGAAGTAGTGCAGTCGTGCGCCCTGGAACCACGCGCCGTAGAGCTTCTTGTTGCGGATGGTCCCGATGAAGATGCCGGCGCGCTCGACCTCGTCGCGCCCGACCAGCTTCGTTTCGAAGCGGAAACCCCGGCCCTCAGCAATGGTTTCTGATTGCAGGTTGCGTCCTTCGGCGAGCGTTGTCTGAAAGTAGCGCGCCACGGTTGCCTCGAGCAGTTCCTGTATTTCGAGCGGGTTCATGGCGGCCCTGAAGACCGGTGGTTTTTCCTGTTGGGCCGGATTTCGCGAACGGCGCGTGAAAAGCGGCTCGCCGTCAGGCACACCGGTGAAGAACACCAGCGTGTTGAGCGTCTCACCGTCGAGTGTCCAGACCTCCAGGTTTCCCTGGTAGGCCGTGAAACCGACCTTGTTCCATTTCGTGCCGGGCTGGACAGAAATGACACCGCCAACGATCTGGCGTTCTGGTTTCACAAGAGTGTAGGGCGTTACGCAGCCGGTAATCAGCGCGGTCAAGAGCAGAATGATTGAGAATCGTGTCATGGGATTGGCGCTCACTGTGTGAGAATCATGCGAAGGGCCCCGGCATCAGGGGCATCAGGTTTGAGCTCGAGATAGGTCTCGAATGCCACCCGTGCTTTGTCTCGCTCGCCCCGTTTAAGTTCGACCAGGACGATCGAGCGGAAGGTCTCCGGCGGCGCGCCCCTCGTCTCGATAGCTGTGCCGTAAGCATCCATTGCTCGCTCGGCATCGCTTTCGCCGCCGCGCAAGCGATAGATCTCGCCCTTGGCGTACCAAAGCAACCCATCGTTGGGCGACTGCGCCAGGAGCCGCTCGAAGACCACTTCGCTGCGGCCGTACTGGCGCAGCGCGAGCTCGTCTCGGACGATCTGCTTTCGCACGCTGGTGAGCGCCGCGAGATAGCGTTCGCGACCGCGCTCCCCGGTTTTTCCATCCCCGCTCTCGGCCCTCTCGCGCAGTTTCACGAGTCTCTCCTCCGGCTCGGGATGAGACGCGAAAAGAATATTCGATGAACGCTCCGCGGTACCCGCCTTGGCTTCAGCGATGAGTTGCTCCCAGACTTCGGGCGCCGCGATGGGGGCATAGCCGGCTTTACGCATCAGCTCGAGCCCGATCTCGTCTGCTTCGAGTTCTTGCTCGCGGCTGAACGCAAACATCGATGCCATGAGAGCCAGGTTCGTAAGGCTGCCGGCGTATCCGACTCCGGCAACGGCGAGCCCCAGGCCCAGAACGGCGCCCAGGTCGGCTTTGTCGCGCGCATCCCGCCAGCGTTCCACCGTATGCCGCCGCAGGTAATGACCCATCTCGTGCCCGATGATCGCGGCGAGCTGCGCCTCGTCGTTGCAGCGGAGTAAAAGGCCCGTCCATACCTGCATCATTCCATTGGGAGCCATGCTCGCGTTGAACCGGGGCGTGCGCACGATATAGAGACGGAGATCCGGACAGTGATCCTTGTCCAGCCGGCAGACGATGTCGCGGACGTAAGTGTTGAGCTCGGGGTCGCGCACGACGAAGCGCGAAACCTTGAGGTTGCGCTCCGCGCGGTCCATCATGCTCCAGAGGCCTTTCTCGTCGCTTTCCGCGGGTGGGCGATAACCGGGGACGAGAAACCGCTCGCCCTGGGCCTGCGCGGCAACCCGACGCGCCACGACAAGCGATGCGAGGCCGCACAGCGCGCAACCGAATTGTCGGCGCGTCACGCTCATTTGAGCGAGTCGGAAACAAGTTCCCTGACGGTTTCCCGGGCCGCCTCCGGCGTGCGCAGATCGCCATGCCCGCGCGCGAGACGATTGAACCAGACGATGTCTCCCGTTTTGAGATCGACAACCGAAGCGAAACCGACTTGCGCGCCTCCGGGAATCCCGACACCGAGCAGCGCGGCGACAACGATCACCCCGACCCGTCCTGCGCTCGCGTAGCTGTCGCGAACGAAGAGGAACAGGGCGTAATCGGCATGGTGAGAGCGAGAAATTGTAGCGACTGAAGGCCCGAGCGACCAGTCGAACTTGCCCGCTTTGCTGGGAAGCTCGCGCCCAGGCAAATATTGATGCACGAGAACTGAACCACCGACCGCGCGGTGCAGTTTCACGAGTTCGAGGCTGGTTTCCTGGTCCTCGGGCGTGCCGCTCTGAGGCTGATAGTCGATCAGTTTTACCTTGTAAGTCTTTGCCTCGGTTTCCAGCGCCGCGCGCATGTGCTTCAAGGCGGCATCTGTCCACTCGGACTTGGGTTCGGGCAGCCCGCCGGCGGAGAGCTCGGCCAGTTCCACGTCGAGTGGCATTACAACGATCGTGGGGAATTTGCCTGCGTCACGCTTCAACTCAGGCGTCTGGCGCTGCACGGGAACCGCGCAGCCCGCCAAAATTACGAGTGCCGCCAACGACAACATGACCCAAGACAGAAGAACGCGCGAAACGCAGAAGCTGATCTTTTTCTCGAATTCCATGGTGTCTCTCCTTTCCCGGTATGCCGGGACCGCCGCTGCCTCGAAAAAATCTAACGCAGACCGGCGCAGAATGAAAGAGCGAAACGCCTACTTCCCCACTTTTTTATTCAGTCGCGGGTACTGAATCCCATGATCATGGGAGCTGCTTCCTCGTCGCGGCGTGCAGAACGGGCGCAGATTGCCAGCCACGAAGAAATAAGGACTGGAAGTTCCTGAAGAAATTGATAAACCGGCCCGATACGGGAAACGCTATTGATCTGTATCAAGGGGTAGCCGGGCGGCGTTAATTAACCTTGTTGCCTCTTTCTGATGCACTGAGAGGGACTCATGCGCACACTGATCGAGATTGCGGTGGCACTTATGGCGGCAGCAGTGCTGCTCGCGGCTGCCGCGGACGCGGCTGCCCGCGAGTCGCGGGCCCCGAACAAGGAAGCGTTGCGGCTCGCGCAGGCCGCGCGACCAGGCAGCGCGTTGACGCCGATGGCAGCTAGGCGCTACCGGGTTCGCGGGTTGGACCAAAACGCCGGGTGAAGTCGGTGTTTCCATCGGAGGGCCCTTGCGGCGGCGCCAGCCGCAAAAACGAGGTTTGTGCCAGGCGCTTGGGTTCCCCCAATCATGGGATGGTTGACGATACCGGCTAGACCTATAATGTGGTTGCGGCAGGGTTCGTTGGGGGCATGGGGGCAGGACGCGACTTTTCCTATGGGAGACAGGCCATGAGCACAAGCAAATGGGCGGCAATACTGGCATCGGTTTTTGCGCTGTTAATCGTTGGCTGCCGGTCTGCTCCGGTGTACAACGTCAGCAGCGCGCCCGTGACTTCGTCGAAGGCTAACCTGACGCTGGACGACGTTTCGAAAGCGATAATGCGCGCAGGCGGGGGTCTAGGCTGGCAGATGAAGGAAACGAAACCGGGCCATATACTGGCATCGCTGCACCTGCGCACCCACGTTGCCGTGGTGGACGTGAACTACAGCATGAGCTCGTACAGCATTACGTACAAGGAAAGCACCGATCTTCAGTACGACGGGACCAATATCCACACCAACTACAACGGATGGGTTCAGAATCTGGACCGGGGCATACGCACCCAACTGAACCTTATGTAGCGCTTGTCCACCCGTCGCGGCCGCCGGACTTTCGTTGCCGCCGTCGTGACGGGCCCCGCATGGGGGCTGCCCGACAATCGAGGCCGGAACCATAATCTTCACAGCGGGCGCCGGCACGGTATCATAATAATCTCCTAGCGAAGCGGAACAGGGGAAAACAGGGTGTTGGAGCAGACGGATCTCGTAGGGGAGGTGGCGCAGTTGATCGTCGAGGCGGTCAATCTCGACCAGACAGCCGACGCGCTCGACCCCGACGTGCAACTGTTCGGCGAGGGTCTTGGGTTCGATTCGATTGATTTGCTCGAAGTGGCGCTTGCCATCTCGCGGCGGTACGGATTTCAGCTGCGCTCGGATGATGCGGACAATCAGCGCATATTCTCTTCCGTGCGCGCGCTGAGCATGCACATCGCTCAGCATCGTACGCGGTAACGCCTTTCATGTCCCGGCGCACGGCTATCCTCGCAATCGCCGCGTGCTGTTCTTACCCGCTGTTGAATCATCTGGGAGCGGTGACCCAGGAGCCGCTCTGGCCCGCGAGCGGAATCGCGCTCGTCACCTGGGCCCTCTTGTCCGGACGGTTTCAGGGGGCAGGGGCGGTATTCCTCGGGCTGCTGACCCTTGGCCTGGGTATCGGACTTTCCGCGCTGTTCCCCGGCGTCCTGCTTTACGCGCCGCCGCTCGCACTCAATCTTGCGCTGTGCGCCGCCTTTGCGGGCACCTTGCGACCTGGCCGGGAGCCGCTGGTCGGCCGGTTTGCGCGCATCGAACGCGGCATCGATTTGCCGCCGGATCTCGCACGTTACACGCGGGTGCTGACCGGACTGTGGGCCGCATTCTTTGCGGTGATGGCGATCGTTTCCCTCAGCCTCGCGTTATGGGGTTCCACGGCCGCTTGGTCGCTATTCACCAATCTGCTGAACTACGTGTTGATCGTGGTTTTCTTCGCGCTCGAATATCTCTACCGGCGCCTTCGCTACCGCCATCATCCTCATGCAAGCCCCGGCGAGTTGGTGCGGCGCTTGCATACCTACCGCATCTTCCATCGGCACGCGGACGGGAGCTAGAGATAGAGTATGGCCGCTGAACTGCCTCTCATTCGCGGGTTCGAGCCGACGGCAACCGTGGGCTGGTCGGGCGGGGAGCCGATCAGCGCGGCGCGCTTCTGTGCCGCGGCCGTCGGGCTCGCGGCGGGTTTGCCGCGCCGGTGCTACGTCCTGAACGTGTGCGAGGATCGCCTGAACTTCATGCTCGGCTTCGCGGCCGCGCTTATCGCGCGGCAGGTGAGCCTGTTGCCGTACTCCAGGGCGCCCGGCGTAGTGCGCGACCTCTGCGCCAGCCATCCCGACAGCTATTGCCTCGCGGACAGCGGGGATCTGCCCGCCGGGCTGCCGGCGTTCATAGTGCCGCCGTGGCGCGCGCTCGACGGCGCTGCGGCGGTGCCGCGGCTTCCTTCCGATCTGGAAGCGTTGGTCGCGTTTACTTCGGGCAGCACCGGGCGGCCTCAGGCGCATTCGAAGACTTGGGGCTCGCTGGTCTCCGATGCCCGATCCCTATACTCCGATCTGGGTATCGACGGGAGCGACGCCTGGTGCGTTCTCGGTACCGTGCCACCTCAGCACGTTTATGGCCTCGAAACGACCGTGATGCTGCCGCTGCAGAACGGCGCCTCGGTGCATTCGGGGATTCCCTTGTTGCCGGCCGACGTGGCCACAGCCTTGGCTGGAATGCCCGGTAATCGCTGGCTTGCGACGACGCCGTTGCACCTGCGGGCCTGTGTCGCCGACCGCGCGTCACTGCCGGGGCTCGCAGGAATTGTTTGCGCGACTATGCCTCTATCCGTGGAACTCGCGCGGGAAACCGAGCAGATGTGGGCGGCGCCAGTTCAGGAGATCTACGGCTGTACGGAAGCCGGGGCCGTTGCCGTGCGCCGTCCGGCTCGCACCGAGCGCTGGCACGTTCGCCCCGGCATGCGGTTGCAACAGAAAGGCTCGGATACCTGGGTGGAGGGAGGGCATCTCCCGCATCCGATGAAGCTGCCGGACCGCATCGAGCTTAACAGCGACACCGAATTCACTCTCCTCGGGCGGCCGGGTGACATGGCGAAGATCGCGGGCAAACGCGTCTCGCTCGAAGCGCTCAATCACGAGTTGCAGCGTGTGCCCGGCGTGCGTGACGGCGTATTCTTCGTTCCTGACGATTGTCCGCCGGGGGAGGCGCGGCTTGCTGCGCTGGTTGTCGCCCCCGAACTCGACGCTGGGGCGATCCTGCGCGCCCTGCGTGAGCGCATCGATTCGGTGTTCCTGCCGCGCCCCCTGCTGATCGTCGACGCGCTCCCGCGCGGGGCGACGGGCAAAATTCCGCGTGAGGGTTTGCTCGCGCTCGCGGAGGCGGCGCAGGCGCGAAGCCAGCGGAGCGCTTGATGCGCGTCCGGGATTTCGTCGACCCGGCTCACCCGGCTCTCGCGGGGCATTTCCCCGGCAATCCGATCGTCCCCGGCGTGCTGCTGCTGGGTCGCGTCCTGCGGGCGGCCGGCGTCACGCCGGGCGCAGTGGTGAACGCGATACCAACGGCCCGGTTTCACGCCGTGCTCCGACCGGGCGAGGCCTTTGACATCGAGCTGGAACGCGGCGCAGGGGCCACGGTCAAATTTCGCGTGTTGCGCGCGGAGACCCTGATCGCAGCGGGTGCCCTGGGCTTCAGCGTCGCTGCGGCCGCATAGGCGCGACATGAGCGCGGCGTGGCTTGCCGAGCCGGAGCGTGGCAGCCCAGCGGCCATCGGGCTCATCACGTGGCTGACGCGGGCGCTCGGGCGCGCGGCAACGCGCTGGCTGCTTTATCCGATCTGTCTTTACTTCTTCGCGTTCTCGCCTCGCTCGCGCCGGGCCTCGCGGGCCTATCTCGCGCGGGTGCTGGGCCGAGAGCCGCACAGCAGCGATGTGCTGCGCCATTACCATGCCTTTGCCGTGACCGTGCACGATCGCGTGTTCCTCGTGCGCGGCCAGTGCGAGCTTTTTGACGTGGTCGTGAATGGCGCCGACGACGTCAACCGGCTGCTGGCCGCGGGCCGCGGCTGCATTCTGCTCGGCTCCCATCTGGGCAGCTTCGAGGTGTTGCGCGCGCTGAGCGAGTTCAACACACGCTACGCGGTCAACGTTGTCATGCATGAGGCCAATGCCGGGAAGACGGGCCGGGCGCTGGCGCACTTGGCTCCGGATCTGCGCGAGCGCGTCATCGACCCCGGCCGGCCCGACGCGATTCTCCGGGTGAAGGAGTGTCTCGAGCGCGGGGAAATAGTGGGGATCCTCGGCGACCGTCCCTTTCGCGGCAGCCGAACACACCCATGCAATTTCCTGGGCGCGACAGCCCGCTTTCCGCTCGGCCCGCTGCTGCTGGCCGGGGCGCTTGGGGCACCCGTAGCGATGTTCTTCGGCCTCTACCGTGGTGGTGCACGCTACGAGTTGCACCTGGAGACGCTCGCGGAAGGGGCGCTGGTGCCGCGCGAGACGCGCTCAGCGACCGCCGGGAGGCTGCTCGAGCGCTACGTCGCGCGGCTGGAGCACCATGCCCGGCAGGCTCCCTACAACTGGTTCAACTTCTACGATTTTTGGGATGAGGATGAAGGCGCGCGCTGAGCTGGCTCTCGTCGCGTGCGTGAGCGGCCTGCTGGGGTGTGCCGCGGCTGCAGCGGATCTCGATAAGCAGGTGCTCATGCAATTGCTCGCTAGCGTTGAACGCGCGAGCGCGCGATTTGTCGAGACGCGGCATAGCGCCCTGCTCACAGCGCCCCTAGTATCGCGAGGCACCCTGCTCTACGAGCGGCCCGGCCGGCTGGAGAAGCAGGTTTCCTTTCCCTATGACGAGCGCATCGTGCTGGAACGTGGGCAGATGACCATCGACAACCGCACCCGCGGCCGGAAGATGACGATCGCGATCGCGAGCGCGCCGGGTATTGCGGGCCTCGTGGAGAGCATCCGCGCGACGCGCGCGGGCGATCTCGGGGCGCTCGAGCGCTTCTACAAGGTTGAAGTCGGCGGAAGCCGCGGCGAGTGGTGGCTGCGCCTGAGGCCCCACGATCGGGAACTGGCGGAATACGTAAACGCCGTGACAGTGAAGGGCGCGGGTCCGCGTATCGAGCGGATCGAGGTGGATGAGAGGAGCGGCGACCGCACCGTCATGAAAATCAACGAAGAACTCAGATGAGAGGGCTATGGAAGGTGACGCTGGCGATCTGGCTGGTCGCGTGCGTCGCCTGCGGTGCCTGGCTGTACCGGAACCTGTCGGTCACGACAGACCTCACGGTTTTCCTGCCCCCGTCGGCAACGCCCGTCCAGCGGGTACTGGTCGGCCAGCTGCGCGACGGCGTCGCGTCCCGCCTGATATTGATTGCGCTCGAAGGCGCGCCCGACACGGCGCTCGCGGCCGCCAGCACCACGCTCGCGGGCCGGTTGAAGACAAGCGGGCTCTTCTCTTCGGTCAGCAATGGCGATCCGGGCGCGCTGAAGAAGGAGCGCGAACTCCTGTTCGCGCATCGTTACGTGCTGAGCCCGGCTATCAGCCCGGAGCGGTTTGCCGTCGCGGGCCTGCACTCGGCGCTGCGCGAAAGCCTCGAACTGCTGTCCTCGCCGGCCGGGGCGTTCATCCGCCCGCTGCTGCCGTCGGATCCGACCGGTGAGATGCGCGAGCTCGCGCGGCTCATGATCCCGGACGGCACCCCCGGCAGGCGCCATGACGTGTGGTTCTCACGCGACGGCGCGCGCGCGCTTTTGGTCGCGGAGACGCGCGCCGCGGGCTTCGATGTGGAGGCACAGCGGCGCGCGATCCAGTCGATTCGAGACGCCTTCGCGGCCATACAGCCGGAAGGCGGGCGTATCGTGCTCTCGGGGCCGGGTGTCTTTGCTTCACAGGTTCGCTCGACGATCGAGGGCGAAGCGTGGCGACTCTCCGCGCTGGCGGCGGTCCTCGTCATCGCGATTTTGTTTGCGGTCTATCGCTCGGCCGTGACGGTGGCCGCGAGCATGCTGCCCGTGGCAACCGGCCTCCTCGTCGGGGTAACTGCAGTCAGTCTCGGCTTTGGCGAGGTCCACGGAATCACGCTGGGGTTTGGGGCGATGCTGATCGGGGAGGCCGTCGACTATCCGAGCTATCTCTTCACGCAGGCGGCCGTCGGCGAGCGTCTCGATGCGACGCTGGCACGCATCGGTAACACGCTGCGGCTGGCCGTGCTGACCACCGTCTTCGGCGCACTGGCGATGGCGCTCTCGAGCTTCGAGGGACTCGCGCAGCTCGGCGTGCTTACGATCATGGGCACCACGGCGGCAGCCTTGACGACGCGCTGGGTGCTACCCGCAGTTTCGCCCGCGGCGTTCGCACCGCGCAGGGCCCGCGCGGCCCCATTCGATCTGTCGATGCTGGCGACGAGCGGGCGCAGCGCACGATGGTTCGTCGTTCTCCTGGTGGCGGCGGGTCTTGCCGTGGGGGTGTGGCGCCACGAGCGCTTGTGGGACGACGATCTGGCCAATCTCACGCCTGTTTCGGAGGCGGCCAAGTTGCGGGATCGCGCCCTGCGCGAAGAGCTCGGCGCCCCCGACGTGCGCTATATCGTGGTCGCGCAGAGGAAGAACCGCGAAGCCGCGTTGCAGGCGAGCGAGGCCGCGGCCGCGTGGCTGGGAGAGAGTGTCGCGCGGGGTTTGCTCGCCGGGTTCGACGTACCGTCCCGTTACCTGCCTAGCGCAAAGACGCAGGCGGCGCGGCGCGCAGCGCTCCCGGACGCCGCGACACTGGCAGGCAACCTCGACACCGCGCTGCGCGATCTGCCGTTCCGGGAGGGGCTGTTCGCGCCATTCCTCGACGCGGTCGAGCGCAATCGCTCGGGCCCGCCGCTCGACGCGGATGCCTTGCGCGACTCCGTGCTTTCGCTCAAGGTCGAATCCCTCCTGATCCGTGACGAGGAGGGGTGGACCGTGCTTGCACCGCTGCGCGGCGTGCGTGCGCCGGACGCGCTGTCGCTCGCCGCGAGCCGGGCGGGGCACCAGCTCCTCGATCTCAAAGGCGAGTCCAATCAGCTCGTCAACAGCTACCGCGATCAGTCGTTGCGGCTCATCGCGCTGGGGTTACTGTGCATGATGGTCGTGCTCGCCTGGGGCCTGCGCAGCGCAGTCCGTGCCCTGCGCGTGCTCGTGCCCGCCCTTGCTGCTGTGGTGCTGGACGTCGCGATCCTGCTGCTGCTCGGAGAGCGGCTTTCGCTCTTCAATCTCGTCGCGCTGCTGCTGGTCGTCGGAATGGGGCTCAACTACGGGCTGTTTTTCGAGCGGCCGCAGCGTGATGCAGCGGAGCGCGCACGCACACAGCTCTCGCTCGTGGTCTGCGGCGCGACCACGCTCGCGGCGTTCGGCTGCCTGTCGCTGTCCGAAACGCCGGTGTTGCATGCGATCGGCGTGACCGTTGCGCTCGGCTCGGTATTGTCGCTGCTCCTCGCGGCGGCGCTCACCGGCCGTCGTGGGAGTCCGGTCTAGCTGAAGACACCCTCCGGTATACTTGTCGAGTCATCCGCGGGGGCTGCACTTGAGGCCGTTAGCTATCACTCGTTCCGCCACCGCGAATCCGTTGGGACTCGGATGCGAGGCGACCCTCGCGGCGCTGCGTGAACGCCGTGGCGCGTTGCGGTGCAACGACGTGGAATCCGCTGCCGGGCTCGACACGTGGATCGGACGCGTGGACGGTCTTGAAAACGAGCCAGTTACGGAGCGCTTGGCGGAATTCGACTGCCGTAACAATCGCCTTGCCCAGCTCGGCCTGCGCCAGGACGGCTTCGAGCAGGCCGTCGCGCGAGCCCGCCGTCAATACGGGGCGCGTCGGATCGCGGTGCTGATCGGGACCAGCACGTCAGGCATCCGGGAATGCGAGCGGGCCTACTGCGAGCGCGATGCGCAAAGCGGTGCCCTGCCGGGCTGGTTCGACGAGCGCCACACGCATAACCTCTACTCCGTCGCGGATTTCGTGCAGCGCTACCTCGAGCTGCACGGAGCTGCGGTCGCTATCTCGACGGCGTGCTCGTCCAGCGCGAAGGTGTTCACGAGTGCGCACCGGCTCATCGAGGCAGGGTTTGCGGATGCTGCGGTCGTGGGCGGGGTGG
The DNA here is from genome assembly GCA_032123035.1 of Betaproteobacteria bacterium. Lineage (GTDB taxonomy): Bacteria > Pseudomonadota > Gammaproteobacteria > Burkholderiales > SG8-41 > SG8-41. The sequence goes on along the minus strand of JAQBFV010000282.1, from coordinate 2,904 downwards.
ACAGCCTGTGTCTGACCACGCTCTACGGTTTCGCTTCGCTCGAGCTGCTCTCTCGCGAACCGTGCCGGCCATGCGACGCGCATCGTGACGGCATTTCGATCGGCGAGGCGGCCGGCTTTGCCCTGCTCGAGCGAGTGGACGGCGCGGAAGGCGGTGTGACATTGGCCGGCTATGGCGAGAGCTCGGATGCTTACCATATGTCATCGCCCCACCCGGCGGGCGAGGGCGCGTATCGGGCGATGCGGGACGCGCTCGACCGGGCAGGGGTTACGGCAGCGGATGTGGGTTACGTCAACATGCATGGCACGGGCACGCACGCCAACGACCGCGTCGAAGATGAAGCGCTCCATCGCATTTTTGGCCACTCGGTGCCGTGCAGCTCGACGAAGGGCTGGACCGGCCACACGCTGGGTGCTGCCGGAATCCTCGAGGCGGTCATCGCGGCGCAATGTCTGGCGCATGGCTATGTGCCGGGCAGCCTCAACGTCCGGGAAGTCGACCCGGCGTTCAAGAGCCGGATTGCGTTGGAGCCCGTGGCGTGCGATTTGCGTTACGTGCTCTCGAATTCCTTTGGCTTCGGGGGCAACAATTGCAGCCTGTTGTTCGGAAGGCTTGCGTGAGCGGGCTCTATCTCGCCGCCGTCGGTGTGCTCGGCCCGGGGTTGCCTGACTGGCCGGCTGCACGCGAAGTGCTGGGCGGGAAGCGGGAGTATCACTACGAGCCGCCGCCTCAACCCGATGCCCGCGTCCTGCCGCCAAACGAGCGCAGACGCGGCGCGAAATCCGTGCGTTGGGCGGTCGCGGCGGCGCAAGAGGCCCTGGACGGCGCGGACATCACGGCGGCTGAAGTCGCAACGGTTTTCGCGTCGAGTTCGGGCGACGGTGAGACCCTGCATCAACTCTGCGAAGCGCTTGCGAGGCCGGAGCGTGAGGTCTCGCCGACACGCTTTCACAACTCCGTGCACAATGCGCCCGCTGGCTATTGGAGCATCGCGGCGGGATCGCAGCAGCCTTCGGTGACCTTGTGCGCCTACGATGGTTCTTTTGCCGCCGGCCTGATCGAGGCCGCAGCGCAGGTGCACGCGTACGGCGCGCCGGTGCTTCTGGTCACCTACGATCTTCCTTACCCGGAACCTCTCGCAAGGGTGCGCAAGATCCGAGAGCCGCTCGCCGTGGCACTGCTGTTCTCGCGCGAGCCGCGGGCCGGCACGCTTGGGCTGTGGCACGTCGCCGTTTGCGAAGGCGCGTCAGCCACGCGTTTTCCCGAGTCGCTCCCGCCGGGGCTGTGCACCAATCCCGCGGCGCATGCGTTGCCGCTGCTCGCCACGGTGGCGCGGGACGTATCCCAAACCATTGCTATCACCTACGTGAATGGGTGTCATCTCCGGGTCGAGACCCAGCCATGGTTGTGAGCCATGAGACACTTGCAGGCCTGATTCCCCATCGTGGCGCGATGTGCCTGCTCCACGAGGTGCTGCACATGGACGACGAGAGCATAACGTGCCGCGCAATAAGCCACCGTGATCCCGACCATCCGCTGCGCGAGGACGGGATCCTGCCGGCACTCTCGGGAATCGAGTATGCGGCGCAGGCAATGGCCGTGCACGGCGCACTCCGCGAGTCGCGTGGTTCGCAACCTGGCGTACTGGCGGCGGTGCGTGACGTCGTATTGAATGTCGAGCGCCTGGACGATATCCCGGATGATCTCGTGCTCACGGCACGCCGGTTGCTCAACGACCGCACCCGGCTGCTGTACGAATTCGAAGTGCGGGCCGGCTCTCGGGAACTGCTGCGAGGGCGCGCCGTGGTGGTGCTGGCCGTGAACGGAGCTATGGCATGACCTCCATAGCCGCCGTCATACCGGCCTTTAACGAGGCACGCACGATCCGCGATGTTGCTGAACGCACATTGCAGCACGTTCCGTTTGTCGTCGTCGTGGACGATGGTTCAACCGATGGTACCGGGGCCGCGCTGGCTGGACTGTCCGTGACGCTCCTCCGTAACGACGGGAACTGCGGGAAGGCGGTTAGCCTTGCGAAGGGAGCGGAATATGCTCTCGCGCGGGGTGCCGGTGCGATCCTGACACTGGATGGAGACGGGCAGTATCGTCCGGAAGATATACCCCGGTTGGTGGCGGCCTATGAGTGCGACCCGGGAGCAATCGTCATCGGCTCGCGGCTGCACGAACGCGATCGCATCCCACGGGACCGCTACCTGGCCAACCGGTTTGCCAATTTCTGGATCGCGTGGGCGGCGGGCCAGCCGATCGCCGACAGCCAGTCCGGTTTTCGGATCTATCCCGCGGCGCTGCTGCGTGAGGTCAGGCCCCGGGCCGACCGCGCCTCGGGCTTCGTGTTCGAGAGCGAGATTTTGATCGACGCCGGACGGCGGGGCGTGCGGCTGATTAACGTGCCGATATCGGTGATCTACGCGGTGCGCGCACGGCGCAGCCATTTCCGCCCGGTACTGGACATCGCGCAGATCACGCGTATGGTTGCGTGGAAGCTGCTATCCCGCGGCCTTTATCTGCCCGGGCTGGTGAGAAGCCTCCAGCCTACCGCTCGCGATGAAGTCGGCGACCAAGTAGGCGGGCGCGGCGAAGCCCGCTGATGCACAGAAAGAAGTGATGAGTAATGGTGATGAGTGATGGTGATGAAAAATGGTGATAAGTAACCTGCTTTCTATCATCAACTATCATCACCTGTAGTAGCCGAGATTTGATCGGACAGTCCATGTCCGCTTCCGACCCATAGCTGCCGTTAAAGACAGACAAAAACAAACCCCGCTGAAGCAGGGTGTGTGGTCATAAACAGAGCATATCCGTACCGTTGAGCAAATAAGCCTCATAATTACAGGGCTGATATAAGTCTTGCTCTATTATTATCCAAAAGAATTATATTCATGA